>MGCE01000068.1 GCA_001790315.1 Candidatus Rokubacteria bacterium RIFCSPLOWO2_02_FULL_72_37 | reverse complement strand
CGGCCGGCGGCCGCCCGAGTGATAGAATCCGAGGGCATGCCGAAGACTGCGGGCATCGTGCTCGTCGGCAACGAGATCCTCTCCGGCAAGATCGCGGACGCCAACGCGACCTTCCTCTGTCGCGAGCTCCGGGCGCTCGGCGTCGACGTGCGCCGCATCGGCGTGGTGCCCGACGACGTGGAGCTGATCGCCGAGGAGGTCGGGAGGCAGAGCCGGAGCTACGACGTGGTCTTCACGTCGGGCGGGGTCGGACCCACTCACGACGACGTGACCATCGAGGGCGTCGCACGGGCGATGGCGGTGAAGGTCGTGCGTCACGCGCGGCTGGTGGCGATCCTCCGAGGCTACTACGGGGATCGGTTGAACGACGCGCACCTCAAGATGGCCGAGATGCCGGATGGCGCCGAGCTGATCGGCGGCGAGCCGGTTCGCTTCCCGACGATCCTCATGCGGAACGTCTATGTCCTGCCGGGCGTTCCCGAGATCTTCCGGCAGAAATTCGAGGCGCTCCGGGAGCGGTTTCGTGATGCGCCGATCCACCTGCGCAGCGTCCTGGTCCGGGTCGGGGAGGGACTGCTGGCCGACCACCTCAACACCCTGCTCGCGGAGTTCCCGCAGCTGCTGCTGGGTTCCTATCCGGAGTTCGCGAACCCCGAGTACAAGGTCAAGGTGACGCTCGAGTCCCGTGACCTCGCGTACCTCGAGGCCGCGCTGGCGGCGTTCCTTCGACGCCTGCCCGCGGACGCCGTGGTCGCGGTGGTATGAGAGGCAGCGGCGTGGACCGGTCGTCCGGATAACGGTCTGCGGTGCGGGGAGTCGCGCTCGGCGTCGCCCTGGTCGTCATGGGCCTGTACTTCGTGGGGCTCGGCGCGGCCCCGTTCATCGACCCACCGGAGGGATTCCACGCCGAGGTCGCGCGGGAGATGCTCGCCACCGGCGATCACGTGACGCCGCGGGCGAACGGGGTCCGGTACTTCGACAAGCCGCCCGTGCTGTACTGGCTGATGGCCGCGTCCTTCGACCTCGCCGGATCGACGCCGTTCGCGGCGCGACTCTGGTCCGCGCTCGCCGCCGTCGGTGTCGCCGCGGTGACGGCTCGCCTCGGCATGCTGCTCGGCGGGCCCCGCCTCGGCCTGCTCGCCGGGCTCATGGTCGCCGCCAACCTCGGCATGTTCCTCTACGGCCGCATCGTGAAGCCGGACATGGTGTTCATCCTGTGGATCCTCCTGGCGTACGCGGGCTTCGTGCTGGTCTACCAGGGGCGCGGGCGCTGGGGCCTCGCGCTCTTCTACGCGAGCCTGGGTCTGGCGACGCTGACGAAGGACCTGCTCGGCGCGCTCGGTCCACTCCTGGTCGTCGGCGTCTTCTTCTGGCTCACCCGCGAGCGGCCCCTCGCACCGTGGGTGCCGTGGTGGGGCGTGGCGCTCGCCGCGGGGATCGCGCTGCCGTGGTACCTGCTGGTCGAGGCGCGCAACCACGGCTTCCTCTGGTACACGATCGTGGACAACCACCTGCTGAACTTCATCCGCCAGCGCGTGTTTCCCGACGAGGACGTGCCGCTCGGATCGGTCGAATTCTTCGTCGTGACGCTGCTGGCCTTCCTGCCGTGGACGCTCGCGCTGCCCTGGGCGGTCCGGCGCGCGTTCCGGCGGCCGTGGGGGGACGCGACCGGCCGCCTCTGGCTGCTGCTCGGGCTCTGGGCGGTCTTCGTCGTCGGCTTCTTCACGGTGTCGCCGTTCAAGCTGCCGCACTACGGGCTGCCGGCGTTCCCGGCGCTCGCACTGCTCGTCGCGCGTGTGTGGGACGAGACGCTCGACGCGGCGCCGGGGTCCCCCCGGCCCCGCACGCTGACGGTGCCTCTGCTCGTCCTCTTCGCGACCGCGGCAGCGGCGTTCTGGCTCGTGTGGGCGGGCGTCGTGCGCATCCCGGGCGAAGCGCTCGCCAGCCTCGACGTGGCCACCCGTAACCAGGCCGCCCGTGGACAGCCGGGGGTGCAGTCTCCGCTCGGTCCGTGGTTGCCCATCCTGTTCCGGGGCGCCGTGATCACGAGCATCGCGACCACGGCGATGGCGATCGCGGTCTGGCAGCGCGCGGCCGCGCTCGGGATCGGCATCGCGCTCGCCACGACGATGGCCTTCCTGCCGGCCGTGGCGGGGGAGGGGATGGCGCAATTCGTGCGGACCCGCTCGGTCACGCCGATCGCCGAAGCGCTCTCGCGACGCCTGGCCTCGGGGGACGTGGTCGCTCACGAGGGGCCGATCGAGAACGGCGCGACGCTGCTCCTGCACCTGGCGGCGCCGGTGCGGATCGTCAACGGGCTGCAGTCGAACCTCGCGTTCGGCGCGACGTTCCCGGACACGCGGGACGCGTTCTGGGACTCCCAGCGGCTCGAGGCGGCGTGGGCGGGTCGCGGCCGCCTCTTCCTCGTGACCGGCGTCGGGCCGGGACGGAGCGTCGTGCGGGCCCTGCCGCCCGAGCGCGTCCACCTGCTGCTGCAAGCCGGTGGGCGCCGGCTCTACTCGAACCGTGGCGACTGACGTGGACCCCGGCGCGCACGGACCGAAGGTCGTGGTGGTGATGCCGGCGTACAACGCGGGCCGCACGCTCCGCATGACCTACGAAGAGCTGCCGAAGGACGCGGTGAACCTCGTGATCCTGGTCGACGACGGCTCGACCGACGCGACCCTGGACGTGGCCCGCCAGCTGGGTCTCGAGATCTTCGTGCACAACCGCAACTACGGGTACGGGGCGAACCAGAAAACCTGCTATGCCGAGGCGCTGCGGGCCGGTGCGGACGTGGTGGTGATGGTCCACCCCGACTATCAGTACGATCCGACGCTCGTGCCGAAGATCATCGAACCGCTGATCCGCGACGAGGCCGACGTCGTCCTGGGCTCGCGACTGAAGGAGGGCTCGGCGCTCCGGCAGGGGATGCCCTGGTGGAAATACGTCGCCAACCGCTTCCTGACGTCGCTCGAGAATCGCGTGCTCGGGCTCCACCTGTCGGAGTACCACACGGGGTACCGGGCCTTCCGGCGCGAGGTGCTGGAGACGGTCAACTTCGGCGCCAACTCGGACAGCTTCGTCTTCGACCAGGAAATCATCGCGCAGGTGGTGGCCGCGCGCTTCAGGATCGCGGAGATCGCGGTGCCGACGCGGTACTTCCCGGAAGCGTCGTCGGCGGGCTTTCTGGCCTCGGTCGTGTACGGGCTTCGGATCCTCGCGGTGTGCTTCTGGTACCTGCTCCACCGGCACGGCCTGCGTCGCTCGCGCCGGTTCGACAGCCTCCGGGCCCGCTACACGCGGTTGTCGTGACGCCGCTCCTGCGCGGGCTCGACGCGCTGACGGCGGCGCTCGTCGCCGTCGCGGCGTGGGAGACGGCGACGGGTGGCGCCACGCTGGCCGGCGTGTCGCTCACGCGCGTGGAGGACGTCGTCGTCGCGCTCGCGGGGGTGGCGGGGCTGCGCTGGCTCGTGCGACCGTGGCCGCTGCCGGCCGTGCGTCCGGCGCGGGCCGTCGCCGTCGGTGTCGTCGCGTACGCCCTCGGGATGTCCTTCGTCGCGGTCACGCGGCACTGGGCGCTCCGGACGCACGCGCTGGACCTCGGCCAGTACGTCCAGGTGATCTGGAGCCTCGCGATGGGGCACGGGGCCCGGACGACCATGCCGACGACGCCGAACCCGATCAGCTTCTGGGGCGAGCACTTCTCGCCCGTGTTCTACCTGCTGGCGCCGCTCCAGTGGGTCGCGCCCGGCGCCGAGATCCTGCTCGTGGCTCAGACGCTGGTCCTCGCCGCCGGCGGCATCGCGATGTTCGCGTTCGCCGGACGTCACGTCGGCGCCCCGGCGGCCGCCGTTCTGGCCCTCCTCCTCCTCGTGAATCCATCGCTCCACGGCATCAACATCCGGGACATCCACCCGCAGGCGTTCGCAATCACGCTGATCGTGACCGCCGCGTGGGCGTTCGACGCGAGGCGGCCCGCGTGGTGCGCCGCGGCCCTGGTCGTGACCCTCGCGTGTCGCGAGGATGCGGCGGTCGCCGTCGTGGGCTTCGGCCTCTGGCTCGCCGCGGCGCGGGGGCGCCGGGCGCTCGGCGCGGCCGTCGTCATCGCCGCCCTCGTGGTGCTCTTCGTGGACCTTCGGGTGCTGATGCCGCCGCTGCGCGGCGCGCCGTACTCGCACCTCCACCGCTGGGCGTACCTGGGCTCGTCGGCGGGCGAGATCCTGACGAACGTGGTGGTGCGTCCGTGGCGCTGGCTGGCGGTGGGTCTCGCGCCAGCGAAGCTGTTCTATCTCGTGAAGCTCCTGGCCCCGCTCGGTTTCCTCCCGCTCCTGGCGCCGCGGGCGCTGCTCGCGGTGACCCCGACGCTCGCCATGAACCTCTTGAGCCTCGATCCGATCCTCGTCAACCACCGGGCGCAGTACCAGTCGTTCGTTCTGCCGTTCCTGGTCCTCGCCGCCGTCGAGGGCTACGCGGCGCTGTGCGCCTTTGCGGCGACGCGCCGACCGCGGGTCCCGGCCGGCGTGCTCGCGCTCGCCTGCGTCGTGAGCGTGGCGATGACCGCGCGGACGTTCAACGACTTCATGGTCGACCGCTGGCGGCTCGGCCCCGAGCAACGGGCGGCCTACGCGCTGATGGCGCGCGTGCCACCCGGGGCCTCGGTGACCGCGAATGACCGGATCGTGGCGCACCTCGCGACCCGCCGGGAGATCTATCTCTCGCCGACGAATGTGGGGAGGAGCGAGTACGTGCTCGAGCGCGTGTCGGAGCTCCCGGCGCCGCCCGACGGCTACCGGCTCGTCGCGCGGGAAGGAGCCTGGATGCTCTACCGCGCGGACGGCGGCGGGCGTTGAGGGCAGGAGACCGCGAGTGTGTCGCCGTCGACGACCAGGGGCAGGGGCGTCAGGCGGTCGCCCGCGCAGGGACCGGCCGTGCAGAACCCGGTGTCGGGCTCGAAGAGGGCGCCGTGCGTGGAGCAGACGAGCGCGCGCCCGTCCTCGGCGAGGAGCTCGTTGGGCCAGAGGTCGAGCGGGGTGCCGCGGTGCGGGCAGCGATTGACGTACGCGCGGTAGCGCGCGTCGTGGTTGACGACGAACCCGCTCACCGTGCGGCCGCCGCAGTCGAGGCGGAACGTCGCAGTGTGACCGGGCGGCACGGCCGCGACGGCGCAGCGCCACTCGTCGGAGGGCGGCATCGCGCCGATGGTATCATTCACCGGTATGCTCGCGATCGACGCGCGCGACGTCACGAAGACGTTCCGCTCGGGCTGGCTCCGTCGTCGCGAGACGCCGGCCTTGCGGGGCGTCTCGCTCGCGGTCCCGCGCGGCGCGATCTTCGGTCTGCTGGGGCCGAACGGCGCCGGCAAGACGACGTTCCTGTCCATCCTGGCGACGCTGCTCACTCCCGACGGCGGGAGCGTGTGCGTGCTCGGCCACGACGTGGTGCGGGAGGCGGGAGCGCTGCGCCGCCGCCTCAACATGGCGAGCGGCCGCCCCTCGTTCCTCTGGAGCCTGCGCGTCGGTGAGATCCTCGCCTTCTACGGACGCCTCTACGGCCTCGCGGGCGCGCCGCTCAGGCGGCGGATCGACGAGCTGATCGAGCTCGCCGAGCTCGGGCCGCACCGGCGCGTGCCGTACAGCGAGCTGTCCACGGGGCTCAAGCAGCGCGTCGCGCTCGCGAAGTCGCTCGTCAACGACCCGGAGCTCCTGTTCCTCGACGAGCCGACGCTCGGCCTCGACCCGGACGTGTCGGTGCGCGTGCGGCAACACATCGCCGAGCTTCGGCGCGAGCGTGCGATGACGATCGTGCTGACGACCCACAACATGCGCGAGGCCGAGGAGCTCTGCGACGAGATCGCGTTCATCAAGGAGGGGCGGATCCTCGCGCGCGGGACCTCCGGCGAGCTCAAGCGCCAGATCGGTCTGGGAGAAGTCATCGCGCTGCGGCTCGACCCGGCGGACGTGCCGTGGCTGGCCGAGGCGCCGGGCGTGCTCCGCTGCGTGACGGTGGGCGGCTTCACGGAGTGCACGGTGGACGCGGCCGAGAAGCGCCTGCCCGAGCTGCTGCGCGCGCTCCACGCCGAGGGCGTGGTGGTGCGGCACGTGCAGGTTCGCGAACCCGAGCTGGAGGAGGTCTTCGTTGAGCTGGCGCGCTGAGCTCCTCGCCGTGGAGGCGGTGCTGGTGCGGAACGCGCTCATGGCGTCGCGCAACGTGTTCTTCTTCTTCGAGCTGCTGTTCTGGCCGATCGTGGGCGTGCTCTCCATCGGCCTCATGACCCGCTTCCTGCGCCTGAGCCCGGAACAGGCGTCGTTCGTGCTGGTCGGGACGATCGCGCTGTCCGTCGTGAACGTCTGCCAGCTCGAGGTCGCGTACGCGGTCCTGCTCGACGTGTGGTCGAAGTCCATGAAGCACCAGTTCATGGCGCCGATCGGCATCCGGCATCTCACGCTGGGCTCGTGGCTGGTCGGGATCGTGCGCGGGAGTGCGATCTTCGCGCTCCTGGCGCTCCTCGGCTGGTGGGCCTTCGGCTTCGACGTGCTCCGGCCGGGGTGGCTCGCGCTGGGCGCGTTTCTCCTGGGCTGCTTCCTGAACGCCTGGGTGGTCGGCGTCGCGGTCTGCGCGCTCATCACCCTCTTCGGCAACCGCGCCGAGGCGTTCGCGTGGGCGAGCGTGAACCTCGTCCTGGTGCTCGCCGGCATCTACTATCCGGTCTCGGTGCTGCCCGAGCCGGTGGCGGTCGTCGCGCGGGCGATCCCGCTCACCTACTTCCTCGACGCCTACCGGGCGCACTACGGGTTCGCGTCCGAGTTCGCGGCGCCCGTCGCGACGGGCCTCGCGCTC
>MGCE01000067.1 GCA_001790315.1 Candidatus Rokubacteria bacterium RIFCSPLOWO2_02_FULL_72_37 | reverse complement strand
GTCGCCGTGACGCTCCCCCTCGCCGGCTATCGGGTGCTCGAGCTCGCCCATCTCGTCGCCGGGCCCGTGTGCGGCATGTACCTCGCCGACATGGGCGCCGAGGTCGTCAAGGTCGAGGCGCCGGAGGCCGGCGACGCTTCGCGCACGGCCTACGATCCCCTGTTCGACGGGGACAGCGCCGTCTTCCTCGCCGTGAACCGGAACAAGCGGAGCGTCGCCCTGGACCTCCGGCGTCCCGAGGGACACGCCGCGTTCACGCGGCTCGCCGCGCGGGCCGACGTCGTCATCGAGGCGTACCGCGGCGGCGCCGCCGAGCGGCTCGGCATCGATTACCCGGCGCTCGCGGCGGTCAACCCGCGCCTGGTCTACTGTTCGCTCTCGGCCTTCGGACCCGCCGGGCCGTGGCGGGAGAAGCCCGGGCTCGACATGCTCGTGCAGGCCATGAGCGGGCTGATGGCCGTCACCGGCGAGCGCGACGGCGGCCCGGTGCTCTGCGGCGCGCCGGTCCTCGACACGCTCGGCGCGTTCTCGGCCGCGACCGGCGTCCTCACCGCGCTGCTCCACCGGGAGCGCACCGGCGAGGGCCAGCGCGTCGATGTCTCGCTGCTCAACGGCGCGCTGCTCGCGCATGCCGCCCGCCTCAGCGTCTTCTTCGTCACCGGCGAGGAGCCCGGCCGCCAGGGGAGCGCGCACCCGTACATGGTCCCGTTCCAGGCCTTCGAGGCCGAGGACGGCTGGATCTACGTCGCCGCCTGGGTGGAGCGGCTCTGGCCGCCCTTCTGCGCCGCACTCGAGCGCGAGGCACTGGCGGTCGATCCACGCTTCGCGACGCGCGCCGACCGCCTGCGGAACCGCGACGCGCTGGTCGCCGAGGTCGCGCCCGTGTTCCGCCGGCGCACGGTGCAGGAGTGGATGGCACGCTTCGAGAAGCGCGACGTGCTCTGCGCGCCGGTCAACCGCTACGCCGACCTCGCGGCCGATCCTCAGGTGCGCGCGACCGGCATGCTCGTCCACCAGGACCATCCGCGGGCCGGGGCGCTCACGACGTTCGACACGCCGATCCGATTCTCGCGCACCCCCGGCGCGATCCGCGCGCCGGCGCCCGCCCTCGGCGAGCACACCGACGCGGTGCTCCGCGAGGCCGGGCTCGGGCCCGAGGAGGTCGCGCGGCTCCGCGCGGCCGGGATCGCCCGGTGAGGCGGGCGCTGTCCCCGACGTCGATCAAGACGCGCCGACGCGCCCGACCAGCGGGAGCTTGAGCGCGGGACGCTTGACGTCGACGCCGAAGACGAGCGAGAAGAGGTTCAGCTCGATCCCCTCCTCCCACGACACGAGGACGCCCGCCACGCCGAAGAGCGAGAGCTGGACGCCCGTGCCGCTCGGTGCCGGCCCCACGACGTCGCCGTTCGGCAGCCAGTCCTTCCCGATCGCCGTCGGCGGCAGGACGAGCCCGAGCTCGGGTACGGCGCGCCCGACCCAGGCCGTGAACGTGTTGCTGTTGGGCCCGGGCCACGTGCGATAGCTCGCCGGGTACGGGTACGCCGCCACGGCCGTCTCGATCTTCGCGATGAGCGCGTCCACGCCGGCACCGCGACGGTCGACGAGCTTCTCCGGCCGGTCGCCGAACCAGTGGTTGTCGGGGCCCGTGCGGTTCACGCGCACCGCGGCCGCGCCCCGATCGACGCCCCACCCGATCACCTCGTAGCGCGTGTACCCCGGCGCGCCGCTCGACTTGACCGCGATCCACGTGTGCACGGCGAAGACGCCCCGCCAGCCCACCGTGCGCGCGGCGTACACCTGGACGACCGCCTCGCGCGTCAGGGCGGGGTCGGGCGCCTGGCCCGAGGGGCCACGCTCGAGCCGCCACCAGTCGCCCTGGGCGCGCTCGAGCACCGCGCACCCGGCGAGCGCGGCCAGCGCGAGCAGGAGCGTGAGCGCTCGCGTGCCGCGGCGCCTCACCCGCCGAGCTCCCGGCGCACGAGCGCGGCGCCCTCGACGAGGGCCGCGAGCTTCTGCTTGACGACCCAGCGGGGCGTCTCCCAGAAACCGCAGTCCGGGTTCACCCAGAGCTTGTCCGGCGCGATGTGCTTGAGGAAGCCCCGGATCCGCTCGGCCACGTCGCTCCCGGTCTCGGCCTTGAACGCCTTGACGTCGATGACGCCCGCGCCGAGCTCCTTGTCGCGCGGGAACTCCTTCCAGCGCGCCGGCTCCTCCATGCCGCGGTTCGCGAACTCGAGCACGATCTGCGAGGCGCGGACCTCGTGGAGCGTCGGGAACACGTTGCGGTAGTCGCGGACCGGGTTGAACGGCCGCCCGTAGAGGTTCCCGAAGCAGATGTGCACGGCGAGCTTGGCATCCACGCCGTCGACGGCCCGGTTCACGCCCGTGGCGAACTGGGGCACCGCGCCGGCGTACATGCCGCTGTGCGGCTCGTCGATCTGGATGAAGTCGCAGCCGACCGCGACCAGCGCCCGGCACTCGGCGTTGACGATCCGGACGAGGTCGGCGAGCAGCGTGTCCTTGTCGCGATAGCCGCCGCCGAGCCGGAGCGGAATCAGCAGCGTGTACGGCCCCGGCACCGTCGCCTTGATCCGCTTCGTCGTCAGCGAGCGCGCCAGGCGGAACTCGTCCACGATGCCGAGCCCGTGCGGGGCCGAGATCTTCTCGACGACCTCGAAGGGCGTGTTCGTGTCCCAGAGCGGTTGGCCGAGCTTGCGCGGCGGCGGAAGCGGTCGGATCCCCTTGATGTGCTCGTAGAATCCGATGATGAAGCGCACGCGCATCATCTCGCCCGTCGTCACCACGTCGACGCCCGCACGCTCCTGGTCGAGGAGCGCCGCTTGCGTCGCGTCTTCCATCAGCTCGCGCACGTCGAGGGCCCCCAGGCGTCCGGCCTCCATCGCCTCGCGGGCCAGCCACACCCAGCCGGGCAGCCCGTGACTCCCGACGACCGAGGTCGTCAGCATCCGCTCGCTCCTTTCCGCCTCGCGCCGGCGCGGCCGAGACGGGCCGCGCGGCGCGTGGAAGTCCCCGGTGTGGCGGGATTATACGGGAATGCGCCCGTCACGCGCGCCGGTCCCGACTCTTGAACACCCGGAAGAGGTACGCGAACGAGGGCAACAGGACGACGGTTCCCCCGCCGAGCGTCCACACGAGCAGCCGGAGGGTGGGCTCCGCGGTCTTCGCGCTCTCGAACGTCACGTCGGGGACGATCACGTACGGATGCTGACCGATGCCCCAGCCGAGGAGGATCAGCGTCACCTGCGCGACGGCGGCCGCCCGCGCCCACCGATAGCGCCGCCTCCAGAGCGCGGCGAGGGCGCCGAGGGCGCAGACGCTCGTGCCGAGAAACAGCAGCAAGCCCTGGGCGCCGGCCAGCGTCTGGAAGATCTCGGGCGCGCCGTGCCGGGAGAGGACGAAGACGAGCAGCGCCAGAGGCGCGAGACACACGCCCGCCGCCAGCGCACGCCGGCGAAAGTCCTCCTGGAGGTCGGCCTCGCCCTCGGTGTCGACGGTGAGGTAGGTCGCGGCGAGGAAGGCGAAGAGCCCCTGCGCGTAGAGTCCGACCCCGACCGCGAACGGGCTCGTCCATCCGGCGAGAAACCCGCTCGTCACCCGTCCTCCCTCCACGCGGATGTCGCCCGAGGCGAGACCGCCGAGCACGAGCCCGAGGAAGAACGGGGTCAGGAAGGATGCCACGCCGAAGACCCCGCTCCAGCGGCGGTGCACGGCATCCGCCTGCACGTCGTACTTGCGGAACACGAACGCCGAGCCGCGGGCCACGATCCCGAGGACGACCAGCGTCATCGGCACGTTGAGCGCCGTCATGATCGCCGCGAAGGCCGGTGGAAAGGCGCTGAAGAGCACCACCAGCACGAGGATCAGCCAGACGTGGTTCGCCTCCCAGATCGGGCCGATGGCGTGCTCGATCGCCTCGCGCTGGCGCCGGGCCCTGGGGCCGGTGGCCAGCAGGTCCCACATGCCGCCGCCGTAGTCGGCGCCGCCGGCGAGCGCGTAGACGACGAGGGCCGCCAGGATCGCGAGCGCGAGAAGGGCCTCGGCGGTCACCGGTCACCCGGGGCCGCGGCGGCGCCGCGCGCGGGATCCGTCTCCAGGAACTGGCGGCGCAGGAGGAACAGCACGACGGCGGCGAGCACCAGGAAGACGCCGGTGAAGAGCACGAGGGGCACGGCGAGCCCCGGCATCGACGTCACCGCCTCCGAGGTCCGCATGATCTTCCAGATGATCCAGGGCTGGCGTCCCACCTCGGTCACCGTCCAGCCCGCCTCGACCGCGAGGAAGCCGAGCGGGCCCGCGGCGACGCACGCCCGGAGGAAGCGCGGGTCGTCGGGGAGGCCGCGCCGCCGCCACGCGAGCCATCCCGCCCACGCGGTGAGCGCCAGCAGCGCCACGCCGAGCCCGACCATCACGTCGAAGGCGAGGTGCACGATCGCGGTCGGCGGCCACTCGTCGCGCGGGATGTCGGCGAGGCCGGTGACGGTCGCGCCGAGCTCCCCGTGGGCCAGGAACGAGAGCAGGCGCGGCACGCGGAGCGCCCAGGGCGTTCGCATCGCCGCGTCGTCGGGGAGCCCGCCGATCAGGAGCGCCGCCCCCGGCTCCGTTCGGTAGTGGCCCTCCATCGCCGCGAACTTGGCCGGCTGGTGGCGAGCGACCATCTTGGCCGTGGCGTCACCGCTCACGATCTCGAGCAGGATCGCGACCGTGGCCACCGCCAGGGCGATCGCGAAGGCGCGCCGGTGGAAGGCGTTCGACCGGTCACGCAGGAGGAAGAAGGCGTGGACGGCGGCGACCCCGAAGCCGGTGGCCACGTAGGCCGCGAGCGTCATGTGGACGACCTGGTTCAGGCTCGCCGGGTTCAGCATGGCGGCGATCGGGTCGACGTCGGCCACGCGGCCATCGGCGATCCGGAATCCGGTCGGCGCGTTCATCCACGCGTTCGCGGTGACGACGAAGACGCCCGACGCCATGCCGCTCGCCGCCACCAGCAGTCCGGCCAGCCAGTGCGCCCCCGGCGAGATGCGATCCCAGCCATAGAGGTAGATTCCGAGGAAGATCGCTTCGGTGAAGAAGGCGAAACCCTCGAGCGAGAAGGGCATCCCGATGACGCCGCCGGCGAGCTCCATGAACCGCGGCCACAGGAGCCCGAGCTCGAACGAGAGCACGGTGCCCGACACGGCCCCCACGGCGAACAGGAGCGCCGTGCCGCGCGCCCAGCGCCGCGCGAGGTCGACGTAGCCCGGCTCGCGCGTCCGGAGCCAGAGGCCCTCGGCGATCGCCATGAGGAGGGGCATCCCGATCCCGAGGACGGCGAAGATGATGTGGAAGCCCAGCGACACCGCCATCTGGGCGCGGGCGGCGAGGATGTCACTCACGGCAAGCCCCTGTTACGTTATCACGGCCCAGGGATTACCATAAGTGGCCTCGTGACCCCGCTGATCGCGTTCCTCTGCGTGATGGCGTTCTCCGGCACCTTCTCCATCGGCGCCTTCCCCGCGGTCCTGCCCGAGCTCGGCCGGAGCGGCGCGCTCGTCGACTGGCAGCTGGGCGCGGTCGCGGGCGCGTTCGGCTTCGCCCGCATGCTCGCCGACGTGCCCGTCGGCCTCTTCCTCACGCATCACCTGCGGCGCGCGTTCGTCCTGGCGCCGCTCCTCCTGGTCGCCGGCATCCTCTGCCTGACGAGCGGCGGCGGCCTGCCCGTGCTGCTCCTCGGCCGCATGCTGATGGGCGTGGGGCACGCGCTCGCGATGATCGCCGGTCTCTCGTCGATCCTGCGCTTCCAGACGGGTCTGGCCCTGGCCTCGGCACTCAACGCCTACGAGTTCTCGGCGATGCTCGGCATCCTCGGGGGAACGGTGACGCTCGCCGTCCTGCCCGCGCGGCTCAGCTGGAACGTCGCGTACCTTCTCGCCTGCACGCCCCAGGTGCTCGCGCTCGTCGCGCTGCCGTGGCTGCTCGCGGCGCTGCCCCCCGACGAGACGCCCGCCGCCCGGCCGCTCTTCGCGCGCGGGTCCGGCGCGGCGCCGGCACCGCTGACCGCGCGCGCCGTCCTCGCGGTCTCCGCCGGCGGCGCCGTCGCCGTCGCGTACGCGACCCTCGAGCAGTTCGTGATCCCCGTGCGGGCGAGCCGCGAATTCGGGCTCGCCCGGGCCGGGGTCGCGCGGCTCCTCATGACCGCGCAGCTCACCGACATCGTGGCGCTCTTGCCCGTCGGCGTCTTCGCCGACCGGCGCGGCCCGGTGCCCGTCGTCGGCGCGGTGCTGCTCGTGATGGCGGCGGCGAGCCTCCTGATCGGCTTCGGGGCGCTTCCCGTCGTGGCCGTCGGCTGCGCGCTCTACGGCCTCAGCATGGCGGGCTGGATGCTGCCGCTCGGCGTGCTCCGCGCCGAAACGCCCCCGGACCGCGTCGCCTGGCGGACGGCGCTCTACCGCGTCTTCGTCGACGGGGGCATGTTCCTGGGGCCGTTCCTCGCGGGGCTCGTCGGCGCGGCGCACGTGGGCCTGCTGACCCTCGGCTGGACCGTGCCGCTGGTCCTGATCGCGGCGCTCCTCCTCGCCCGCCGTGCGCGATGACCCGTTCGGACGTACCATGACTCCGCATGGCTGACGCCGGGCTCCGGCCCCGACGCCTGAGCCGAGGAGGCCCGATGGACTACGCCGACTACCAGCACCTCGCCTTCGAGCACCGGCCGACCGGCGTGCTCTCGATCACGCTCAACCGGCCCGAGGTGCTCAACGCGACCAACGCGCGCCTGCACTGGGAGCTGACGCAGGTCTGGCGCACC
>MGCE01000066.1 GCA_001790315.1 Candidatus Rokubacteria bacterium RIFCSPLOWO2_02_FULL_72_37 | reverse complement strand
CCGACGTTCACGTGCGGCTTCGTCCGCTCGTACTTCGCCTTCGCCATGCCTCACGTCCTCCCGTTGGCGGTCACGACCCGACGCCGACCTTCTGAACTGGAGCCCATGTCCGGGATTGAACCGGAGACCTCGTCCTTACCAAGGACGCGCTCTGCCGTCTGAGCTACATGGGCATATGCACACTCGGCCACGCGCGCCCTCCCAACTCGTGCCGGGCTCAGGCCACCCACGATTCGAGCCGGCCACGCGGCGCTCGTTACAATGGAGCGGGAAACGGGATTCGAACCCGCGACCCCCAGCTTGGAAGGCTGGCGCTCTACCGCTGAGCTATTCCCGCCCGTAGCCAGAGCCACGCGCACCCTCACGACTCGTGCCGGGCTCAGGCCACCCACGATTCGAGCCGGCCACGCGGCCCTCGTTACAATGGTGGGGAGGGGAGGATTTGAACCCCCGAAGGCGTACGCCAGCAGATTTACAGTCTGCCCCCTTTGGCCACTTGGGTACCTCCCCGATTCCGCCGGCATGCGATCGAAACTCCTCGAAAAGCTGGCGCTGGCGGGAGGATTTGAACCCCCGACCCACTGCTTACAAGGCAGTTGCTCTGCCACTGAGCTACGCCAGCACAGACAAAACTTCATGCTAGTCGTGACTCGGGTCACAGTCAAGCACTTTTGCCACGCGCGGCGCGCTGACGAACCACCTCGTAGCAAAGGATCGCACCCGCCGCGCCCACGTTCAGCGACCCGACGTGACCCACTGTCGGGATGGCCAGGAGGGCATCGCACGTTCTGGCGACCAGGGGCCTGAGCCCCTCCCCTTCGCTGCCGAGGACCAGACAGACTGCTCCGGTCAGGTCCGCCTTCCACGGCTCGACACCCCGACCCGGCGTAGCACCGTAGACCCAAATGCCTGATTTCTTTATGTCTTCCAGCGCATTCACGAGATTCGTCTCGCGGGCGATCGCGACGTGCTGCAGCGCCCCCATGGCGGTCCTGGCGGCCGCCTCGGTGAGGCCCACCTGGTGATGCTTACCGACGAGCACGCCGTGGACGCCGAAGGCCTCGGCCGTCCTGAGGAGCGCCCCGAAGTTCCTCGGGTCCTGGACCTGATCGAGGGCCAGGAGGAAGGGCGCCTGCCCGCTGACCGCCGCGATCCGACGGAGGTCGGCGAGGTCGACATACTCCGCCGCCGCGACGCGCGCGACCACACCCTGGTGACGGTCCGAGCCCGCCATCGCCGTCAGCTGCTCGCGCGTCCGGTAGGAGACCTTGACGCCGGCCCGCCGGGCGAGCGCCACGATCTCCGCGAGCGGTCCCTGGCTGCCCGCGAGGACCGCGACCTCGTCGGCGCGGCGCCCGCTGCCGCGGAGGAGCTCGAGCACCGGATGCCGGCCGAAGACGCGCCCCTCGGTCACCGCCACGGGCGCGCTCCCGTCACACGCCTCGCCATGTCCAGACACTGCCGCTCGGTGTATCTTCGACGGTCACGCCAAGCTCCTTGAGTTGGGTGCGTAGCTGATCCGCGCGTGTCCAGTCGCGGCTCTTTCTGGCCGCATCGCGCTCCGCAACCAGCTTTTCGATGTGGCCACGCAGCTCCGGGAGGAGCACCGGGTGCGTCGTCGCGACCTCGAACAGCCCGAGCACGCGCAACAGCGCGAAGAGCTCGCTCGCCCCGCCGAGAAAGGCAGCGCGGGCCGAGTCATCGCCGTGCGCGACGGCATTGCGGTAGGCGTGTACCACGCGCGCGAGATCGAACAATGCGGCGAGAGCTTCCGCGGTGTTGAAATCATCGTCCATCGCCGCTTCGAAGCGCGACCGGAGCGCAGTCGCGTCGGACGGAGCGTCGAGCGCGGCGTCGCGCGAGCCGATCACTCCCGGCGCGAGCCGATCCGCGTCGGCGATCAGGGGGCGGAACCGCTCGAGCGCGCGCGCGGCCTCCTGTGCGCGCTCCTCCGACCACTCGATCGGGTTGCGGTAGTGCGTGCCGAGCATCCAGAGGCGCAGCGCGTCCGGCGCGTGGCGCTTGACGACCTCGCGGATCGCGAGGACGTTGCCGAGCGACTTCGACATCTTCTCGGCGCCCAGGTTGACGAAGCCGTTGTGGATCCAGTAGCGCACGAACGGCTTGCCGGTGCCCGCCTCCGATTGGGCGATCTCGCACTCGTGGTGGGGAAAGATCAGGTCCTCGCCGCCGCCGTGGATGTCGAACGACTCGCCGAGGTAGTGCATCGACATCGCCGAGCACTCGATGTGCCAGCCCGGCCGCCCGGCGCCCCAGGGGCTCGGCCACGCGGGCTCGCCGGGCTTGGCGGCCTTCCACAGCGCGAAGTCGCGCGGATCGCGCTTGCGCTCGTCCACCTCGACGCGCGCGCCCGCGAGCAGCTCTTCGAGGTTCTTCCTGGAGAGCCGGCCGTAGGCCGGGAAGCGGCGGATCTCGAAATAGACGTCGCCGTCGACGGCGTAGGCGAACCCGCCGGCGACGAGACGCTCGATGAGCGCGATCATCTCCGCAATGTGCTCGGTCGCCTTGGGCTCGACGTGCGCCGGCAAGACGCCCAGGGCCGCCATATCCTCGCGGAACTCCCGGATGTAGCGGTCAGACATCTGGAGCGCTCCGACCCCTTCCTCTGCGGCGCGCCTAATGATCTTGTCGTCCACGTCCGTGAAGTTCCTGACGAACGTCACCCGGTAGCCCTTGTAATGCAGATAGCGTCGGATCACGTCGAAGGCGATCGCGCTCCGCGCGTGGCCGATGTGGCAGAGGTCGTAGACCGTCACGCCGCAGACGTACATCCGCACCTCGCCCGGCGTGAGGGGAACAAACTCCTCCTTGGTACGGGTCAGCGTGTTGTAGATCTTCACGCGCCGATCGCCCTCCGGCCTCGCCGGGTCACCCCGCGACCTCCACACCCACCACGGCCATCGCCGCGATCCCCTCCTCGCGCCCGAGCAGCCCCAGGCCCTCGGGGCTCTTGGCCTTGACACTCACCCGCTGGAGCGGCAGCCCGAGCGTCTCGGCGAGCCGGGCCGCCATCTCGCCGAGCTGCGGCGCCAGGCGCGGGGCCTGGGCGAGCACGGTGGCGTCCACGTTGACGAGCGTCCCGCCGCGCGCACCAACCAGCGCGTGCACGTGCCGGAGCAGCACAAGGCTCGAGATCCCGCGCCAGCGCGGGTCGGTGTCCGGGAAGTGCCGCCCGAGATCGCCGAGCGCGAGCGCGCCGAGCAGCGCCTCGGCCACGGCGTGCGACAGCACGTCGGCGTCCGAGTGGCCGCCGAGCCCGCGGTCGCCCGGCACCGTCACCCCGCCCAGCACGAGCGGCCGACCGGCCACGAGCGGGTGCAGGTCGAAGCCGAACCCGACGCGTGTCATCGCCGGCTCACGCGCCGCAAGCGCCGCAGGTCCTCGGGCGTCGTGATCTTGACGTTGCCGGGAAGCCCCGCGACGACGCGCACCGGGTGACCGAGGCGCTCGACCAGCATCGCGTCGTCGGTCCCGCCGACGCCGTCCCGCCGCGCCTTCTCGTGCGCCTCGCGCAGCAGATCCGCGCGGAACGCCTGTGGCGTCTGCACGGCCCAGAGCTCCGAGCGGTCCAGCGTCGCCTCCACGAAGCCGCCACGCACCCGCTTGACCGTCTCGGCGATCGGCAGCGCGCAGATCGCCGCGCCGGACTCGACGGCGGCCCGCACCACGTCGTCGACGAGCCGCCGCGTGATCAGCGGCCGCACGCCGTCGTGGACCACGACGACGTCGACGGGCCCGGGCAGCGCCAGGAGCGCGAGCCACACCGAGTCCTGCCGTGTCGGCCCGCCCACCACGACGGTGGCCGGCGCGCCGCGGCCGGTCCGGGCCAGGATGCGCCGCGTGAGCGCGAGGTGTGCGGCGGGGGCGGCGACCACGACGGCGGCCATGCTCGGGTGGCGGGTGAAGTGGCGCACGGTCATGGCGAGGATCGGCGTGCGGCCGATCCGGAGAAACTGCTTCGGCATTCGGGCCCCGAGCCGGGCGCCGGCACCCCCCGCAGGAATCACGGCGGCCAGGCTAGTCATGCCCGCCCCCGAGGAGCGCGTCGAGCGCGTCGTTGACCGTGGCCACGCCGCGGACCTCGAACGGCAGCGCCCCGCGCTCGGGAATGCTGCTCTTCGGCACCACGGCCCGCCGGAAGCCGAGCGCCGCGGCCTCGCGCAGGCGCAGCTCGAGCCCGGCGACGGCCCGGACCTCGCCGGTCAGCCCGACCTCGCCGAGCACGAGCACGTCGTCCGGCACCGGACGCTCCGTGTAGCTCGACGCGGCGGCGACGACGATCCCGAGGTCCGCCGCGGGCTCCGTGACCCGCCCGCCGCCCGCGACGTTGACGAACACGTCCTGGTTCGCGAGCGGCATGCCCGCACGCTTCTCGAGCACGGCGAGGAGCAGGCAGACGCGGTTGTAGTCGGCGCCGAGCACCGTCCGCCGCGGCGTGCCGAACGCGGCGCGCGCGACGAGCACCTGGAGCTCGAGCAGGAGCGGGCGCGTGCCCTCGAGGCTCGACACGATCACTGAGCCCGCGGCGTCGAGCGGGCGCTCGGCGAGGAAGAAGCCGGAGGGGTTCGCGACCTCGACGAGACCGTGCTCGCCCATCTCGAACACGCCGATCTCGTTCGTCGAGCCGAACCGGTTCTTCACGGCCCGCAGCACGCGATAGGCGTGATGGCCCTCGCCCTCGAAGTAGAGGACCGTGTCGACCAGGTGCTCCAGCACGCGTGGGCCGGCGAGCGCGCCCTCCTTCGTGACGTGGCCCGCGAGGAACGTGGCGACGCCGAGGCCCTTGGCGAGCGTCATGAGGCGGGCGCCGCACTCGCGCACCTGCGCGACGCTGCCCGGCGCCGACTCGAGGTCGGGCAGGTAGACGGTCTGGATCGAGTCGACGATGAGCGCGCGTGGCTTGACGTCGTCGAGCTGCGCCTGGATCACGGCGAGGTCGGTCTCCGTCCACAGCAGGAGCCCGTCCCCTCCGATCCCGAGGCGGTCGGCGCGCATCTTGACCTGCGCGGCGGACTCCTCCGCGGAGACGTACAGCACCGGCGGCGCGGCCCGGGCGAGCGCGCGGGCGACCTGCAGCAGGAGCGTGCTCTTGCCGATCCCCGGGTCGCCGCCGATCAGTACCAGCGAGCCGCGCACGACGCCGCCGCCGAGGACCCGGTCGAGCTCGCCGATCCCGGTGGGAGTGCGGTCGCCGCGATCGAGCGCGACATCCTTGAGCGGACGCGGGCGGTCCTGCGTCGCGACGGGGCGCCGCGGGCCGCGCGCGGGCGCCGGGCGCTCCTCGACGAGCTGGACGTAGCCGGCACCGGCGCGCGCGCAGTCGGGACACGTGCCCGCCTTCGGGCTGGCGAACCCGCACTGCTGGCAGCGGTAGACGCTAGCGCTTCGGGGCGGCACCGGTGGCCTCCGCGCCCGGGTCACGCCCGAGCCCCCGGATGAGCGAGCGCAGCAGGAAGCTCCGCTGCGCGCCCTCGAGGATCGCGACGAGCCGCTCGTAGATCGTCGGGTCGGCGAGCAGCGCGCCGAGCGTGCCCTCGCCCGCCTCGAGCCGTGTGCTCACCGCCCTGAGGTTCGCGACCGCGACGCGCAGATCCTCCATCGCCGTACGCACCACGTTCTCGTCGCCGTCGGCGAGCAGCGCGCCGAGCGTGCCTCGTCCGCCCGCCAGCCGGTCGGACACGCCCCGGAGGTTGTGCGCGACCGTGCGAAGATCGTCGAGTGCCGCGCGGTACTTCGGATCGAACAGCAGGGCCGGCAGGAGCCCCTCCTCGAGGCCCGGACGGTCCACGAGCCGCCCGAGCCGATCCATCGCGGCAACGAAGCGCTTCGCCGGCGCGGTCCCTTCGGGCGAGATCAGCACGCCGGCCGCACCCTGCCCTTCCGCGACCCGCTCGAGGAGCGCCTGCGTCGTCGTGATGAGCTGGTTGAGCCGACGGAGCGCGACGGGCTCTTCGTAGAGGAGCGCGTGCACCCAGCCCGGCCCGCGCTCGACCCGGTCCACGACCCGACCGAGCTTGTCGACGAGCTGCGTGCGGTTGACGCCCTCGACGGTCTGGCGCAGCGCGACCACGAGCGCGGCGACGTCACGCGCGGTGTCCGCCCCTTCGCTGATCACCCGTCCGAAGTCCGTCGGCCCGCGGGCCGCGAGCACTTCCCCGGGCGAGGCCGCCGGCGTCGCTGCCGTTCCCACGCTGATCTCGACGATCTTGTCGCCGAGCAGGCCCTGCGTCTCGATCCGCGCGATCGAGTCCCGGCGGATCCGGTCCCCGAACCGTCTGGCGATGTTGAGGTCGACGCGGACCTTGCCGCCGGGGGCGCCGGGCAGGTGCACTCCGCTCACGCGCCCGATCTGCACGCCGGCGAGCCGCACGGTCGCTCCCTCGGTCAGGCCCCCGACCTCGACGAAATCGGCGTGGAGGGTGTAGCGCGCCTCGAACAGCCGCGCGCGAGCGCCGAGCGCGTAGACCATGCCGAGGAAGACCGCCAGCGCGACGAGCACGAACAGGCCCACCCGGAGCTTCAACGCCACTTCCCGTCGTTCATCATTCATCGGCTCGCCTCGCCATCGGCTCGCTCGCGTCGCCGGCCAGGAAGGCCTGGACCGCCGCGTTGTCAGAGGCCAGCACCGCGTCCACCGGGCCCAGCGCGGCGAACCGCCCGTCGATCAGCACCGCGACGCGATCGGCGACCGTTTTTGCGAGCTCGAGATCGTGGGTGACGACGATCGCCGTGTCGCACACCCCCCCGTGGAGCTCCTGGATGAGACCCGCCACGAGCTTCGAATTCGTCGGATCGAGCCCGGCCGTCGGCTCGTCGAAGAGCAGGATCTCGGGCTCGACCGAGAGCGCACGCGCGATGCCGACGCGTTTCTTCATGCCGCCCGAGAGCTCGGCCGGCAGCAACGGCAGCACCTCGGGCCCGAGCCCGACGAGTCGCAGGTTGCGCACCACGCGCGCCTCGATCTCCCGGGCGTCGAGTCGCGTGTGCTCGCGCAGCGGATACGCGACGTTCTCGCGGACGGAGAGCGAGTCGAACAGCGCGGCCGCCTGGAACACATAGCCCATGCGGCGCCGGACC
This sequence comes from Candidatus Rokubacteria bacterium RIFCSPLOWO2_02_FULL_72_37, assembly GCA_001790315.1. GTDB lineage: Bacteria > Methylomirabilota > Methylomirabilia > Rokubacteriales > CSP1-6 > GWA2-73-35. Next base: position 36,901 of record MGCE01000066.1, on the reverse strand, counting down.
GGAAGTAACTCCTCCTCCGACAGGCGCTCGATGCTCCGCCCGAAGACGCGGATCGTCCCCGCGTCGGGGCGGATGAGGCCGGCGACGAGGCGCAGCATCACGGTCTTGCCCGAACCGCTGCCCCCCATGATCACCAGCGTCTCGCCCTTCCTGAGCGCGAACGACACACCTCGGAGCACCGCGACCGAGTCGAAGCTCTTCCACAGCCCGTCGACCTCGACGACGTGATCCATCGTGCGTCAGTAGAACAGGGTCAGGAACAGCTTCGTCAGGAAGAAGTCCGACACGATGACCCCCATGGTCACGTGGACGACCGTCGCCGTCGTGGCGCGCCCGAGCCCCTCGGTGCCCCCCTCGGTGCTGAGGCCGTTGTAGCAGCCGATGAGCGTGACGACGCCGCCGAAGAAGACGGACTTGCCGACGCCCGTCAGGAAATCCTTCGGGACCACCCAGTACGTGGTGGTGTTCCAGTATGCCCACATGTCCGCCCCGCGCTCCGCGAACATGATGACCATGCCGCCGAGCACGCCGACCGCGTCGGCCAGCACGGTGAGCAACGGAAACACGACGAGCGCGGCGATGACGCGTGGAACCACGAGCCGCTTGACATAGTTGACGCCGAGTGTCCTGAGCGCGTCGATCTGCTCGGTGACCTTCATCGAGCCGAGCTCGGCGGTGATCCCGGATGCGACCTTGCCGCCGACGAGGATCGCGGTGAGCACGGGCCCCAGCTCCCGGAGGATCGCGAGCGCGGCCACGGGTCCGACGTAGCTCTCGGCGCCGAAGCGCGCCATGTTGACCGCGCTCTGGATCGTGAACACCATGCCGGTGAAGACCGCGGCGACCAGCGCGACGCCGAGCGACTGCACGCCCATGACTTCGATCTCGCGGACGACGACGCGGAAGTACTTGGGCGGCAGCGCGAGGCTCCGCACGACGCGGCCCGTGAGCAGACCGACCCCCCCATACCAGATGGTGGCGCGCCTCAGGTACGCATCCATCTCCTCTACTCCACCACGAAGCTCCCGACGAGCCTCTGGAAGTCGGCCGCCCATCTCTGGAACTCGGCCGGTGGCGCCGCGTACACGAGATCGTAGATGCAGCGCTCGCCCTTGACCACGTACACCTCGATGCGCGCCGGCGCGCCGTCGGCGTCGGCACGCCCGTCCACCACGGCGTGCGCCGCGGGCCGACCGCCGACCGTCGTGTCGGCGCGCTCGACCACGACACGGCCTCGGACGCCGATGAACAGGTGGCGCGCCAGCACCTCGGGTGTGCGCGCGCCGGGTGCCCGCCCGCACTCGGCGTTCACCAGCACGGCCGCGGGGGCTGCGCGGTGCCGCAGCACCAGGTCGGCCTCGCTCGCGTCGTCCACGACCCAGGCGCCTCCCGGCAAAGCGACCCGGTATCCCTTGGGCGAGTGGAACGCGCCGCCCTCGAAGCGCCGGCCGGCGCAGCCCCCGAGCGTCGCGACGACGAGCACGCCGAGCGCCCCCACGAGCGCGAGCGTGCGCCGGCGCCTAGCGGTCGGGCGCGCTGCGCCGCGCATGGCGTCGCGCGAGCTCTTCGAGCACCTCGCGGAACGGGATCCCGCACTCTCCCAGGAGCACCAGCGTGTGGAACCAGAGGTCGGCGACCTCCTCGACGACCCGCCGATCGCCTTCCCCCCCGAGCGCCGCCGTGATCACTTCCGTGGCCTCCTCGCCGACCTTGCGGCAGATCGCCGCCCGGCCCGCCGCCAGGAGCCCGGCCACGTACGAGCCAGCGGGCGGGCTTACCTTGCGGGCGTCGATCGTGCGCTCCAGTCGTTCGAGCATGTGGGCCGGCGGCGGGACGAGGGCGCCGGGGCCGAGCGAGGTGAAGAAGCAGGTCCGTTCGCCGGTGTGGCAGGCCACACCCTCCTGGTGGACCTGCACGAGCAGCGTGTCGCGGTCGCAGTCGGCATAGACCGCTTGCACGTGCTGCGTGTGGCCGGACGTTTCGCCCTTCCGCCATGGCACGCCGCGCGAGCGGGACCAGAAGTGCGTCACGCCCGTCGCCAGGGTCGCCTCGACGGCCGCACGGTCCATCCAGGCGACCATCAAGAGCTCGCCCGTGTCCGCCTCCTGGACGACCGCCGGGAGCAACCCGCCGCCGTCGAACCTGAGCTCGTCCAGCGTCACGGCTCGAGCCGCACGGGCACGCCGCGGTCGCGCAAGTACGCCTTCGCCTCCGCGATCGTGTAGATGCCGAAGTGGAAGATGGACGCCGCGAGCACCGCGTCGGCGCAGCCCTCGACGAGCCCCTCCCACAGGTGCTCGAGCGAGCCGGCGCCGCCGGACGCGATCACCGGCACCGGCACCGCCTGAGAGATGGCGCGCGTCAGCTCGAGGTCGTAGCCGTCCTTGGTGCCGTCGCGGTCCATGCTGGTCAGGAGGATCTCGCCCGCGCCGAGGGCCCCCGCCTCGCGCGCCCATTCGACCGCGTCGCGCCCGACGGGACGGCGGCCGCCGTGACTGTACACGCCCCAGGACGCGCCCTCCCGCCTGGCGTCGATGGCGATGACGATGCACTGGCTGCCGAAGCGCTCCGCCGCCTCGCGGATGAGGGTGGGGCGCTCGAGCGCCGCCGTGTTGAGCGAGACCTTGTCGGCGCCTGCGCGGAGCAGGCGCCGGACGTCCTCGATCGAGCGGACCCCTCCCCCGACGGTCAGCGGCATGTAGACGCCCTCTGCCGTCCGGCGCACGACGTCGAGCATGATGTCACGGTCCTCGTGGGAGGCCGTGATGTCGAGGAACACGAGCTCGTCGGCGCCCTGCGCGTCGTAGGCGAGCGCCGCCTCGACCGGGTCGCCGGCGTCGCGGAGGTCCACGAAGCGCACCCCCTTGACGACGCGGCCATCCTTGACGTCGAGACAGGGGATGACGCGCTTGGCGAGCATCAGCCTTCCAGCGCCGCCAGCGCGGCGGTCAGGTCGATCGCGCCGGTGTAGAGCGCCCGCCCGACGATCGTGCCGACCACGCGCGGGATCGCCGCAAGGCGCACCAGGTCGTCCACGCGCGCGACGCCGCCCGAGGCGAGGATGGGCAGCTCGACGGCGCGCGCCAGCGCGGCGGTCGCCTCGATGTTCGGTCCGAGCTCCGTGCCGTCGCGGGTCACGTCCGTGTAGAGGAGCGCGGTGGCACCGGCATCGCGGGCGCGGCCGCCCACCTCCACCACGCTCGCGTCCGCCAGCTCGGTCCAGCCTCGGACCGCGACGCGCTCTCCGCGTCCGTCGACCGCAGCGACGATGCGTCCCGGGAACTTCCGGCAGGCCTCGCCGAGAAAGTCCGGGTCGAGCGTGGCACGCGTGCCGACGACGGCCCACCGCGCGCCGGCCTCGAGCGCGGCTTCGAGTGCGCCGAGGCTCCTGAGCCCGCCCCCGACCTCGACAGGCAGGGGCGTCACGGCCGCGACGATCGCGGCGATCAGCGCCGTCTGCCTGGGTTCGCCCGCGAAGGCACCGTCGAGGTCCACCACGTGGAGTCGCTCGGCGCCGCACGCCTTCCAGCGCAGCGCCGCCGCGACGGGATCCTCCGAGAACACCGTCTCCTGGTCGGCCCGGCCCTCCCGCAGGCGCACACAACGCCCGGCGCGCAGGTCGACGGCGGGAATGACGATCATCGGCCCCCGCCCTTCACGATCGCCGCGAAGTTCTCGAGCATCCGAAGGCCCCAGCGCTGGCTCTTCTCGGGGTGGAACTGCGTGGCGTGGATCCGCCCGTGCTCCACCGCCGCCGCGAAGCGGACTCCGTAGTCGCACCACGCGACGCGCAGAGTCGGCGCGTCCGGAGCCACACGCATCCGGGACGGGCTCTCCTCCGAGGCTCGCCGCGCGCCCGCAGCCACACGTGCCTGTGGCAGGCCACCCTCGGTTGAAGCCGGCCTCGCGGCCCTCGCTACAACTGAAGCCGATCTCACGGTCCCCGCTACAACGGGATAATACGAGTGGACGAAGTAGAAATATGCTCCCGAGGGCACCCCCTCGAGGAGTCGCAGGTCGCCGCCGTGCTCGACGCAGTTCCAGCCCATGTGGGGGATCTTCCGACCGGGCGGGAAACGGCGGACGACGCCCGGGATCACGTCGAGCCCGCGTCCTTCGCCGAACTCCTCGCTCGACGAGAAGAGGAGCTGGTAGCCGAGGCAGATCCCGAGGAACGGTCGGGTGCCGTCGAGGGCCCGCCGGAGAGGCGCCAGCAAACCCAGCCGTTCGAGGTTCATCATCGCGTCGTGGAATGCGCCGTCTCCCGGCAACACCACCGCGTCGGCCTCGTCGACGGCGCGCGGGTCCTGAGTGACGACCGCGGGGATGCCCACCCGCCCGAAGGCCTTCTCGACCGAGCCGAGGTTCCCGCGCCCGTAGTCGACGATGGCAATCATGGGCTCGCCTCGCCTGCGGTTGCGGCTCGCACTGGCATCATCCGAGGCGGCCCTTCGTCGACGGCACGAGGTCCGCGACACGCGGATCGATCCGCGTCGCCGCGGCGAGCGCTCGGCCCACAGCTTTGAACACCGCCTCGGTGATGTGGTGCAGATTGTGGCCGTAGTGCAGGGTCACGTGGAGGGTGATCTCCGCGTTGAACGCCAGCGCGCGGAAGAACTCCTGGAGGAGGTCCAGGTCGAAGTTGGAAACCCGCTGGCGCGCCACGGGCACGGCGAACACGAGGTACGGTCGACCCGAGAGGTCCACGGCCGCCGACACGAGCGTCTCGTCCATCGGGATCCAGGCGGTGCCGTACCGCACGATCCCCCGCTTGTCGCCGAGCGCCTGGCGGAGCGCCTGGCCGAGCACGATCCCCACGTCCTCGACCGTATGGTGCTGGTCCACCTCGACGTCGCCCTGGGCCTCGACGGCGAGGTCCAGGAGACCGTGTTTCGACCACGCCTCGAGCATGTGGCTGAAGAACGGGATCGGCGTGCGCACCTTCGACGCACCCGTGCCGTCGAGGTTCACGTGGATCGTGATCTCCGTCTCTTTGGTCTTGCGCTCGATCCGGGCGTGCCGGCCTGCCGCGTCCACGCTCATGCCTTGGCCCTCCCCTCGCTCGCGAGCCTGAGCTCCGCCGCGCGCCCGTGGCCCTCGAGCCCCTCGAGGCGCGAGAGCGCAGTCAGGTGCGCCGCCGCGGCGGCGAGCCCGCCAGGCGAGTACTCGATGATGCTCGAGCGTTTCACGAAATCCTCCGTGCCGAGCGGCGAGCCGAACCGGGCGGTCCCGCCCGTCGGGAGCACGTGGTTGGGACCGGCCACGTAATCACCGACGACTTCGGGCGTGTGACCGCCGAGGAAGACCGCGCCGGCGTGCCGCACGCGCGGCAGCAGGTCGGCCGGGACCGCAACCATCAGCTCCAGGTGCTCGGGCGCCAGCCGGTTCGCCAGCTCGACGGCGTCGTGCAGCGAGGCGACCTGGACCAGGGCGCCGTTCGCTGCGAGCGCCTGGGCGGCGATCTCCCGGCGCGGCAGCGCGGCGAGCTGTCGCTCGATCTCCCGCGCCACGGCGGAGAGCAGCCCGCCGGCATCCGTGATCAGGACTGCCCGCGCCATCGGATCGTGCTCGGCCTGCGCCAGCAAGTCGCCCGCGACCCACGCGGGGTCGGCGGCGGCGTCCGCCACGACGACGACCTCGCTCGGGCCGGCGATCATGTCGATCCCGACCTCGCCGAACACCCGCGCCTTCGCCAGCGCCACGAAGATGTTGCCCGGACCCACGATCTTGTCCACGCGGCGGATCGTCGCCGTGCCGTACGCGAGCGCCCCGATGGCCTGGGCGCCACCCAGCCGCCAGCCCTCGGTCACGCCCGCGAGGCGCGCGGCCGCGAGCACCACCGGCTCGACGGCGCCGTCCCGCCCCGGCGGCGTCACGAGCACGATGTCGCGCACGCCCGCGACACGCGCGGGGATGGCGGTCATCAGGACGGTCGACGGATACGCGGCGCGCCCGCCGGGAACATAGAGGCCGACCCGGTCCAACGGGCGGACCTCCTGGCCCAGGACCGAGCCGTGCTCGTCGGTCAGACGCCAGGATTTCGGCACCGCCGCGGCATGGTAACGCTCGATGCGCTCGGCAGCGTAGACGAGTGCCGCGCGAATCGTGGGCGCCAGGCCGCGCTCGGCGGCCTCGAACTCTGCGGGCGAGATGGCGAGCGCCGCAGCCGACGGGGCGCGGAAGCCGTCGAAGCGCTCCGTGCATTCGAGGAGGGCCGCGTCGCCGCGCGTTCGGACCGCGGCGAGGATTTCGTCCACGGCGTGGTGGATCTCCGGCGCCACCGTCTCCGCCGACCGCGCGAGCGCGGCCGCCACCGCGTCCAGGCCGAGGGTGCGCGCGTCGAGGGAACGGATCACCGCAGCACCCGCGTCGCGGTCTTCAGTTCCTCGATGAGACCGGTGATGCGCGCGTGCTCGGTCTTCATGGAGGCACGATTCACGATCAAACGCGCGGTCGAGCGGACGATCTCCGCCACCTCGACGAGTCCGTTCGCCCGGAGCGTCTCACCCGACTGCACGAGATCCACGATGCGCTCGGCGAGACCGACCAGCGGCGCCAGCTCGATCGAGCCGTCCAGTCGCACGATCTCCACCTGGATGCCGCGATCCGTGAAGTACTGCTCGGTGAGCCGCGGGTACTTCGTTGCCACCCGCACCCAGGACCACTTCGACGGATCGTCGCGCTCCCACAACTCGCGCGGCTCGGCGACGACGAGGCGGCAGACACCGAAGCCGAGATCGAGCGGCTCGTAGACGTCGGGTTCCTGCTCGAGCAGGATGTCCTTGCCCACGATGCCGACGTCGGCGGCACCGTAGAGCACGTACGCGGGCACGTCGGCGGGCTTCAGCAGCAGCACGCGGAGGTCGCGCGCGGCGTCGATGAAGATCAACCGGCGCGAGTCCGGATCGATCCCGTCCACGCCGAGCGCGCGCAGCCGCTCGAGCGCGCCGTCGAGCAGCCGCCCCTTGGGCAGGGCGAGCGTCAGCCGCCCCTTCATGGGCGCCGCTCGATCCGCGCGCCGAGCGCCGCGAGCTTCGCCTCGAGCCTCTCGTAGCCGCGGTCGAGGTGATAGACGCGCGAGACGGTCGTCCGGCCCGCCGCGGCGAGGCCGGCGAGCACGAGCGCCGCCGAGGCCCGCAGGTCGGAGGCCATCACCGGCGCGCCCTGGTACTCCGGGACGCCGCGGATGACCGCGATCGCGCCCTCGGTCTCGATGCGGGCACCCATCCGGGCGAGCTCGGCCACGTGCATGAAGCGATTCTCGAAGATCGTCTCCGTCACTCGCGACTGGCCGTCGGCGAGCCCCAGCAGCGTCATGAGCTGGGCCTGCATGTCGGTCGGGAAACCCGGGTACGGGCTCGTCGTGACGTCGGCGGCACGCGGCCGCTCCGGACCGCGCACGCGGACCCACGTGGGCCCGACCTCGAACGCGACCCCGCACTCGTCGAGCTTCGCCAGAACGGCCGAGACGTGCTCCGGCACGAGGCCCGTCACGGTCACGTCACCCCGTGTGATCGCGCCCGCGACGATCAGCGTGCCCGCCTCGATGCGATCGGGCACGATCCGATGGCGGGCGCCCGCGAGCTCGGGCACGCCTTCGATCTGAAGGCGCGCCGTGCCCGCGCCCTCGATGCGGGCGCCCATCGCCGTGAGGAGCGCGGCGAGGTCCCCGACCTCGGGCTCGCGAGCGGCGTTCTCGATCAGCGTCGTGCCCTCGGCGAGCGCCGCCGCCATCATGAGGTTCTCGGTGCCGGTGACGGTCACCAGGTCGGTGGTGATCCTGGCGCCCTTGAGCCGGCTCGCCCGCGCCACGACGTAACCGTTCTCGATCGCGATCTCGGCGCCGAGCTTCCCGAGGCCTTTCAGGTGCTGGTCGATCGGCCGCGGGCCGATCGCGCAGCCGCCCGGCAGCGCCACCCGCGCGCTGCCGTGTCGGGCCACGAGCGGGCCGAGCACGAGCACCGAGGCGCGCATGGTCGACACCAGCTCGTACGGCGCGAGGTCGCTCGCCACCCGCGCCACCCGCACGATCAGCCCCGCGCCGGCGCGATCGATCGAGGCGCCGAGGCTTTCGAGCAGCCTCGCCATCGTGGTGACGTCGGCGAGCGCCGGAACGTTCTCCAGATGGACCGGCTCGGACGTGAGCAGGGCCGCCGCGAGCGCGGGTAGCGTCGCGTTCTTGGCGCTGCCCACCGCCACCCGGCCACGCAACGGCACCCCGCCCTCGATCTCGAGCCGCGCGGCCATCGTCAGCCCCTCCCCGTCACGACGAGACGCGCCGACGCCGGGCCGCGCCGGGCACGGCCGGGCCGCCAGGCGGCGACGAACCGCGTGAAGCCGGCGAGGTCCTTCCGCACGACCGGCGTCCCATCGAAGCCCGGCTCGCGCGCCAGGAGCTCCTGCACGACGACGGACTGCTCTTGCCCCAAGATCTCGAGCCACAGGGCGCCACCCGGCCGCAGTACCTGAGGCGCCGCCGCCACGATCCTCCGAACGACGTCGAGCCCGTCGGCCCCGCCGTCCAGGGCGGCGCGGGGCTCGTGGTCGCGCACCTCGGGGGCGAGCCTCTCGATCAGCGCGCTGGGGAGATAGGGCGGATTCGCCACGAGGAGATCGGCTCCGCCCGCGCGCAGCGCCTCGTGGACGTCGCCCACCACGACCCGGACGCGGCCGGCGAGCCCGAGGGCGCGCGCGTTCGCGCGCGCCACGCGCGCCGCCGCTTCCACACGGTCCACGGCGAGCACGTCGAGGTCCGGGCGCTCGGCGGCGAGCGCGCAGGCGATGCAGCCCGACCCCGTGCCGAGGTCCACCGCGCGGAGCCGACGCCCCAGGACCGGGAGATCGTCGAGCGCGAGCTCGACGAGTAGCTCGGTCTCCGGCCGAGGAACGAGCACGTCGGGCGTGATGCGCAACGCGAGCCCGCGGAAGTGCGCGGCGCCGACGATGCGCTGCAGCGGAATCCGTGCCGCGCGCTGCGCCACCATGGCCTCGAGGCGCCGCGCGAGCTCGGGCAGGAGCGGCTCGTCGAGGCGGAGGGCGAGCGCCGGCCGGCTTGTGTCGAGCACGTCGGCCACGAGCCACTCCGCATCCACGCGCGGCGCCTCGATGCCCGCCGCCGTCAACCGGACGACCGCGGCCCGGAGCGCGGCGCCGAGGCGCTCGGACGCCGCCATCAGCCCGCGACCCGCTGCAGGCGCTCGGCCTGCTCCGCGGCCGCCAGCGCATCCAGCAGCTCGTCGAGGTCGCCCTCGAGCACCGCCGGCAGGCGGTGCAGCGTGAGGCCCACGCGATGGTCGGTGACCCGCGTCTGCGGGAAGTTGTACGTCCGGATCCGCTCGCTCCGTTCCCCGGTCCCGACCTGGCTGCGGCGGTCCGCGGCGATGGCCGCCTGCTGCTCCTCCTGGGCGCGCTCGAGGAGTCGCGCCTTGAGCACCCGCATCGCCTTCGCGCGATTCTTGATCTGCGAGCGCTCGTCCTGGCAGGTGACGACGAGCCCGCTCGGCACGTGCGTGATGCGCACGGCCGAGTCGGTCGTGTTCACGCCCTGCCCTCCCGGCCCGGAGGAGCGGTAGACGTCGACGCGGAGGTCTCGCTCGTCCACCTTCACGTCCACGTCCTCCGCCTCGGGCAGCACGGCGACGGTGACGGTCGAGGTGTGGATCCGGCCGGCCGACTCGGTGACGGGCACGCGCTGCACGCGGTGGACGCCGCGCTCGAACTTCAGCCGGCTCCACGCCCCGCGTCCCTGGACGAACAGGATGATCTCCTTGTAGCCGCCCACACCGGTGGCGCTGGCATCCATGACCTCGACCTTCCACCGGCGGCGTTCGGCGTACTTCGTGTACATGCGGGCGAGGTCGGCCGCGAACAGCGCGGCCTCGTCTCCCCCCGCACCCGCCCGGATCTCGACGAACACGTTCTTCTCGTCGTTCGGGTCGCGCGGGAGGAGGAGCCGCTTGAGCTCCTCCTCGAGCTCCGCCTCGCGCCGGCTGAGGTCGTCGATCTCGGCCTGCGCGAGCTCGAGCAACTCCGGGTCGCCGCCCTCCTCGAGGATGTGCCGGGCCTCTCCGAGGCGCCGCAGCACGTCGCGGTACTCGGCGAAGCGCGCCACCACTTCGTGGATCTCCGCGTGCTCCTTCCGGAGGCGGGCGTAGTCGGCCGGCGTCGAGAAGATGGCGGGATCGGAGAGGAGACGGGCGAGCTCGTTCGACCGCTCTTCGATCTGGCGGAGCTTGTCAAACAGCATCACGCCTCGGCGCCTCCCGGGTCAGCAAACAAAAAACCGGCGGGAAGCCCAACCCAGCCGGTTTCGGAGCGGCCGCTACGACGCCGCGGTCTGGCGCCTGTACTTCCGCTGGAAGCGCTCGACGCGCCCGGCCGTGTCCACGAGCTTCTGCTTCCCCGTGTAGAAGGGATGGCACTTGGAGCAGATCTCCACCCGGATCTCGGACCGGGTCGAGCGGGTGCGGACCACCTCCCCGCACGCGCAGGTGATCGTCGTGTCCACATAGTCCGGATGAATGCCCGCCTTCACGGTCGCTCCCTCCTCGAAGAGTCCAAGGATACCACGCCCCTAGCCCATCGAGTGCATCGAGGCCAGGAACTCCTTGTTGGAGCGGGTCAGCTTGAGCTTGTCCAGCAACAGCTCCATGCCCTCGACCGGATTGAGCTGAGAGAGGGCCTTGCGTAGCAGCCAGACCTTCTGGAGCTCGTCCTTCTCGAGCAGCAGCTCTTCCTTCCGCGTCCCCGACTGCTCGATGTTGATCGTCGGGAAGATGCGCTTGTCCATGAGCCGACGGTCCAGGTGCACCTCCATGTTGCCCGTGCCCTTGAACTCCTCGAAGATTACGTCGTCCATGCGGCTGCCGGTGTCGACGATGGCCGTGGCCAGGATGGTGAGCGAGCCGCCCTCCTCGATGTTCCGCGCCGCGGCAAAGAAGCGGCGGGGGCGCTGTAGCGCGTTCGCGTCGAGACCCCCGGACAGCACCTTGCCCGAGGATGGGATGATCGCGTTGTGGGCGCGGGCGAACCGCGTGAGCGAGTCGAGCAGGATGACCACGTCACGCTTGTGCTCGACCAGACGCTTGGCCTTCTCGATGACCATGTCGGCGACCTGGATGTGGCGCTGCGGCGGCTCGTCGAAGGTGGAGGAGATGACCTCTCCCTTGACGGTCCGCTGCATGTCGGTGACTTCTTCCGGCCGCTCGTCGATCAGGAGAACGATCAGGTAGACCTCGGGGTGATTCGCCGCGATCGCGTGGGCGATGGATTGCAGCATCATCGTCTTGCCCGTGCGCGGGGCCGCCACGATCATGCCGCGCTGGCCCTTGCCGATCGGGCAGAGCAGGTCCATCACCCGCGTCGTCAGGTTCTCCGGATCGTGCTCGAGCTGCAGCCGCTCCATCGGATACAGCGGCGTGAGGTTGTCGAAGAAGATCTTCTCGCGGGCCTGGTCCGGCGTCTCGAAGTTGATCGCCTCGACCTTCAGGAGCGCGAAGTACCGCTCGCTGTCCTTGGGGGGCCGCACCTGGCCCGAAATGGTGTCGCCGGTCCTGAGATCGAACCGCCGGATCTGTGAGGGTGACACGTAGATGTCGTCGGGGCCGGGGAGGTAGTTGTAGTCCGGGGCGCGGAGGAACCCGAATCCGTCCGGCAGGACCTCGAGCACGCCTTCGGCGAAGATCAGCCCGTCTTTCTCCGCCTGCGACTGGAGGATCTTGAAGATCAGCTCCTGCTTGCGGAGCCCCCCGAGGTTCTGGACGTTCAGCTCGCGGGCGATCTGGTTCAGATCGGGGATGCTCTTCTCCTTGAGCTCGGACAGGTTCATTCCGCTCGGCGCTTCGGCGCTCTGGGTCTGGTTTCCTTGGCCTCGTTCTCGGCGGGCGCTCATCAGCGGGCTCCGGGCGCGGCGTCTCGGCGCCGCACTTCATGTGAGTCGGTTACACAGTATGCGCAGGGTATCTGCGGGGTTGGGACGGTAACGCTGAGCGTTATCGTCCCACCCGGTAGGCGAATTGTCAACGTCTTTTCACGGCTGATCCAACCGCACTTCGATGACCGCCCGTTGCTTGATCTCCTTGAGCCACGCGTCCAGACGCAACTCGTACTTCTGACGCAGCAGGATGTCTCGGATCTGGGCCTTCGCTCGCTCCAGCCCCTCCCCCTCCAGGCTCTCCTTGGACTCGAGCTTGAAGATGTGCCAGCCGAGTGCTGAGCGGTAGGGCTTGGAGGTCTCGCCCGGCTCCAGGGCCAGGATCCGGCTCTCGACGTCCTGCGCCAGCTCCCCGCGCTTCAGGCTCCCGAGATCGCCCCCGTCCTTCGCGCTGGCGTCGCGCGAGTGCTTGCGGGCGAGCTCCACGAAGTCGGCGCCGTGGACGAGCTGAGTGTACAGCAGGTCCGCCGTGATGCGCGCGGCTTCCCAGGCCGCGTCCGAGTCGCCCCCCTCGGGGACGAGCAAGAGGTTACGCGCATGGTAGGCGAGGCCGGTTTCCAGCTTCTGCCGATTGGCATCCAGGTACGCGATGATCTCCGGCTCGGTCACCGACACCCGGAGGCGGACCTTCCGGTTGATCAGACGCTGGACGCGCAGGGAGTCCCGGATGCGCTTCTTGACCGCGTCCATCGTGATGCCCTGCTCGCGGAGCAGCTTGTCGAACTCCTCACGCGTGGGCACCTTCAGTCGCTTCATCCGGTCGGCAAGCTCCTCCTCGACCTCGATGTCGTCGACGATGACCTTCTCCCGCTCCGCCTCCTGGAGCTGGAGGCGATTGTCGATCATCCGGGTGAGGAACTGGTGGACCAGCTCGTCCGTCGGCGCGGTCCGGTCGCGGTTCTCGTACCGGTAGACCGCGACGGCCTCCTGCAGCTCGGAGAGGGTGATGGCGTCATTGTTGACGACAGCCACGACGCGATCGCTCACGTGCTCGTCGGGCCCGCGGCCGGCCGCCTCGGACGGCGTGCCGCCCGGCGCGGGCCCGGGCGCGCGCAGCGGCGCCGGCCGAGGCGTCGCCGCAGCAGGTGCGGGCTTCGCCTTCGGGTCCTCCGGCTTCTTGCCGACGAACGGCACCCAGCCGGGCAGGGCACACCCGGAGAGTCCGAGCGCCAGCAAGCCCGCCACGGCGAGCCGGGGTCTCATGCGCGCGCGAGGGTCGCGAGCAGGCGAAGCAGGGAGTCCCGCACCGCCGGCCACTGGCCGCCGGCGATGGTCGCCTCCACCGTGAACTCCCGCTTGAGCCGGAGGCCCCCCCGGCTGGCCTGGATGGCGCGGACGAGCCGCTCGGGATCGAGCGGGGTCGCCGGTGAGAACGTGATGAGCGCACGGCCGTCGCCGGCCTCGATCTTTTCCACGGAGAGCGCCCGGGCGGCGACACGGATGCGCACGGTGTCGAGGAGCTGAACGGCCTCGACGGGTAGCGGGCCGAACCGGTCCGCGAGCTCCGCCGCGAGGTCGTCGACCTCGGCGTCGCTCGCCGCGCCGGCGAGGCGCTTGTAGAGGGCGAGGCGCTGGTTCACCTCCGGGACGTACTCCTCGGCGAGGAAGCCTTCCACTGGCACGCTGATCACCGGATCGACCGCGGCGGCCGCAGGTTCGCCCCTCAAGTCTCGCACGGCCTCGGCGAGAAGCTTCGAATAAAGATCGTAGCCGACGGCGGCGATGTGCCCGTGCTGCTGGGCGCCCAGGAGATTACCGGCGCCGCGGATCTCGAGGTCGCGCAGGGCGAGCTTGAAGCCCGAGCCGAGCTCGGTCAGATCTTGAAGCGCGCGCAGGCGCCGCTGCGCACGCTCGTCGACCCGCCCGTCGGCGGGCACGAGCAGGTACGCCCAGGCCTGCTGCCGCTCGCGCCCGACGCGGCCCCGGAGCTGGTAGAGCTGCGCGAGCCCGAAGCGATCGGCGCGGTTGACGATGATCGTGTTCGAGGCGGGAATATCCAGCCCCGATTCCACGATGGCCGTGGAGACCAGCACGTCGGCCTGCCCGGTGACGAATCTCACCATCGCCGCTTCCAGCTCCCGCTCCTTCATCTGCCCGTGGGCCATGATGACGCGCGCATCGGGGACGAGCTCCTGGACGAACCGGGCCATCGTGGGCAGCGACTGCACCCGGTTGTGGACGAAGAAGACCTGGCCGCCGCGCTCGAGCTCGCGCTCGAGCGCCTCCTTGATCACGGCGCGGCTGAAGCGCCGGATCACCGTCTCGACCGGCAGGCGATCCAGCGGCGGCGTCTCGATGACCGACATGTCGCGCACGCCGGACAGCGACATGTAGAGCGTCCTGGGGATCGGCGTCGCGGTCAGCGCGAGGACGTCCACCGACGCGCGAAGCTGCTTCATCCGCTCCTTGTGCGCGACGCCGAACCGGTGCTCCTCGTCGACGACCAGCAGCCCCAGGTTCTTGAACTCGACGTCCTTCGAGAGCAGCCGGTGGGTGCCGATGACGACGTCCACCGTGCCACGCCGGAGCCCCTCGACGATCGCCTTCTGCTCCTTCGGCGATCGATAGCGCGAGAGCAACTCGACCCGCGCCGGAAACGGCGCGAATCGGTCGGCGAACGTCGACCAGTGCTGCTGCGCGAGCACGGTCGTCGGCACGAGGACGGCGACCTGGAGGCCGTCCGCGACCGCCTTGAAGGCGGCGCGCAGGGCGACCTCGGTCTTGCCGTAGCCGACGTCGCCCGCGACCAGGCGATCCATCGGGCGGGGCGACTGCATGTCGCCCTTGACATCGTCGATCGCCCGGAGCTGATCGGCCGTCTCCTCGAACCGGAATGCCGCCTCGAACTCCCGCTGCCAGGGCGCGTCCGTCGAGAACGCATGACCGTCGGCGACGGCGCGCCGGGCGTAGAGCCGGAGGAGCTCCTCGGCCATCTCGCGCAGGGCCGCGCGCACCGATTCCTTGACCCGCTGCCACGCGGCGCCGCCCAGCCGGTCGAGCTTCGCCGCGCCCTCGTCGCCGCCGAGATACTTCGACACGAGATCCAGGCGCTCGACCGGCAGGTAGAGCTGGTTGCCCTCGGCGTACTCGAGCACGAGGAAGTCGCCCTCCCGGCCGCCGATCGTCATCGTGCGCAGTCCCAGATACCGCCCGAGGCCGTGGTCCTCGTGGACCACGATGTCGCCGATCCCGAGATCGGTGAACGCCGTAAGCGCGGCGCCGCGCTGGTACTTCGGCCGGCGGAGCGAGCGCCGCCGGGCGCCGAAGATCTCGCCCTCGGTGAGCACGACGAGCCCGAGCGCGGGGATCGTGAAGCCGCCGGAGCACTCCCCGACCAGCACGGCGGACCCGGCCTCGCCCGCGAGCCCCGGGGCCGCCGCCACCTCGATGTCGTGCTCGCGCAGGATCTGCCGCAGGTGATCCGCCTGTCGCGCGTCCTGGGCCACCAGCCGCACGCGGAACCCCTCGGCGCGCCAGCGCGTCAGCTGCGTGCCGAGCTGCGCGAACCGGCCGGCGAATTGGGGGACCGCGTGCGTCTCGAGCGTGAGGTCGACAGCCGGCGCGTCGCCCGGCCCGCCGGACGTTCCGGCGACGACGACGAGCTCGACCAGCTGCCGTCCAGCGAGCCGCTCGCGGAGCGGCGCGCGCGTCGGCGCCTCGTCGGCCCCGGCGTCGAGCAGGCTCGGCGTGTCCACCACGACCGCCGCCGCCCCCGGCAGATAGTCGAGGAGACCGGTGCCCGCGGCCGGCTCCGGGATCGCGAGGGACACGACGACCAGCTCGTCGAGCGCGGCGATCGAGCGCTGCGAGGTCGGATCGAAGAGACGGATCGACTCGACGTCGTCGCCGAGGAACTCGAGCCGGGCCGGGTTCGGGTGTGCGGGCGTGAACACGTCCACGATGCCGCCTCGCAGGCTCCACTGTCCCACCTCGACGACCGTCTCCACGCGCTCGTAGCCCGCGTGCTCGAGCGCCTCGAGCAGCAGCTCGCGGTCCAGGCGATCCCCGACGCCGAGCCGCACCGACCGGGCGGCGAACTCGGCGGGCGCAGCCAGCCCGACGTCGAGGGCCGCCGGGGTCGCGACGACGACGACGGGCTCGCCCGCGGCGAGGCGCCGCGCGGCGAGCGCCCGCTCCGCGTCCGCCTCGCGCTGGCGCCCGCCGCGCCACAGGCGCGGCTCCGTTTCCGGGAACTCGACGACGGCGGCGCCGAAGAACCGGAGATCCTGGGCCCAACGATGAGCGTCCTGCATCCCGGGAACGAGCAGCAGGGCGGGGCGCGGGGCCGTCTGAAGCAGCTCGGCCACGGCGATCCCGCGCGCCGCCCCCTGGAGTCCGGCGACCCGCAGACAAGGGCGTCCCTCGGCGAAGGCTTTCGCGAGGGCCTGAAACGGCGGCCAGTCGGTCAACATCGGAAACGACTCCGAGCCTACCAGACTACCGGGTGCTCCTGGCGAGGTAGAAGCTCAGGGTCTCGAGCTCGATCGAGAGGTCGACGTTCTTGAGCCGCACGTCCTTCGGCGCCTTGAGCCGCGCCGGCGCGAAGTTGAGGATCGCGCGGATGCCGGCCTCGACGAGCTGATCGGTCACCGCCGGCGCCGCCTCGGGCGGGACGGCGACGATGGCGATCTGGATTCCCCGCGCCTTGATCTCGCGCCCGATGTCGTGGCTCGAGAATACGGGCGTCGAATCGACGGCGCGGCCGATCTTGCCGGGGTCGTCGTCGAAGATCGCGGCGATGCGGAAGCCCTGGCGCCCGAACCCCTTGTAGTGAAAGAGCGCGGAGCCCAGGTTGCCGAAGCCGACCAGCGCCACTGTCCACTCGCGGTCCAGGCCGAGGATGCGCTGGAGCTCGGCCTTGAGGCCCGAAACGTAGTAGCCGATGCCCCTGACGCCGAACTCGCCGAAGTACGCGAGGTCCTTCCGGACCTGGGCCGAGTTCAGATTGAAGCGCTCGGCCAGCTCCTGCGAGGAGACCGTCTTCACCCCGTCTTCCTCGAGCTGGAGCAGACAGCGCGTGTAGACCGAGAGACGACGGATCGTCATCTCGGGGATCTTCGGAAGTCGGTAGCTCGGGCGCCTCGGCATCGCGTGCCGGAACGGGCGGAGGCGCGCAGGCGCTTCCGCCCGACCGGTATCGTCAGCTTCTCAGAACTTGAGGACCAGGATGATCGCGATGACGAACATGTACAGCGTGAGGGACTCGATGAAGGCGAGCCCGAGGAGCATCGCGGTGAAGACGCGCTGGGCCACGCCCGGCTGGCGCGCCATCGCGTCGACCGCGGCCGCCGCCGCCCGCCCCTGTCCGAGGCCGCAGAGCCCTGCCGCGATGGCCAGACCGATACCTGCGGCGAGGAACCCGAAGGGGGCGTTCAGGCTGCCGGCCGGGGCAGCGCCCTCCGCGGCGAGCGCGAGGCCCGGGGAGCCGAGAATCGCCAGACCGATGACGAGCAGTATGCGTCGCACGAGCGTCTCCTCCTCTGTGTGGGCTGTCAGTGGTGCTCTGCGTGGGACTCGCCGTGGTGCTCGGCTTCCTCGAGCGCCCCGGCAATATACAGGCAAGTCAGCATCACGAACACGAAGGCCTGGATCAGCGACACCAGGATCTTCAGCGGGATCAGGAAGGCCAGGACGAACACGAACATGAGGAGTCCGACGAGACCCCCGACGGTGAGGCCGGCCACGCTGCCCGACAGCGCCCAGCCGAACAGGCCATCGAGCCCCATCAGGAAGAACATCGCGGCGAGCAGGATGTGCCCGCCGGTCATGTTGCCGAAGAGCCGGAGCGAGAGCGAGAGCGGCCGCGCGAGGTGGCTGATGAACTCGATCGGCAGCATCAGCGGCGCCAGCCACACCACCGGACCCATGAAGTGCTTGAAATAGCTCACCAGGCCCTGTTTCCGGATGCCGATCCAGTGGTACACGAGGAACACGATGATCGCGCACGCGGCGGTCGTGTTGAGGCTGGCCGTCGGCGACATCAGCCCGGGGACGAGGCCGAGCAGGTTGGCCAGCAGGATGTAGATGCCGAGCGTGGCGACGAGCGGCAGGTAGGGCCGGCCCTCGTGCCCGATGAGATCGTCCACGAGCGTGACGAACTGCTCGAGAACGACCTCGAAGAAGTTCTGGAGGCCGTGCGGGACGAGCTGCACGTTGCGCGAGGCGACGAAAGCGACGACGGCCAGCCCGATCATGATGAACCACGTGTGCGTGACGAAGTCGGGAATGCCGGGGAGCTGGAAGATCGGCGGGTGCTCGATCGCGCCCATCGCTCAACCCATCCGCCGCGCCGCGTGCAGGCCCTGCGTCGTGAGCAGGAGCGGCAGCACCGTGACGCCGAGGCCGAGCGCAACCGGGTGCGCCCACTCGAGCGCGACGGGCGTGGCGAGCGCCGTGAACGTGAGCAGGTAACGCGTCCCGAGCGCGAGGACCCAGCGCACGCCCGGTCGACGGCCACCGGCTGTCCCGGCGACGAGGGCCACGCCCCTGGCCAGCCAGGCGAAGTTGAGCAAAGCGACGGCGGCTCCCACCGCGACCCCGCCGAAGGCGTGGGCGCCCCAGCCCCAGGCCGCGAGCAGCGCGAGCACACTCCCCGCGAGCGCGCCGCCGATCATCACCCGTGCTCCGAACTCACTCGGCGTCATTCCGATCCTGTCCGAGCCTCCGCACCGTCCGAAAGATGTTCACGAACCCGGCGGCGATTCCGAACCCGAGACCGACCAGCGTGAGCCACGGCGCCGTGCCCAACCACCGATCCGCGTAGTAGCCGAGGCCGAGGCCGATGACGGTGGCCACCACCAGCGTCATCCCGATCTGGGCGACGTCGGCAGCGCCCTTCCAGGACGACGGCTGTTCGTCCGGCGCCATGTGAAGAGGAACACTAGCACATCCGTCCCGACCGGGCAAGCCGCGGCAAGTGCTCGTTTTGCCGAGCTTCTGTCGGTCGTCACCTCCGTTGGTTCGGCACAACCGCCGTCCCCGGATCGGACGCGGAGCTTCGCGCGCGCTCGACGGCACGGCACCAGCCAGCGTAGCGCTCGGCGCGCGCCGCCGCCGGCATCGCGGGCTCGAAGCGCCGCTCGACCACCCAGCGGCGCCCGACGTCGTCGAGGGTCCGCCACACACCGGCGCCGAGCCCGGCCAGGTACGCGGCGCCGAGCGAGGTCGTCTCGATCACGCGCGGGCGGAGCACCGCGCGGTCGAGGATGTCGGCCTGGAACTGGCAGAGGAGGTCGTTGGCCGCAGCGCCGCCGTCCACGCGGAGCTCGTCGGCGGCCAGGCCCGCGTCGGCGGTCATGGCGTCCAGCACGTCACGGCTCTGGTACGCGATCGCCTCGAGCGCGGCGCGCGCCAGGTGCGCCGCGGTCGTGCCCCGGGTCAGGCCGACGATCGTGCCGCGGGCGTACATGTCCCAGTGGGGCGCGCCGAGCCCCACGAAGGCGGGCACGAAATAGACGCCGCCCGTGTCGGCGACCGAGCGCGCGAGCGTCTCGCTCTCCGCCGCGCTCCGGATGACGCCGAGCCCGTCGCGCAGCCACTGGATCGCCGCGCCGGCGATGAACACGCTGCCCTCGAGCGCGTAGGTCGTCTCGGCGCCGATCCGCCAGGCGATCGTCGTCACCAGGCCGTGCGCCGAGGCGACGGGGACGGCGCCCGTGTTGAGCAGGATGAAGCAGCCGGTGCCGTAGGTGTTCTTCGCGCGCCCACGCGCGTGACAGGCCTGGCCGAAGAGCGCCGCCTGCTGGTCGCCCGCGATGCCGGCGATCGGCACACCGCCCGGCAGCCAGCCCAGGTCCGCGGTCTCGGCGACGACGCCCGAGGAGGCAACGACGGTGGGCAGCACCGCGCGGGGGACGCCGAGGATCCCGAGCAGCTCGTCGTCCCAGTCGGCGCTCCGGAGGGCGAGGCACAGCGTCCGGGAGGCGTTCGTGACGTCGGTCGCGTGCACGCGTCCGCCGGTGAGCTTCCACAGGAGCCAGGCGTCCACGGTGCCGAACGCGAGCTCGCCGCGCTCGGCGCGCGCGCGCATGCCGGCGACCTCGTCGAGCAGCCAGCGGATCTTCGTGCCCGAGAAGTACGCGTCGAGGACGAGCCCGGTGCGCTCACGGAAAAGCGGCTCGACACCCTCGGCCCGCAGCCGGTCGCACAGCGACGCCGTGCGCCGGCACTGCCAGACGATCGCCGGGTGGATCGGGGCGCCGGTGGCGCGGTCCCACACGATCGTCGTCTCGCGCTGGTTGGTGATGCCGATCGCGGCGATCTCGCCGCCCGTCACGCGCGCCTCGGCGAGCGCCGCGCGGCCGGCGCGCTCGACGCTGGCCCAGATCTCGCCCGGGTCGTGCTCGACCCAGCCGGGCCGCGGGAAGTGCTGCGGGAGCTCGGCATAGCCCCGGGCGCGCACCTGGCCCTCGGGGTCCACCACGAGCCCGGTCGAGCCCGTCGTGCCCTGGTCGAGGGCCAGGACGAAGCGGCGCCCGGTCATCGCCCGACGAGGCGCCGCGCGAGGTCGGGCCGATCGCTGATGACGACGTCGACGCCGAGGGCCACGACGCGGCGGAGGTCCGCCTCCTCATTGACCGTCCAGGCGGCGAGCGGGATCCGCGCCCGGCGCGCGGCATCCACCACGTCGGCGTCCACGAGCCGATGGTTGAGGCCGAGGTGGGTCGCGCCCGCCCGTCGGGCCCACTCGACGATCTGCTCCGGTGTCGGGCGGCCGGCGCGCCCGCCGCCGATGAGCAGCGCCATGCGAAGCGCCGGGTCGAGGGCGCGCACGCGCGCGAGCGTCTCCGGCTCGAAGGCCATGACGATGGTCCGGTCGGCGAGCCCGCGCGCCCGCAGCAGGCCCAGCACCTTCTCCTCGATCCCCGCGTAGCGCTCGCGCGCGGCGTCCACCTTGATCTCGAGGAGCAGCTCGACGCGCGCCGGCGCCAGCAGATCGAGGAGCTGGGCGAGGGTCGGCACGGGCTCGGCCGTCGGCGCCCCGTCGGCGCCTTTCAGGCGGACCGGCGCGAGGTCCGCGAGGCGGGCCGCGCGCACGGTCCCCGTTCCAGTGGTCGTCCGCTCGAGTGTCGGGTCGTGGATCACGACCGGCTCGCCGTCCGCGGTCAGGTGGACGTCCGTCTCGACGAAGTCGACGCCGAGGGCGAGGGCGTTGCGGAACGCAAGCAGGCTGTTCTCCGGCCAGAGCCGCGCGCCCCCCCGGTGGGCGGCGATCCTGGGCCCGGACCCGGCGGCGGGACGCTCAGCCACGGCGCCGAGCGCCGTGACGGCGAGCACGAGCGCGGTGGCCGCCGCCCACCTACTTCTCACTCTCGATCAGTCCCTTCACGAACCAGCGCTGCATGAAGAGGATCACGGCCACGGGGGGGAGCAGCGCCATCATCGCCGCGGCCATCATGACGTTCCACTCCGGGATGTGGGTGCCGGTTCGAGGGATGAGGTCCTGCAGCCCGATGACGACGACGCGCATGGCCTCGGTGTTGGTGATCATGAGCGGCCAGAGATACTGGTTCCAGCCGTAGATGAACAGCACGACGAAGAGCGCCGCGATGTTGGCCCACGACAGCGGTAGGAGGAACGACCACAAGAAGCGCAGGGGCCCGACGCCATCGAGCTGCGCCGCCTCCACGAGCTCGTTCGGGACCGTGAGATAGAACTGCCGGAACAGGAACGTCGCGGTGGCCGAGGCCATGAGGGGGACCGTGAGCCCGGCGTACGAGTTGAGCCAGCCCAGGTCGCCGATCACCTCGTAAGTGGACATGATCCGGACTTCAACCGGCAGCATCAGTGTGACGAAGATCATCCAGAACGCGACAGCCTTTCCGCGGAAGTCGAAGTACACGATGGCGAAGGCCGACAGCACCGAGATGGCGATCTTGCCGACCGCCGACACGACCGCCACGATGGCACTGTTCCAGAGCAGCCGCGCCATATGGGCGCGAGTCCACGCCTCGACGTAGTTTTCGAACATGTGCCCCGACGGACTCAGCATCGGCGGCCGTGCGATGACTTCCTCGACCGTCTGCGTGGAGATTACGAACGCGTAGTAGAGCGGGAACGCGATCACGGCGACACAGAGCAGCAGGAGCGCGTGGACCGCGACGGCACCCCAATCGACCGGCGCGCGCCGCGGCGCCTCCGCAATCCGTGGCAGCGCCTCGACGCGCGCGGAAGCCGTGAGCGCACCGTCCGCGCTCACGAGTAGATTACCTTCTTCTCGACGAACCTGAACTGCAGTGCGGTCAGCACGATGACCACGAACATCAGCAGCACGGACTGGGCGGCGGACGAACCGAGATTGAGGCCGATGAAACCGTCCTTGTAGACCTTGAAGACCATGATCTCCGTGGCGTTCCCCGGACCCCCCTGGGTGACGGCGTGGATCACCCCGAACGAGCCAAAGAACGAGAAGATCAGGTTGACGACGACGAGGTAGAAGGTGATGGGCGAGAGCAGCGGGAGGACGATGGACCTGAAGCGCCGGAGGGCGCCGGCACCATCGACGCTCGCGGCCTCCAGCACCGAGGTCGGGATCGCGAGCAGCCCGGCCAGGAAGAAGGCGATGTTGTAGCCGACGTGGGTCCACGCCGTCGCGATGATCACGAGCGCCATCGCCACCCACCCCTTCAGCAGCCAGTTGAACTCGTACGACGTCACGAACCCGAGCCAGTACGGGAGCACGCCGTACGAGGGGTGGAAGATGAACAGGAAGATGATGCCGGCGATCGGCGGCGCGATCCCGTAGGGCCAGAGGACGGCCGTCCGGTAGGCGGCGAGGCCGCGGACCTTCTGCGTGGCGAGCGCGGCCACGAACAGGCCGAGGCCAACCGCGAGCGCGGTCACGCCGAAGGCGAAGACGAATGTGTTCGCGATCGACTGGTAGTACTCCGCCGACGACAGGAGGTTCACGAAGTTCTCCAGGCCGACGAAGGACGTCTTGTCGCCGAAGGGCGAGGTGCGGAAGAAAGACAAACGCAGCGACTCGAACGCCGGCCAGAAGAAGAACACGAGGGTCACCACGATCTGAGGCAGCACCAGCAGATACGGCAACCCCCGGTTCTTGAAGACGGCACGCTTCATCGGCGCGCGCGCCCGGCTAGGGCTTGTTGGCCGCGGCGAATTCCCCCAGGATCGCGTTGCCCTTCGCGACCGCGGCCTCGAGTCCCTCCTTCGCCGTCTTCTTGCCGGCGAAGATGTTCTCCATCTCGCTCTCGATCGCCTCACGGATCTGCACGAAGTTCCCGAGGCGATGCCCCAGGCTGTTCGGCGTCGGCTTGGCGGAGAGCTGGCTGAGCGCCGTCCACTGCTCGGGGTTCTTCTTGAAGTGGTAGCCGGTCTCGAGGTTCTTGATCGCCGTGTGCGTGATGGGCAGGTACCCCGTGGTGACGTGCCACCACATCTGCTGATGGGGCTCGGCGATGAACTTCATGAACCGCGCGACGCCCTTGTAGTCGGCGGGCTTCTGGCCCTTCAGCACCCACAGCGTCGCGCCGCCCACGACCGCGTTCTGCTTCTTGTAGGGCGCACCCCAGTGGGGCAGCTGCCCGGTGCCCCACTCGAACTTCAGCGACTTCTTGAAGCCGCCGATCACCGCGGACGACTGGATGTCCATCGCGCACTCGCCGCTGATGAATTTGGTGTCCGGCGCCCCCATGCGCCCACCGTAGGAGTAGACGCCTTCCTTCTGCCACGCGGCGAGCTGGCCGATGTGCTTCACGCCAAACTCGCCGTTGATGAGGAGCTTCGTGTCGAGCCCGGTGTAGCCGTTCTGGTTGGTCGCGAAGGGCTGGTCGTGCCAGGGGAAGGTGTTCTCGAGCATCGTCCAGGACGGCCACGACGTGGTGAAGCCGCATTTCGCCGCGCCCGCGGCGATGATCTTCTTCGAGGCCTCGCCGACTTCCTTCCACGTCGCCGGCGGCTTGTCGGGATTGAGGCCCGCCTTCTTGAAGGCCGTCTTGTTGTAGTAGAGGATCGGGCTCGACGAGTTGAACGGCATCGAGTAGAGGTTGCCGTCCTTCGAGTAGTAGCCCGTCACCGGCTTGATGAAGTCGCCCCAGTTCACCGCGATCTCCTGCTCCTTCATGAGCTGGAAGATCGGGTAGATCGCGCCCGAGAGGAGCATGGTCTGGGTGCCGACGTCGAAGACCTGGACGATGTGGGGCGGGTTCTTCTGCCGGTACGCCGCGATGGCCCCCGTCAGGACCTCGGGGTACGTGCCCTTGTTGAGAGCCTTGACCTCGTATTCCGACTGGCTCTGGTTGAACTGCTTCACCAGCTCGTTTGTGGCTGCGCCGAGCTGTCCACCCATCGCGTGCCAGAAGTGGATCTCGGTCTTCGCCTGCGCGGGCGTTCCGATGAGGAGCACCGCGACGGCAACGGCGAGCGCTGTCCAACGCCTCGAGAACGCCTCCATGAGCCGCCTCCTCGCGTCAATGATCCCCCGTGACCGCCAACGGGACTGCCACCGGTACGGGACTATAGCACGGCTCCCAGCCCGGCCACCGCCCCGCTCACTTCTCCTGCCCGAGCGAGATGCTGCGCACGAAGCTCCGCTGGAGCGCGAGCAGCACCAGGAGCGGCGGCACCATCGCCGCCACCACGCCCGCCATGATGAGGTTCCACTCCGCCTGGGCGTCGGTCGCCACGAGCATCTTGATGCCGATCTGGACGACCCGCATCTCGTCCGACGTCGTGACGATGAGCGGCCACAAATACTCGTTCCACATGTACAGGAACTCCACGAGGAACAGCGCCGCGAGGTTGTTGAGCGACAGCGGCAGCAGGATGCGCACCAGGAAGCGCAGGGGTCCCGCGCCGTCCACGCGCGCCGCCTCCGACAGGGCCGGCGGGATCGTCAGGAAGAACTGGCGGAAGAGCAACGTGCCGGTGGCGCTGGCGAAGAAGGGGACGGTCAGCGCCTGGTAGGAGTTCACCCACCCGAAGTCGTGCATGAGCTGGAACGTCGGCACGATCCGCACCGGCAGCGGGAGCATGTGCGTGACGAGGATCGCGACGAAGAGCAGCGTCTTGCCCGGGAAGTCGCGGAAGTAGGTGAACGCAAACGCCGCCAGCACGGACAGGCAGGTCTTGCCGAGCGCGACCGCCACCGCGATGCCCGCCGAATTGGCGAGGAGCCGGCCCAGGTGCACCTTCTCCCAGGCGCGTTGCAGGTTGTCCGTGAACGCCGCGCCGGGCAGGAGCTTCGGCGGGAACACGAACACCTCCTGGAACTCGAGCGTGCTCACCTGGACGGCGTAGAGCATCGGGAAGACGATCACGAGCGTCGCGGCCGCGAGCAGCACGTGCGCCGCCAGCATGGCGCCGCGCCGCCGCCTAGGCATACACGACCCGGCGGCCCGCCAGGCGGAACTGGAGGAGCGTGAGCACGCCGACCATCACGAAGAGCAGGATCGACTGCGCCGAGGCGATGCCCCAGCGCGCGGAGATGAACGCGTCCTGGTAGAGGCGGTAGACGAGGATCTCCGTGGCGCCGCCCGGCCCGCCCTGCGTCATGACGTCGATCAGGCCGAAGACCTCGAAGAAAGCGTAGAGCGAGTTCATCACGAAGAGGAAGAAGGTCACCGGCGAGAGGATCGGGAACGTGATCCGCCAGAAGACGCGCACGGCGCCGGCGCCGTCGACCTGCGCCGCCTCCCGAAGCTCCTGCGGCACGGCCTGGAGCCCGGCGAGGAAGAAGACGATGTTGAACCCGAGCATCTTCCAGGTCGCCGCCACGACCGTGACCGCAAGCGCGTACGTGCCGTCCATCATCCAGTTCGGCGAGAGGCCCGTGACCGCCCGGAGCAGCACCGTCACCGGGCCCGTGGACGGGTCGAAGAGCAGCGCCCAGATCGTCCCCGCCACGGCGGGCGAGAGCGCGTAGGGCCAGAGCAGCACCGCCCGGTACACGCCGAAGCCCGGCAGCCGCAGGCTCGCGAGCACCGCGACGGCGAGCGAGCCGGCGAGGCCCAGCGCCACCACGCCGACCGCGAAGAGCAGCGTCACCTTCAGGCTGTGCCGGTAGATCTCGGAGCTGACGAGCTCGCCGAAGTTGGCGAGGCCGACGAAGGTCCCGTGTCCGGTGAACGGGGACACCTCGAAGAAGGACAGCCGGAGGGCTTCGACCGCGGGCACCAGCAGGAAGACCGCGATGACCGCGATGGAGGGGAAGAGGAGGGCGTACGGCAGGATCCGACCGGGGAACCTCCCCTCCATCGCGGGCGCCGCGGCCGGTTACTTGTTGATCCGGTTGTACTCGTCCAGGAGCTTGTTCGCCTCGCGCGCCGCCTCGTCGAGGGCCTCCTTCGGGGAGAGCCGAGCCGACAGCGCCTTCTCGATGGCGGTGTCCGTGATGTTGCGGATCTGGACGAAGTTGCCGAGCAGCACGCCGCGCGTGTTCGGCGTGTCGGGCCCCTGCTGGATCTGCTCGAAGGCCGTCTCGTGGTTCGGGTGCTTCACGAACCACTCCTGCTTCCGCAGCAGCGCCACGGCGGTCTTCGTCGCCGGGAAGTAGCCCGTGTCCATGTGCCACTTCGCCGTCTCCTCGGGGAGCGCGACGAACCTGAAGAACTTCGCGATCGCGTCCAGCTCCTGCGGGCTCCGGCCCTTGCCCCGGAGCACCCAGAACGAGGCGCCGCCGATCACGGACCTCCCGGCCGGCTGCCCCTCGATGCGCGGCAGGAACCCGGTGCCGATGCGGAACCTCGCGGCCTTCTCGAGCGTCGTCACCTGCGAGGTGGACTGCATGAGCATCGCCACCTCGCCCGACAGGAACGCCTTGTTCGGGGCGTACTCGCGCCCGCCGTACGCCAGGAGCTTGTCGTCCGCCCACCGCTTCCACCGGCCGAGCACCTCGACGCCGAACGGCGCGTTGAACAGCACGCGGGTCGCGCGCCCCTGGCGGCCGTTGCCGTGATCCGCGTAGGGTTGGTTGTGCATCGCGTGCGCCTGCTCCAACATCCACGAGGGCCAGCCGAACGTGATCGCCGCCCGCGCCGCGCCGGATGCGACGATCTTCTTGCCCATCTCCTCGACGTCCTTGTACGTCGCGGGCGGCCTGGACGGATCGAGCCCGGCCTTCTGGAACACGTCCTTGTTGTAGTAGACGATGGCCGTCGACGAGTTGAACGGCATCGACGCCAGCTTCCCGCCCACCTGGTAGTAGTTGAGGATCGGCGCGAGGTAGTCGTCGAAGTCGATGTCGCCCGGCTTCGCCACCTCGGTCACGGGGAGGATCGCCCCGGAGTCGAGCATCGTCTGGGTCCCGACCTCGAACACCTGCACGATGTGCGGCGGGTTCCCCGCGCGGATGGCCGCGATCGCCTTCGTCACGGTCTCGCCGTAGCTGCCCGTGTAGAGCGGCTCCAGCGTGTAGGCCGGGTAGGCCTTGTTGAACCCCGCCGCGATCTCCTTCGTGATCGCGTCGTAGCGCGCACCGCCCATCGCATGCCAGAGCGTGATCTTGACGGGCGCCTGGGCGGCCCCGGGCGGAACCGCCGCGAGGAGCCCGACGACGCCGAGGAGAAAGACGACGACGCCAACGCGCGTGAGTGTCCTGGCCATGACCCCTCTCCTTCCGTGTTCGAGGTGCGAGACGCCAGTGTATACCACGATCCCGCGAGGGCCCGGTCCCGAGCCGCCCCGCGGCGCTACGGCGTCTTGAACCGATGCGAGCGGGCCACGTACGCCTGATAGGCGTCGAGCTCCGCGGCGAGGCGGCGCGGGCTCCAGCCGAGGAGCTGCGCCATCCGCGCGCCGATCGCCTCGGCGCAGTCGAGCCCCTGGCAGCCACTCGTCCCGAGACCCGTGCGGCGCAGCAGGACGTCCTGGAGCGACACGGTCAGCTCGTCCTGCACCGCCAGGTGCAGCTGCGCGACGATGTCCGGGTTCGACGGGCAGAGCCGCTCCGCGCCGCCCGCGAGCTTGCCCGCGAGGTCGAGGACGCGCCGGTAGCCGCGGCCGTAGACCGTGACCAGCGTCTCGAGCGTCTCGCGCGGCAGCCCCGAGGTCGCCATCTCGGCCGAGACGTCCAGCCAGGCGCGCGCCTCGACGCCTCCGACTTCCTCGTCGGCGCCGTCGAGCGTCAGCCGCCCGGTGCGGCCGGGCGCCTTCCGGCCGAGCGCGCGCACGACCCGGTCGCCGAGCTCCTCGGCCAGGCTCCGGAAGCACGTGAGCTTCGTCCCCGTGATCGACAGGAAGCGGCCGCGCTCCTCCGCCACGACCTCGTGCGCGCGCGAGACCTCCGACTCGCGCCGACCCTCCTCGAACGAGAGTGGACGCACGCCGGCGTACGTGTACGCCACGTGCTCGACGGCCACGCGTGGGTCCGACAGGACGTGTCGCACCTCCCCGAGGAGGTACTGGACCTCGTCGCGCGTCGCGTGCAGCCGGTCGAGGTCGCCCTCGAAGTCGGTGTCGGTCGTGCCGATGAGCGAGAAGTCGCGCCAGGGGATGACGAAGATCATCCGGTCGTCACTCGTGCTGTGGTAGACGGCGCGCTCGGTGAGTCGCGGCAGCAGGCAGTGGATGCCCTTCGTGCGCCGCAGGATGCGCTTGCCCCGTTCGTCCACTCCCGCGAGCGCGCGGAGATCGTCGACCCAGGGCCCCGTCGCGTTCACCACGATGCGCGCGTGGAGCCGCGCCACCCGATCCGAGAGGAAGTCCCGGACGCGCACGCCGCTGATCTCGCCGCGGGCGTCCCGCAGCACCTCTTCGACCCGCGCGTAGTTGAACGCGCGCGCGCCGTGCCGGTGCGCGGAGAGCACGTTCTCGAGGGCGAGCCGCTCCGGGTACACGAGGAGGTCGTCGAAGTAGTAGCCGGCGCCCCGGAGGTCCTGCGCGCGGATCGCGGGCTCCAGGGACAGCGCGTCGATCGCGGGAAGCACCCGGTAGCGCTCGCGCCGGCGGCCCGGCGTCAGCCAGTCGTAGAGCTTGAGGCCGAGACGCACCTTGACGAGACTCCGCGACGACTCGCGATAGATGGGAACCAGAAACGGGAGCGGCCGCACGAGGTGCGGCGCCAGACGTCCGAGCGTCTCCCGCTCGCGCAGCGACTCGCGGACCAGGCCGAAGTCGAACAGCTCGAGGTAGCGCAGGCCGCCGTGGATCAGCTTGGAAGAGTAGGCCGTCGTGCCGGAGGCGAAGTCGCCCTTCTCGACCAGCGCGACCGACACGCCGCGCAGCGCCAGATCGCGGGCGACACCCGCCCCTGCCATGCCGCCGCCGACGACGACGACGTCGTACGCACCGTCTTCGAGCTCGTGCGGCCGCGTCATGGCTCGAGCAGCTCTCGAAGCGATGGTAGCACGAGGTCCGGAGCGATCTCCGCGACGCGTGGGTCGGCGGCGGCGGTGACGCCGGTGAGCACGAGCACGGTGCCGAGCCCGAGACGCTTGCCCATGGCGATGTCGGTCTCGATCCGATCGCCCACGATGACGCAGTCGCCCGGGGACACCCCGAGCCGCTCGAGCGCGACGTCCAGCATGATCGGGGACGGCTTCCCCACGACGACCTCGACCGTGGCGCCCGTGACCGCCTCGACCGCGGCCATCATTCCCGCGCAGTCCGGGATCTCGCCGTCCTCCGTCGGGCACGTCCGGTCGGGGTTCGTCGCGATCAGGCGCGCGCCGCCGCGCACCGCCTGCAGCGCGGTGTTGAGCTTCGCGTAATCGAACGTGCGGTCGAA
Source organism: Candidatus Rokubacteria bacterium RIFCSPLOWO2_02_FULL_72_37 (assembly GCA_001790315.1). Taxonomy (GTDB): domain Bacteria; phylum Methylomirabilota; class Methylomirabilia; order Rokubacteriales; family CSP1-6; genus GWA2-73-35. The sequence goes on along the minus strand of MGCE01000066.1, from coordinate 7,286 downwards.
CGCGATCACGACCCAGCGCACACGGGCGTCCGGGCGCACCTCGAAGCCGTGCGCGGCGAGCTCCGCCAGCAGCGGCGGCTCTCCGATCACGAACACGGGCGCCTCCGGGTCGAGGCGCCGCAGGTGGCGCGCGAGCACGAGCGAGGAGTTGACGACGTCCTCGGCGCTCGCCGGCACGCCCAGGCGCGTCAGCTTGGCGGCATAGTCGGCGCGCGTCTGGAGCGGCTTGTTGGACAGGAAGGCCACGCGGCGCCCCGCGGCCCGCAGCGCGGCGATCGTCGTGTCGGCACCCGGGATCAACGCCTCGCCGCGATAGACGGTGCCGTCGAGGTCGAGCAGCCAGCCGCGGTGCGGGAGCCGGAGCGACGCGGTCACACCCGCACGGTGCGCTCGGCGACGAGCCGCGCGATCTCGGCGGGGCGGTAGCGCAGCTCCGTGAGGAGCTTCCGGGTGTCGGCACCGAGCGCCGGCGCGTGCCGCCGGAGCCGCGGCGGCGTCGCGGTCAGACGGAGCGGAAATCCCATCATCCGCAGACGGCCCGCCTTCGGGTGGCGCGTCTCGAGGATCGCGCCGTTCGCGCGCAGCTGCGGGTGCTCGAACACCCGCCCTCCCCAGCTCACGCGACCCGCCGGCACGCCCGCGGGGATCAGCACCGCGAGCCACTCGTCGGTCGTTCGCGTCCGGAACCGGGCCTCGACCAGCGGCCGGACCTCGAGCTGACGCTCGAGCAATCGCGCCCACGGCGTGTAGCGTGGATCGCCGAGGAGGGCGTCGAGGCCGATCGCGCGGCAGAGCCGCTCCCAGAGCCGCTCCGCGAGCACCGCGATCGTGATGAACCCGTCGGCGGTCGCGTAGGCGCCGTACACCGTCATGCGCGGCACCGCGAGCTCGGGCGCCGCCTCGCCCTGGAGCCAGATGAAGCGGTGGGCCTGCAGCGCGATGCCGACGCTCGCGAGCGAGGCCTCGACGCCCTGCGCGCGGCCGGTCCGCTCGCGATCCAGCAGCGCGAGCGCGACACCGAGCGCGACCATGAGGGCTCCGCCCGTGTCCGTCATCGGCGCCGCGTTGACGAGCGGCGGGCTCACGCCGTCGGGATGGGGCAGGAGCAGTCCCGTCTCGCCGCACACGACGATGTCGAAGGCGCGCCGGTCGGCTTCCGGGCCGCGCGTGCCGAAGCCCGACAGCCGCGCGACGACCAGCCGGGGGTGGCGCCGGGCGAGGCGCCGGGCGTCGAGCCCGAGGCGCGCCAGCGCCTGCGGCGCCCAGTTGGTCAGGAGCACGTCCGCGCTCACGAGGAGGCGCTCGAGCACGCGCCGGCCTGCGGGGACGCCGAGGTCGAGTGACAGGCTGCGCTTGTTGCGGTTGATCGCGAGGAAGAGCTGACTCATCCCCGCGGGCGACGGCCGGCCCCAGCGGCGCCAGTCCTCACCCTCGAGCGACTCGACTTTGACCACGTCCGCGCCGAAGTCGGCGAGGTACATGGAGGCGAGCGGCGCCGAGAGGTGGTGGGCCATCTCGACCACCCGGTAGCCGGCGAGCGGGGCGAGGGCGCGCGCCCGGCGGCGGCCGGCGATGCGCGCGACGGGGCGGCGGCGCACGCGCGTCCTACCGCAGCAGGGGCGCGACGGCGGCCTGGGCGAGGTCGGCGAACGGTGCCGGGATCACGCCGAGCAGCACGATCCCGATCAGCGCGATCACCAGCGCGAGGCCGCCGGAGAACGAGGGCGCCCACGCGGTCGGCGACGCGTCCGGCTCGCGCATGTACATGTACACGATCACGCGCAGGTAGTAGTACGCGGCGACCGCGGAGTTCAGCACGCCGATCACCGCGAGCCAGACGTATCCCGCGCGCACGGCGGCGGCGAAGAGGTAGAACTTGCCGACGAAGCCGGCGAGGGGCGGGATGCCCACGAGCGACAGCAGGAACAGTCCGAGCGTCGCCGCGAGCACCGGATGCCGGCGCGCGAGCCCGGCGTAGTCAGCGACCTCGACGGCCTCCTGGCCCGCGCGCGTGCACAGCGTGATCACGCCGAAGGTGCCGACGGTCGTGAACGCGTAGGCGAGGAGGTAGAAGAGCACGGCCCCGGCCCCCGGCGCGCCGCCCGCGACGAGTCCGACCAGCATGTAGCCGGCGTGGGCGATCGACGAGTAGGCCAGCATGCGCTTGAGGTTCGACTGGGCGATCGCGACGACGTTGCCGAGGGTCATCGTGACCACGGCCACGGCCCACAGGAGCACGGTCCAGTCGGCCTGGGCGCTCCGCAGCGCCACGACGAGCACGCGGATCAGGGCCGCGAAGGCGGCGGCCTTCGAGCCCGTCGCGATCAGGGCGGTCACGCTCGTGGGCGCGCCCTGGTAGACGTCGGGCGCCCACATGTGGAAGGGCACAAACGACGTCTTGAAGCCGAAGCCCACGAGGAGGAGGCCGAGGCCGATCGCGAGGAGCGGCGCGTGCCCCTGCGCGGCCGCCGCCGCGCCGACCCGCTCGAGGTTGGTCGCGCCGGTCGCGCCGTACACCAGCGCGATGCCGTACAGCATGAACGACGAGGCGAACGCGCCCAGCAAAAAGTATTTCATCGACGCCTCGCCGGCGGCCAGCGGGCTCTTGAAGAGGCCCGCGAGGACGTAGAGCGAGAGCGACATCAGCTCGAGCGCGAGGAAGACGACGATCAGGTCGCCCGCGGCCGCGAGCAGCATCATGCCGGCCGTCGCGAACAGCACGAGCGCGTAGTATTCGCCCGATTCGGCGCCCGCGCGCCCCAGATAGTCGACCGACAACAGGATGACCAGCGCCGCCGCGTAGCAGATGACGACGTTCGCGAACAGCGCGAGGCCGTCGAGCACGATCATGTCGTGGAACGCGCGGCCGTTGCTGCCCCAGCGCCAGAGCGTCGCGAGCAGCCCGCCGACGACGCCGGCCAGCCCGACGGCCGCCAGGTGCTCCTTGCCCGACCGGCGCGGCAGCAGATCGAGCAGCAGCACGAGACCCGCCGCCCCGAGCACGAAGAGCGTCGGCAGCAGGGGCCCGAGCGCGATGGACGGAAACGCCGGCTCCGGCATGGCTACCTGGGGCTCACCTTCCCCTGGACCTGCGCGATGAGGGCCTCGACGCTGGCTTCCGTCTTCCCGGTGAACGTGACCGGATAGACGCCGATCCAGACGATGAAGACGATGACCGGCGCGAGCACCGCCCACTCGCGCGGCGTGAGGTCGCGCAGCCCGCGGTTCTCTTCGCGCGTGACCTCGCCGAAGATCACGCGCTGGTACATCCAGAGCATGTACAGCGCCGCGAAGACGATGCCCGAGGTCGCGGCGGCCGCCAGCCAGCCGCTCACCTGGAACGCGCCGACGAGGATCAGGAACTCGCCGACGAACCCGTTGAGGCCGGGCAGGCCGAGCGACGAGAGCGTCACGACCAGGAACACCGCGGAGAACGCCGGGATGACCTTCCACAGGCCGCCGAAGTCGGCGATCAGACGCGTGTGTCGCCGCTCGTAGATCATGCCGACCATGAGAAAGAGCGCGCCCGTCGAGAGCCCGTGGTTCACCATCTGGATCAGTCCACCGACGAGTCCCTGCTGGTTGAGCGTGAAGATCCCGAGCATCACGAAGCCCAGATGGCTCACGCTGGAGTACGCCACCAGTTTCTTGATGTCCGTCTGGACCGTCGACACCCACGCCCCGTAGACGATCCCGATGACCGCCAGCGCGAAGAAGAGCGGCGCGAACGCGAGGCTGGCGTCGGGGAAGAACGGCAGGCAGAAGCGCAGGAAGCCGTAGGTCCCCATCTTCAGCAGCACCCCCGCCAGGATCACGCTGCCGGGCGTCGGCGCCTCGACGTGGGCGTCCGGCAGCCAGGTGTGGAAGGGAAACAGCGGCACCTTGATCGCGAATGCCAGCGCGAACGCGAGGAACATCAGGTTCTGCCCGAGGCCCGGCGCCAGCACCCAGCGCGCGAGCACCGGCACGTCGAACGTGTACGTGCCCGTCGCCGCGCCGTGCTGGACGTAGAGCGCGAGGATCGCGACCAGCATCAGCACGGAGCCGGCCATCGTGTACAGCACGAACTTCACCGCCGCGTAGACGCGGTTGGCGCCGCCCCACACGCCGATGATGAAGTACATCGGGATCAGCATCGCCTCCCAGAACACGTAGAAGAGGAAGAGGTCGAGGCTCACGAAGACGCCGAGCATCCCCGTCTCGAGGATGAGCATCGTGACCACGAACTCCTTCACCCGATCCTCGATCGAATGCCACGCGGAGGCCAGCACGAGGGGCGTCAAGAAGGTCGTGAGCAGGACCAGCAGCAGGCTGATCCCGTCGATACCGACGTGATAGGTGACGCCGAGCGTCGGCAGCCAGCGCCGGACCTCTTCGAACTGATACGCCGTCGCGTCGGCATCGAAGCCGAAGAACAGCGGGAGGGAAAGCGCGAGCGTCGCGAGCGAGATCAGCAGCGCGCCGACCCGGAACGCGCCGGCGCGGCGCCGCGGCACCAGCAGGAGGACGAGGCCGCCCGCGGCCGGCAAGAACGTGATCGCGGAGAGGAGCGCGCTCATCGGCTGAGCAGGAAGGCGACGAGGAAGACCGCGCCGGCCAGCATCGTCAGCGCGTAATTCACGGTGTACCCGGTCTGGATCCGTCGGAGCCCCGCGGCGCCGGCGACGACCACGCGCCCGATCGCGTTGACGAGACCATCGACCACCTTGAGGTCGAAGATGCGCGCGAGGAACGTCGAGAGCACGAAGAGCGGGCGCACGATGACGCCGTCGTAGAGCGCGTCCACGTGGTAGGCGTTGAGCAGCAGCGCGTGCACCGGGTTCCGCGGCCGACCGATCGCCTCCGCACGGACTGGGCCGGACATGTACAACACCCACGCGAGCGTGACGCCGGCGGCGAAGACGACGACCGCCATCACCAGGAGCATCAACCCGGCGAGCCCGCCGTGGGCGGCCTCGTGCACGGGGAAGACGGGCGCGAGGAAGCGGGCGAACCGCGTCCCGTGCTCGGACGGGATGCCGACGGCGAGGCCCGCGACGACCGTCAGGATCGCGAGCACCGAGAGAGGCAGGGTCATGACCGCCGGCGACTCGTGCGCGTGGTGCGCCACCGCCTTCGTCATCCGCGGGGCGCTGTAGAACGCGAGAAAGAGCAAACGCGCCGAGTAGAACGCCGTCAGGAACGCGCCGGCCAGGAGCAGGGCCCAGATCACCCGCTGCCCCCCGTGGAACGCCGCGGCCAGGATCTCGTCCTTGGAGAAAAACCCGGCCAGACCGGGCAGCCCGGCGAGCCCGAGCGCTCCCACCGTCGTCGTGATCGTCGTGGTCATCATGCGGGACGAGAGTCCGCCCATCTTGCGGAGGTCCTGCTCGCCGCCGAGGCCGTGGATGACGCTCCCGGCGCCCAGGAAGAGCAGCGCCTTGAAGAACGCGTGCGTGACCAGGTGGAAGATCCCCGCGGCGTAGGCGCCGAGGCCGACGGCGGCGAACATGTAGCCCAATTGGCTCACCGTCGAGTAGGCGAGCACGCGCTTGATGTCGGTCTGCACGAGGCCGATGGTCGCCGCGAAGAGCGCCGTGGCGACGCCCACCCAGGCGACGACGTCGAGCGCGACGCCGGAGCGCTCGAAGAGCACGTGGCTCCGCGCGACCATGTAGACCCCGGCGGTCACCATCGTCGCGGCGTGGATGAGCGCCGAGACGGGTGTCGGACCTTCCATCGCGTCGGGCAGCCACGTGTGCAGCGGAAGCTGCGCCGACTTGCCGCACGCGCCCAGGAAGAGCAGCAGCGCGATCCCGGTCGCCGTGGCCGGGGAGAGCGTCGCGGCGCCATCGAACACCGGCCCGTAGTCGAGCGTCCCGAACACGGTCCAGAGCCACATGATCCCGAGGCCGAAGCCGAAGTCGCCGACGCGGTTCACGATGAACGCTTTCTTCCCCGCCTGGGCGGCCGCCGGGCGTGTGTACCAGAACCCGATCAAGAGATACGAGCAGAGGCCGACCGCCTCCCAGAACACGTAGAGGAGGAGGAAGTTTCCGGCGAGCACGAGCATCGTCATCGAGAAGACGAAGAGATTCAGGTATGCGAAGTAGCGCGCGTAGCCCGGGTCATCGTGCATGTAGCCGACGGAGTACAGGTGGATCAGGAAACCGACGCCCGTGACCACGAGGAGCATCACGCCCGTGAGGGCGTCGACGTGCGCCGCGACCGAGGTCTCGAAGTCGCCGGCGACGATCCAGGAGAAGAGGGTCGGCGTGTACGTGGCACCGCCGGCGACGCCTCCGAAGACGACGCACGCCGAGATGAAGGAGCCGAGAAGCGCGGGGACGGCGACCCAGTGGGCGCGGCGACCGATCACGCCGCCGAAGAGGATGTTGACTAGTGCACCTGCCAGAGGAAAGGTAGGTATCAACCAGACGGTGGTAGACACCGCGCCATGCTACGAGGGCTGGCCGGGGGTGTCAAGCACACGGCGGCGCGCGGGACCGCCACGATCGACGTGATATCATCGACCCCGTGCCTCCGCGGTCCCGCGCGCGCGTCTGGGTTCTCGTGGTCCTGCTGTTGCTCCTCGTGGTGGTCGGCGGCGTGTCCTATCTCGGATGGCGCCAGTCGGTCGCCGGCGTCGCCTCCCTGGCGGCGCCGCCGCGCTCGATCGGCCAGAAGAGCGTCGTCAAGCTCGTGCTCGAATCCCGCCGCGGCAATGTCGCCCGAGCCGAGGTCCGCCTCGTGCAGGGCGGCAAGGCGGTCGTCGCCCTCAAGCAGGAAGGGGCCTTCGGCCGGCGCGTCGAGATACCGGTCACGATCGAGAGCGCGGCGCTCGGGCTGCGCGAGGGCGCCGCGACGCTCGAGGTCTGGGCGCGCGACGACTTCTGGCGCCCCCTCCGCTTCGACGACCGGGGGATCGCGAGCTACCCGATCACGGTGGACCTCACGCCGCCGAGGATCGAAGTCCTCGCGGCGACCCGGTACATCTCGCCCGGTGGCGCCGGCCTCGTGGCGTTCCGCGTGAGCGGCGCCGCCCACGCAACGGTGAGCGCCGGCACCCGGGAGTTCCCGAGCTTCGCGTACGGCCCGCCCGAGGCCAACGCGCGGGTGGCACTGGTCGCCCTGCCCTGGGATGTCCCGCCGGGCACGGCGCTCGGGATCACCGCCCGGGACGACGCGGGCAACATCGCCTCGCGCGGGATCCCCGCCGAGCTCAAGCCGCGGCGGTTCCCGACCGACACGATCGAGATCAAGGACAGCTTCCTGCAGCTCAAGGTGCCCGAGCTCCTGCCGCAGCG
>MGCE01000065.1 GCA_001790315.1 Candidatus Rokubacteria bacterium RIFCSPLOWO2_02_FULL_72_37 | reverse complement strand
CGCACCGTCGAGCTGGCGATGGACGCGCTCCGCTGCCCGTCCGGCGACATGGACGTTCGGACCATCTCCGGCGGCGAGCGGCGGCGGGTCGCGCTCTGCCGCCTCCTCCTCTCGCGCCCGGACATGCTGCTGCTCGACGAGCCCACCAATCATCTCGACGCCGAGTCCGTCGCGTGGCTCGAGCGCTTCCTGAAGGAATACCCCGGGACCGTCGTGGCCGTGACGCACGATCGATACTTCCTCGACAACGTCGCGGGCTGGATCCTCGAGCTCGACCGCGGTCACGGGATTCCCTGGGAGGGCAACTACTCGTCGTGGCTCGCGCAGAAGCAGGAGCGGCTCGCGCGGGAGGAGAAGGCGGACCTCGCCCGGCAGCGGACGCTCGCGCGCGAGCTCGAGTGGGTGCGCATGGCGCCGCGGGCCCGTCAGGCGAAGAGCCGGGCGCGCCTGCAGGCGTACGACGCCCTGCTCGACGAGCCGTTCGCCCAGCGCGCCGCCACGCTCGAGATCGCGATCCCGCCGGGGCCGCGTCTCGGCGACGTCGTCGTCGAGGCGGACCACGTCGCCAAGGCCTACGGCGACCGCGTGCTGATCGACGACCTGTCGTTCAAGCTGCCGCGCGGCGGCATCGTCGGCATCATCGGTCCGAACGGCGCGGGCAAGACGACGCTCTTCCGCATGATCGTGGGCCAGGAGCAGCCCGACGCGGGCACGCTGCGCGTCGGGGACACGGTCCGCATCGCGTACGTGGACCAGAGCCGTGACGCGCTCGATCCGCAACGGACCGTCTGGGAGGCGATCTCGGGCGGTGCCGAGGCGCTGGACCTCGGCGGGCGCGCGGTGCCGTCACGCGCGTACGTCGCCTCGTTCAACTTCAAGGGCCCCGATCAGCAGAAGCGGGTCGGCGACCTGTCCGGCGGTGAGCGCAACCGTCTCCACTTGGCGACGATGCTCCGCGCCGGCGCCAATCTCCTGCTCCTCGACGAGCCCACGAACGACCTGGACGTGGACACGCTGCGCGCGCTCGAGGACGCGCTCCTCGAGTTCGCGGGCTGCGCTGTCGTGATCAGCCACGACCGCTGGTTCCTCGACCGCGTCGCGACGCACATGCTCGCGTTCGAAGACGAGGGGCGCGTGGTGTGGTTCGAGGGCAACTACCAGGACTACGAGGCCGACCGCCGTCGGCGCCTCGGCGCCGAGGCGGAGCGCCCGCACCGCCTCCGCTACAAGCGCCTGCCGCGGGCCTGAGCGGAGGTCGGGGGGGCTTCCCACCCGCGCCGCGGGTGCTTGCAGCACACGAGCAAGTTCTCGCCGCCCTGGCGCACGTACCGGACCGTCACCTCCTCGAACCGCGGGCGCAGCAGGCGCGCGATCTCGTGGCCGTCGCTGCGGCGGTGGCGGTTCACGACGAGTACGCCGCGCGACGACACGAGGCTGGCGAGCCCGAGCGCGAGCGGCCGGCCGCGGTCCGGCGCATCCGCGTACGCCGCGTCCTCCATGATGAAGTCGAAGCGGCGTCGTGCCCGCCCGAGGGCCGGGACGGCCGTGGTCGCGTCGGCGCAGAGACACTCGAGCCGACGGACGCGGTCCAGGCCGAACCACGCGGTCGCGACGCGCAGGATCGCCGGGTCACGCTCGATCACCGTGACCAGCCGCGGCGCCGTCAGGCGCTGGAGGAGGTGGACCTGTGTGCCGCCGCCCAGCCCGATTAGGAGCGCCCGCGGGCGGGGCGGGAGCGGCAGCGTGGTGAGCGCGTGCCACCAGTACTCGCCCTCGACGCGCGACCAGTCACCGTCCAGCGGATAGACGGATAGGATGTCGCCGGCGACGATCAGGCGGCGCTCGCGCCGGTAGTCCACGACGCGGATCCGTCCCGACAGCCGCGACCGCGTCTCGTAGCGGGTCAGCGGGGGGCCATGCGGATCGCGCCGTCGAGGCGGATCGTCTCGCCGTTCAGCATCCCGTTCTCGATGATGTGGCACGCCAGCGCCGCGTACTCCTCGGACCGACCGAGCCGCGACGGGAACGGCACCTGCTTGGCGAGGGAGGCTCGCACCGGCTCCGGCAGCGTGGCGAGCAGCGGCGTGTCGAAGATCCCCGGCGCGATGGTGCACACGCGGATGCCCAGGTCGGCCAGGTCGCGGGCGATCGGCAGGGTCATCCCGACGATGCCGCCCTTGGACGCCGCGTAGGCGGCCTGGCCGACCTGGCCGTCGAACGCGGCGACCGACGCCGTGTTGACGATGACGCCGCGCTCCCCGTCCGCGCCGGGCGGGTTCTGCGCCATCAGCGCCGCGGCCAGCCGGATCGCGTTGAAGTGGCCGATCAGGTTCACGGTGACGACCCGCGTGAAGTCCTCGAGCTTGGCCGGGTTGCCCTTGCTCACGGTCTTGGCGGCGGGGCCGATGCCGGCGCAGTTGACGAGGACGTTCACGCCACCGAGGCGGTGACGCGCCTCGGCGAGCGCGCCGCCGAGCTGCTCGCCGCTCGTGACGTCGGCGGGCGTGAAGAGCGTGTCGCCGCCGAGCGTGCGCGCGAGCTCGGCGCCCTTCGAGGTGGGCAGATCGATGATCGCCGCGCGCCCTCCGAGCTTCACGATGCGCTCGACGGTCGCGCGCCCGAGGCCCGAGGCGCCCCCGGTGACCGCGGCGTTGACGCTCTTGATTTCCATGGGGTCCCTCCTCGGGCTCGCATTCTAGCCGAACGCGGTGCAGCACGCGTACCTAGTCCGAATGCGCTATGCTTGGTAGGACTCATGCGCACCCGGTACCGGCCGGTGAATCGTCGACGCGTCCTGTGTGTGTACCCGGAGTATGCGCGCTCGTTCGGCACCTTCCAGCACGCCTACCCGCTCTTCGGCGGACGCGTGCGCGCCTTCATGCCGCCGCAGGGGCTGCTCGTCGCCGCCGCGTACCTGCCCGAGACGTGGGACGTCCGCTTCGTCGACGAGAACTCGCGCCGCGCGACCGACGAGGACTTCCGCTGGGCGGACGCCGTGCTCACGTCGGGCATGCACGTGCAGCGGGCGCGCATCAGGGACCTGATCGCGCGCGCTCACGCGCACGGCCGCGCCGTCGTGCTGGGCGGACCGTCGGTGTCCAGCTGTCCCGAGGACTACCCTGACGCCGACGTCCTGCACCTGGGCGAGCTCGGGGATGCGACCGACGAGGTGATCGAGTATCTCGACGGCCACGCGGATCGGCCGGCGGGCCAGCTCCGGTTCGAGACCGGCGAGCGGCTCGCGCTGGTCGACTTCCCGCGCCCGGCCTACCGGCGGGTCAACCTGCGGGAGTACTTCCTCGCCAACATCCAGTTCTCGAGCGGCTGCCCCTACGCGTGCGAGTTCTGCGACATCCCCGCGCTCTACGGCAAGAACCCCCGGCTCAAGACACCGGGCCAGGTGCTGGCGGAGCTCGACGAGCTCGCCGCGGGCGGGGTCACGACGGTCTACTTCGTGGACGACAATTTCATCGGGAACCAGCGCGCGGCGCTCGACTTCCTGCCGCACCTGATCGAGTGGCAGGCGCAGCGTCGGTATCCGCTCCGGTTCGCGTGCGAGGCGACGCTCAACATCGCCAAGAACGAGCGCATCCTGGGGCTCATGCGCGCGGCGGGGTTCATCACCGTCTTCTGCGGGATCGAGTCCCCGGAGCCGCATGCCCTGCACTCGATCTCCAAGGATCAGAATCTCCGGATGCCCATGCTCGAAGCGGTGCGGCGCATCAACGGGTACGGGCTGGAGGTCGTCTCGGGGATCATCGTCGGGCTCGACACGGACACGGAGGAGACGGCGGATCACATCATCGAGTTCATCCGCGCCTCGCAGATCCCCGTGCTCACGATCAACGTCCTCTACGCGCTGCCGAAGACGCCGCTCTGGCGGAGGCTCGAGCGCGACGACCGCCTGCTGCACGGCGGCGGGCGCGAGTCGAACGTCGTGTTCAAGCTGCCCTACGAGACGGTCCTCGAGATGTGGCGGCGGTGCATCACTGCGGCGTACGATCCCGACGCGATCTACGGCCGATACGCCCACAACCTGCGCCACACCTTCCCCAACCGCCTCGCGTACCCCAGGAGCCCCGAGCGCGCCTCGTGGCGGAACGCGCTGATGGGCCTCGGCCTGCTCGGGCGCATCGTGTGGCGCATCGGCGTCCGCGGCGATTACCGGCGGACGTTCTGGCGCATGGCGTGGCCGGCGCTCCGCGGGGGCAGGCTCGAGGAGCTGATCCACGTCGCGACCGTGGGCCACCACCTGATCGAGTTCACCCGCGACTGCCTGCGCGGGGAGGGAGAGTCGTCGTTCTACGCGCCCGAGCCGACCACCCAGGCTCCGACCGCCTCCGCCGTCTGATCCCCATCATCTGGTAGCCCCTTGGCTTCAGCGCCCCTAGATCTTCGGGTTGAAAAATACTCGTCACGTGATTAGCTTTTGAGTCCCATGCTCACTCCCGGGACCATCACCGAGATCGTCGGCCGCCTGTCATCGGGACGCACGAGCCTCCTCACGGCATGCCTCGGCGAGGTCACCGGACGCGGCGCGATCGCCGCGCTCGTGGACGTCGATGGCGTCCTCGACCCCGCCTCGGCCGCCCGCGCGGGCGTGGACCTCGCCCGCCTCCTGTGGGTCCGCTGCGGTGGCCGTCGTGACACCGGGCTCCGCGCCGCGGATCTGCTCGTCCGCTGTCCGGGCTTCGCGCTGGTCGGACTCGACCTCGGCGAGGCCGCGACTCCGCTCTCCCACACGACGGCGTTCCGCCTGCGGTTCGCCGTCGAGCGGACAGCGGCGGCGCTGTTGATCGCGAGCCGCCGCCGGGTCGTCGGCCCCGCCGCGTCGCTGGTCGTCGAGATCGCTCCCGACCGGCTCGAGTGGAGCGGCCCCGGACCCGTGCCGACGCGCCTGGCGCGGGTGCGGGCTCACGTGCGCGTGCTCCGCGCGCGCGCCTCCCGCGCGGGCGTCGTGTCACCGCTCGGGTTCTGCGCGTGAACCGGTTCGCCTGTGTGTGGGTGGACTTCTTCGTCACGGCGGCCGCGGAGCGCTGCGAGCCTGCGCTCCGCGCCGCGCCGCTCGCGATCCTTGGATTCGCCGTCGGAGCGCCTTCGCAGGGCCTCCGGCGCTCGACGGTCGGCCCCTCGATGCGCGAGCCCATCCCGCGCGTCCTCGACGCGAACGCGATGGCGCGGGCGGAAGGCGTGCGGTCGGGGATGACCGAGACCGAGGCCCGGGCGCGCTGCCCCGCGCTCGTGGGCCGGCCGTGGATGGAGGAGCAGGTGGTCTCGGGGCGCTCCGCCCTGCTGGAGGCCGCTTCGAGCGTGTCCCCGCGGGTCGAGGACTGGGGGCCGGGGATCGTCCACGTGGATGCGACAGGGCTCGCGCGACTTTTCGGCGACCCGGCCGCAGTCGGCCGGCGCCTCCTGCGCCGGGCGCACGGCGTGGGGTTCTCCGCGCGCGTGGCACTCGCTGACAGCCGCACTGCGGCCCGGCTGGTGGCCGCGCACGCGTCCGCCGCCGTGACGGTCGTCCCGCCGGGACGCGAGCGGGAGGTGCTGGCCGACGCGCCGCTCACCGTGCTCGGGCTCGGTGCAGATCTCGTCGCGACGCTCGCCCGCTGGGGCGTGACGACGCTCGGTGAGCTGGCCGCCTTGCCGCGTGACGGGCTCGGGACGCGGCTCGGTCCCGCCGGGCTCCGTGCCCACGACCTGGCGCTCGGCCACGACCGCGATCCGTGGAGCCCCTGGGCGCCGCCGCCGTTCTGGGAGGAGGCGCAGGGGCTCGACTGGGAGCTCGACTCGCTCACGGCGCTCGCCGCGGTCCTCGAGGCCGTGCTCGAGCGCCTCTGCGCGCGCCTGACAGCCGCGCATCTCGCGGCGGACACCCTCCAGGTCGTCCTCGAGCTGGCGAGCGGCGGCCAGCACGCGCTGGCGGTCCCCCTCGCAACGCCGATGAGCGAGCCCGGGCCGATGCTGACGCTCGCGACGCTCGCGCTCGCCGCCCGGCCGCCCGTGGCGGCCGTGACGCGGATCGGGTTGAGCGCGCACCCGGTCACGACACGCGCGGGGCAGGGAGGGCTCTGGCAGCCCCCCGCGCCGCCCCAGCGCGAGCTCGGCGCCGTGCTCGCCCGGCTCGCGGCGCTCGCCGGATCCGACAACGTCGGCTCGCCACGGGTCGAGGACTCCCACCGTCCCGACGCCCACGCGCTGGTCCCGTTTGCGCCTCCGCAGGGCGAGCCCGATGCGCTTCCCCGCCCTCGGGCAGGGGCGGGTCCTGTCGCGGGGAGCGCCCCCCCTCCGGCATCGCCTCGGACACTTTCCCCTCCCGCGGTGTCCGGTGCCGGCCTCCAGGGCGGCACCCAGAACCCACCGACGGCTGCTGGCGGAGGGGGGGCGCATCCCCGCGCCACCCTGCCCCTGCCCGAGGACGCGGGAGCGCTCGGGCTCGTGCTGCGGCGGGTGCGGCCGCCACGGCGCGTGGAGGTGGAAACGGACGGCGAGCGGCCGGTGCGCGCCGACGGGCGGCGCGTCGTCGCCCACGCCGGTCCCTGGCGCGGGTCGGGCGAGTGGTGGGACACGGGGGTGTGGGCGCGTGACGAGTGGGACGCGGCGCTCGGCGATGGCACGCTCTGCAGGCTCGCTTACGACCACCGGACAGGCGAGTGGTACCTCGACGGCGTCTACGACTGACGAACACGACTAGCCGCCCCCCCAGCGACGAGGGGGTCCTGTCGCGGGGCGCGCCCCCCGTCCGGCATCGCCTCGAACACTTTCCCCTCCCGCAGGAGTCGGTGCCGGCCTCCAGGGCGGCACCCGGAACCCACCGACGGCTGCTGGCGGACGGGGGGCACGCCCCGCGCCACCCTCCTCGTCGCCGAGGAGTCGGCTAGTCGTGTTCGTCGAGCTGCACGCGCAGTCCGCGTTCACGTTCCTCGAGGGCGCCGAGCACCCCGAGGCCTACGCCGACGCGGCGGCGCGGCTCGGCATGCCGGCGCTGGCGCTGGTGGATCGCGACGGCGTCTACGGCGCGGCGCGGTTCACGCGGGCGGCGCTCGAGGCGGGCGTTCGGCCCATCGTCGGCAGCGAGGTCACGCTCGCCGACGGCTCGCGCCTGCCGCTCCTCGTGGAGGATCGCGAGGGCTACCGGAATCTCTGCCGCCTGATCACGCGGGCGAAGCTCGAGGCTCCCAAGGGCAGGGCCGTCGTCACGCTCGACGAGCTCGCGGCGCACGCCGCCGGGCTCGTGTGCCTCACCGGCGGCGCCCGCGGCCCGCTCGCCCGCCGGCTCGCCGCCGGCGACACGGCCGGCGCGCGCGCGTGCCTCGCGCGGCTCCGCGCGATCTTCGGACGCTCGGGCTGCTACGTCGAGGTCCAGCGCCATCTCGACCGGGAGCAGGAGCGCGTGCTCCAGGGGCTGGTCGGGCTCGCGCGCGCCATGCGGGTGCCGCTGGTGGCGGCCAACCAGCCGCTCCACGCCAGGCCGGAGGGCCGGCAGCTCGCCGACGTCTTCACGTGCATCCGCGAGAAGACCGACCTCGATCACGCGGGCCGACGCCTCGCCGTCAACAGCGAGCGCGCCCTCCGGGGCGGGGAGGCGATGGCGCAGCGCTTCGGCGACCTGCCCGACGCGCTCGCGGCGACGGGCGAGCTCGCGCTGCGCCTCGGCTTCACGCTCAAGGATCTCGGCTACCGGTTCCCCGGCTTCCCGCTGCCACCGGGCCAGACCCCGCTCGTTCACCTGCGCGAGCTGGCCCTGCGCGGCGTGCGCACCCGCTACGGGGCGGGGCCGCTGGCCGCGCGGGCGCGCCGCCAGATCGCCCACGAGCTCGACGTCATCGGGCGTCTGGACCTCGCGGGCTACTTCCTGATCGTGTGGGATCTCGTCGAGTATTGCCGGGCGAACGACATCCTCGTGCAGGGGCGCGGCTCGGCCGCCAACAGCGCGGTCTGCTATGCGCTCGGGATCACGGCGGTGGATCCCGTCGGCATGGAGCTCCTGTTCGAGCGCTTCCTCTCCGAGGCGCGGGGCGAGTGGCCCGATATCGACCTCGACCTGCCGAGCGGCACGCGCCGCGAGGCGGTCATCCAGCACGTCTACCGCCGGTACGGGCGGCACGGGGCGGGGATGACCGCGAACGTGATCACCTACCGGGGGCGCTCGGCCGCGCGCGAGGTCGCCCGGGCGCTCGGGCTCCCGCGCGACCTACAAGATAGCCTCGCCGGCCTCGTCTCGACCTGGGGGTACCAGGACCCGGACGAGCTCCTGACCAAGCACCTCGCCGAGGCGGGCGTGGACCCGCGCCAGCCCCGCATCCGAGCGTTCGCCGCGCTCTGGACGCGGATCCAGGATCTGCCGCGTCACCTCGGCCAGCACTCGGGCGGAATGGTGATCGCGGCGGGGCGCCTCGACGACGTGGTGCCGCTCGAGCCGGCGACGATGCCGGGCCGCACCGTGATCCAGTGGGACAAGGACGACTGCGCGGGGCTCGGCATCGTCAAGGTGGACCTGCTCGGGCTCGGGATGATGTCGGTCCTGCAGGACACGCTCGCCTTCGTGCGCGAGACGGGCGCGGAAGTGGATCTCGCGCGGCTCCCGCCCGACGACCCCGCCGTGTACCGGAGCCTCCAGGAGGCGGACACGATCGGCGTCTTCCAGGTCGAGAGCCGCGCCCAGATGGCGACGCTCCCGCGCGTCCGCCCCGAGCGGTTCTACGACCTCGTCGTGCAGGTCGCGATCATCCGCCCCGGGCCGATCGTGGGCGACATGGTGCACCCCTACATCCGCCGCCGGCGCGGACGCGAGCCGGTGAGCTATCCCCACCCGTGCCTCGAGCCGATCCTCCGGCGGACGCTCGGCGTGCCGCTCTTCCAGGAGCAGCTGCTCCGGATGGCGATGGCGGCGGCCGGGTTCAGCGCCGTCGAGGCCGAGGAGCTCCGGCGCGCGTTCGGCAGGAAGCGCAGCGAGCGGCGCATGGGCGAGGTGGAGGCGAAGCTCCGCGCGGGCATGGCGCGGCAGGGGATCGAAGGGCGCGCGGCCGAGGAGATCGTGCACGCGATCACCTCGTTCGCGCTCTACGGCTTCCCGGAGTGCGTCGTCGGCGAGACGCGTGTGATCGACGCCGACACGGGGCGCTGGGTGGCGATCGAGGACGTCGTGCGTGGTCGTGCGCGCATCGAGCACACGCTCGCCTGCGACGCGGACATGAAGCTCCGCAAGCGCCGCGTGCTCGCGGCCACGCCGAGCGGCCGGCGGATGGTCTATCGCGTGCGCACGGCCCTTGGCCGGGAGATCGTGGCGACGGCCGAGCATCCGCTGCTCACGATGGACGGGTGGCGCGCCCTGGCCGGTCTCCGCATCGGGGACCACATCGCGGCGGCCGATTCGGATCTCTGCTGGGACCGAGTTGCAGCGATCGAACCGGTCGGAGAGCGGGAGACGTTCGATCTCAGCGTCGAGGGTGACCACAATTTCCTGGCCAACGACCTCGTCGTCCACAACTCGCACGCGTCGAGCTTCGCGCTCATCGCCTATGCGAGCGCGTACCTGAAGGTCCACCACCCGGCCGCGTTCTACGCGGCGCTCCTCAACAACCAGCCGATGGGGTTCTATCACCCGGCGACGATCGTCAAGGACGCCCAGCGCCACGGCCAGCGCATCCTCCCGGTGGACGTCACGCGCTCGGAGTGGCTCTGCACGCTCGAGTCCGTCGAGGGGGCCGGGTGCGCGGTCAGGCTCGGGTTGCGGTACGTGCGAGGGCTGCGCGAGAACGCTGCGCGAGCCATCGTCAGCGCTCGGGCGGCGCGGCAGTTCGCCTCGATTCAGGATCTGGCGCTCCGGGCCGGGCTCGCGCGCGACGAGCTGGAGACCCTCGCGGCCATCGGCGCCCTGGCGCCGCTCGGCGCCACGCGCCGGGCGAGCCTCTGGGCGGCGGCCGCGCCGCCCCCCGGCCCCTTGTTCGCGGAGCCCCGGGCTCCGGGCGCCGAGCCTTCCCCGCTG
>MGCE01000064.1 GCA_001790315.1 Candidatus Rokubacteria bacterium RIFCSPLOWO2_02_FULL_72_37 | reverse complement strand
TACGCCTTCGCCCTGCGGATGTGCGGCGACGCTCGCGACGCCGAGGAGATCACGCAGGACGCCCTCGTCAGGGCTCACCGGGCCCTGGCGCGCTACACGCCCGAGCGCCGCCGGGCGTTGGCCTTGCGCGCGTGGCTCTACCGGATCACGCTCAACACGACTCGCAACCGGGTGCGCGGGAAGCGGCCGCCGATGGTGCCGCTCGACGGCGCCGGCGAGGCGCCGGCCGAGGCGTCCGCGCGGCCGGCGGCCGTGCTCGAGCGCGCCGAGCGCGCGCGCATGCTGGGGCGCCTCGTCGCGGCGTTGCCGCACCGCTATCGGGCGGCCGTCGTGTTGCGTCACGTCGAGGGGCTGAGCTACGCGGAGATCGCGGGCGTGCTCGCGCAGCCGGAGGGAACGGTGAAGGCCAACGTGCACCGCGGCCTGGGCTTGCTGCGGCAGGCCCTGGGCGAGGAGGAGGACGCGCGATGACGGCAGGACGCGACCTGCAGCGGGATCTGCGAGCGCTCGGGGACGTCCGGGCACCGACCGGCCTGTCCGGCGCCGTGCTCGCCCGGCTCGGACTGGGCGTCGCGTACGCGACGCTCGACACAGTGATCGGGCGCGTGTTCGTCGCCTACACCCCCCGCGGCGCCGTCGCCGTCCGGCGGGCGTCGAGTCCCCGGGCCTTCGAAGCCGACTTCCAGAAGACGTTCGGCCGGGCGGTCCGCCCCGCGCCGGCGCCGCCGGCGTGGCTTGCCCGCGCGCTGGCGTCACCGGGAGCGCGGCGGAAGCTGCCCGTCGATCTCGGCGGGCGCAGCGCGTTCGAGCGGGCGGTCCTCAAGAAGGCGCTCGACATTCCGGCCGGCGAGGTGCGCTCGTACGCATGGGTCGCACGCGAGATCGGGCGGCCGGCGGCGGTGCGCGCCGTGGGCTCGGCGCTCGGGCGCAACCCCGTGCCGCTGCTGATCCCCTGCCACCGCGTCGTCCGGAGCGACGGCACGATCAGCGACTTCATCTTCGGGCCCACGGCCAAGCGCGTGCTGCTGCGGCACGAGGGGGTCGACCCGGACGCCCTGGCGCGGCTCGGTCGCGAGGGGGTGCGCTACCTCGGCAGCGACACCACGCGCATCTATTGCTTCCCGACGTGCCGTGCGGCCCGGAGGATCAGCGCGCCCCACCGCGTGCCGTTCCGCT
The DNA here is from genome assembly GCA_001790315.1 of Candidatus Rokubacteria bacterium RIFCSPLOWO2_02_FULL_72_37. Lineage (GTDB taxonomy): Bacteria > Methylomirabilota > Methylomirabilia > Rokubacteriales > CSP1-6 > GWA2-73-35. Next base: position 15,767 of record MGCE01000064.1, on the reverse strand, counting down.
CGGAGCGCCAGGCCGCGACCGCCGGCTACCGACCCTGCCGCCTCTGCCGCCCGGCCCTCGCGCGGCCGGCCTGACGATCGACGCTCCCGCGTGATACTCTCGCTCCCCATGGCACAGCTGAAGATCGGGTTCATCCCCATCGAAGGCGGGCACTACTACCCGGAGGCGCTCGAGGAGGTCACGCGGGCGGAGGAGCTCGGCTTCGCGTCCGTCTGGATGGAGGAGCACCACTCGGTCGCGAATCACTACTGGCCCTCGCCGTTCACGGTGCTCGCGGGTTTCGCCACACGCACGTCGAGGGTGACGCTCGGCACCGACATCGCGGTCGCCGCCTTCTACCACCCCGTGCGCCTGGCCGAGGACGTGGCGCTGCTCGACGTGATGTCGAACGGGCGTGCGGTCCTCGGCATCGCGCTCGGCTACAAGCCCGACGAGTTCGCGCTCTACGGCGTCGACCTCGCCCGGCGCGGCGCGCGCTTCGAGGAGCAGCTCGCCATCGTCAAGGGGCTCTGGACCCAGGACCGCGTGAGCTTCAAGGGGACCTACTACACGGTCGAGGGCCGGCTCGAGCCGCGACCCGTTCGCCGGCCCCATCCGCCCCTCTGGATCGGCGGCTGGGGCGACCTGACGCTCCGGCGGGCCGCGACGCTCGGCGACAACTGGATCCCCGGGCCGACCGCCGACCTCGCGCGCCTCCTCGCGGGCAAGCGGCAGTTCCTCGGCAACCTCGAGGCCGCGGGCCGGCCCACCCCGACCGAGTGGCCGCTCACCCGCGACGTGATCATCGCCGACACCGACGCGCGGGCGCGGGAGCTGGCCGAGGAGCACATCATGGTCGCCTACCGGAAGGAGTACGCCGGGGGCTGGCGGCATCCGTTCATCGACGCCAGCATCGCGACCGACCTCGACAAGCTCATGGCCGATCGCTTCGTCATCGGCGGCCCGGACCAGTGCGTCCGCCAGATCCGCCGCTTCGTCGAGCAGTACGGGATGACCCACCTCATCTGCCGGACGTTCTTCCCCGGCATGCCCCATGCCCACATCATGCGTGAGCTCGAGCTCCTTGCCCGAGAGGTCATGCCCGCCTTCGCCTGAGCCCGGTCGGACCGCGAAAATAGGCTGGCGTCGATTCGTAAGTGGCTGATATAATAAGCGCTTGCGGGAGATCTTACGACAGCGAGGAGTGAACGGGCCATTCCGCAAGCCGCATATCGTCTCGACCGCTCGTACGCGTGGAACTACGGACACGCGCCGACGCTTCCGAGGATCCGGCGGTTGCCTCCCGGACCCGGCGGACGGCTTCTCGGTCATTCGTTGAACTCTCCCCTCGGGGTCGCAGCCGGCCCCCTGCTCAACTCCCGGTGGGTCGAGGGCTACGCACGGCTGGGCTTCGACATCCTGACCTACGCCACCGTCCGGTCGGTCGCCTGGCCGGCCCACCCGCTGCCCAACATCCGTTACGTGGAGAACAGCGAGCAGGTGGCGGTCGTCTCACGACGCCCGTCGGCCAACGGCACGACCGTCGCCGTCTCCCTGGGCGCCCCGTCGAGGGAGCCCGACGTCTGGCGCAAGGACGTGCGCCGCGCCAAGGAGCGGATCGGCGAAGGCCAGATCCTCATCGTGAACGTGCTCGGCACGCCCCGCCCCGACGGTGACGCGGAGGCGCTCATCGACGACTACGCGATGTGCGCGGCCTGGGCCGAGGAGAGCGGCGCCGACGCCATCGAGGTCCACCTCACGGCGCCCGACCCCTTCGCCGAGCAGCCGCGGATGCTCTACGAGAACGTCCTGCTCGCGGCCCAGATCCTCTACCGTGTGCGGACGGGGGTGGGCGTGCCCGTGCTGGCCCGGCTCGGTCCCTTCCGCAGCCCACGGCACCTGCACGACACGGCGACGCGGCTCGCGCCGTGGGCGAGCGGCTACGTGCTGGTTCCGGGTGTCCATCGCCGCGTCGTGGACAACAAGGGCCAGGCGGCCTTCGAGGGCTCCGGGCGCGAGCGCGTCGAGATCGTGGGCGCCGACACCTTTCCGATCGCCTCACGTCAGATCCTCGAGATGCTCGTCTGGCGCAAGGCGGGCGCGTGGGACCGCGCCGTCCTCGCCGTCGGGGGGATCACGAGCGTGGAGCGCGCCGAGTGGCTCCTGCGGGAGGGGGCCGACGCCACGCTCGTCGCCACCGCGGCGATCTTCGACCCCTACTTCGCCGCCCGCTTCCGCCAGGCGCGCGCGACGGCCGTCGCCTAGCGCGCGCGCCCGCGCCCCGGGCCGCTACGTCCGCGAGAGCGTCTCGTGGACCCGGAGCACCAGGGCGCCGAGCTCGGCCGACGCGCGGGTCTCGACGGTGCGGGGCCGCGGCAGACCCACGGGGAACGTCTCGGCGACGCGCCCCGGGCGCGGTGTCATCACGACGACCCGGTCGGCGAGGAAGACGGCCTCCGGGATCGAGTGCGTCACGAACACGACCGTCTTTCGCGTCCGGCTGCCCTCCCCCCAGACCCGCAAGAGCTCGAGCCCGAGCTCGTCCCGCGTCATCGCGTCCAGCGCGCCGAACGGCTCGTCCATCAGGAGCAGCGGCGGGTCGAGCAGGAGCGCGCGGCAGAGCGCGGCGCGCTGCTGCATCCCGCCCGACAGCTCGCGGGGGAGCTTGTCGTCGAAGCCACCGAGCCCCACGAGCGCGAGGAGCTCTTCCGCGCGCGCGCGATAGGCGGCGGGATCGAGGCCGGACAGCTCGGCCGCGAGCAGGACGTTCTCGACGATCGCACGCCACTTGAGGAGCACCGGCGCCTGGAAGACCATCCCGACCGCCGCGATGGGGCGAGTCACCGGCCGTCGGTCCACGAGCACGCGACCGGCGGTCGCAGGCCGCAGCCCGGCGATGATGCGCAGGAGCGTGGACTTGCCGCAGCCCGAGGGACCGACCAGGGCGACGAGCTCGCCCCGGCCGACCTCGAGCGTGATGTCGCGGAGCGCCTCGACCGGGCCCGACTCGGCCCGGTAGGTCATGCCGACCCCCTCGAGGACGATCAACGCTTCGGCGGCTCGATCTTCGTCAGGAAGTCGTTCGTGAAGACCTCGTCGCAGCCGACCTTGCGCGGCATCCCCGGCATGTAGGTATTGATCAGCTCGACGGTCGAGCACATCTTGGCGCGCTCGACCCAGCCGATCCCGTGCTTGGCGTAGCGCTCGGTCCGCATCAGCTCGAGCCCCAGCATCATGTTCGGCTCGATGAGCGCCAGGTCGATGTCCGGCACGCGTTTCTTGAAGATGGCGAGCGCGGCTTTCGGGTTCTCCATGACGTCGCGCCAGCCCATGTAGGAGGCGGCCACGAAGTCGCGCAGGACCGGCGCGCGTTCCTTCATGGTCTTCTCGCTCGCGAAGATGGACATCGAGTACACGTCGAAGCCGAACTGGTTCCAGGGCATGCGGACGAGGTTGTCTTTGCCGACCGCCTTCTCCCAGAAGGGCTGGCCCGTGGTGTAGTCGGGCACCGCGTCGGCGCGCTTCTCGGCGAGCGCGACGAACTTCGCCGCGGGCTCGATGTTGAGCCACTTCACCTTGGCTTCGTCGACGCCGTTCAGCTTGGCGAAGGCCGGGAAGAGCTGGCGCTGCGAGTCGCCCGGCGGCGCCGCGAGGATCCTGCCCTCGAGGTCCTTCGGCCGGGTGATCCCGGTGTCCTTGCGCGTCCAGATGTTGAGCGGCGTGTTGTCGAACACGGCGCCGACGATCTTGATCTTCGCCCCCTGCGCCACGCGCGGGATCACGACGACCGCGTCGGCCAGCCCGATGTCGGCGCGCCCGATGTCCACCTTGGCGATCGAGTCGCCCGACCCCTTCGAGTTCTGGAGCTCGACGTCGAGCCCCCTGGCCTTGTAGTAGCCCTTCTCCAGCGCCACCCAGTACGCCGCGTGGTCTCCGACGGCGAACCAGTTGAGCGCGAACACGACCTTCTGCGTCGACTGCGCCTGGGGTGCCGCCACCGCCACGAGCGCCAGCACCGGTGCCACGAGCGTCACGAGCATCGCGCGCTTCATCGAGTCCTCCTCAGGTGGCGTCGGCCCACGGCGCCCACCAGCGCGCAGCCAGGCCGACGAGGCCGTACAGCACCAGTCCGATCACCGAGATCCACAGGAGCGACGCGAACGCCACCGGCGTGTTGAGGTTCGTCTGGGCGTTCACGATGACCGTGCCGAGCCCCGCCTGCGACGCGACGAACTCGCCGACGATCGCCCCGACGACCGCGGCCGTCGCCGTCACCTTGAGCGCCGAGAACACGTACGGCAGCGCGTTCGGCAGGCGGATCTTGAGGAACACCTTCCACGTCGGCGCACCGAACACGCGCCCGAGGTCGAGGAGCTCCTCATCCACCTGGGTGAGGCCGACGGCGGTGTTGATCACGACGGGGAAGAAGCCGATCAGGGCCGCGATCAGGGCGTTCGGGATCACGCCGTAGCCGAGCCACAGCAGGAAGAGCGGCGCCACCGCGACCTTGGGCAGCGTGTTGACGAACACGAGAAACGGCACGAGCGCCGCCGCGAGCGGCGCCGACCACGCGATCGCGACGCCGAGAAGGACGCCGGCGGCGCCGGCGAGGACGAAGCCGCCGAGGATCTCGAGCGTCGTGATCCAGACGTGCGTGTGCCACGGGATCGAGAAGTCGAGCGCGGCGCGGACCACCGCGGCGGGTCCCGGCAGGAGGTACTCGCGCACGTGGAGGAGCGGCGGCAGGACCTGCCAGAGCAGGAGCAACACCCCGAACAGCACGAGGGAGGGCACGTAGCGGCGGAGCGAGCGCGCCTTCACGGCGCGCCCATGATAGCGCGCACCCCCTGTGCTACGCTACGGCCCGTGCGCTGGCTGATCGCGCTCCCGTTCGAGCGGCCGGGCCTCATGGGCATGGATTTCGCCGACGAGCTCCGGACGCTCGGCCACGAGGTCCGCACCTTCGAGTACCGCAAGGACAACGCCCTCTACAAGAACCGCGGCACGAAGGCCGCCTACCAGCTCTGGGTCCTCCGGCAGCTCGAGCGCGCGTGTGTGGCGTGGCGGCCGGCGCTCGTGCTCGTCGTCAAGGGCGGGCCGATCACGCCGGGCGCGATCCGGCGCATCCGCGCGCGGACCGGAGCGCGCATCCTGAACTTCTTCCCCGACAACCCGCTCTGGATGATCCCGTTCGAGTGCATCGAGGCCTACGACCTGTTCTTCACCAAGGAGCGCTACGCGCTCCGGAGCCTGCAGCAGGTCGGACTCACGAACCTCCACTACCTCCCGATGTATTGCGTGCCGGCAGCGCACCACCCGGTGACGCCGACGGCGGAGGAGGCCGTGCGCTTCGGCGCGCCGGTGTCCTTCGTGGGCAGCCACTACCCGTACCGCGAGCGCTTCGTCCGCGCGCTCGTGGACTACCCGCTGCGCGTCTGGGGCAGCGGGTGGCGGGACGCCGACGACCCGGCGGTCCGGGCGCTCGCGGGCCCGCCCGTCTTCGGGCGCGAGAAGCTCTGCGTCTACGCGGCCTCCACGCTCTCGCTCAACCACCACCACCCGATGAACGACATCGTCGGCGTCAACACGCGCGCCTTCGAGCTGGCCGCCGCCGGCGCCTGCCAGGTCGTCGACCTCAAGGAGGATCTCGCGACGCTCTTCAAGCCCGGCGAGGAGATCGTCGGTTACCGCGACCTGCCCGAGCTCCGGCGGCAGCTCGACCATTACCTGGCGCATCCGGACGAGGCGCGCGCGCTCGGCGCGAACGCGCGCCGGCGGGCCCTCGCCGAGCACACGCTGCGCCACCGCATCGAGGACATGCTCGCGGCGGTCGAGCAGCGCTTCGGGCGGCTCGCGTGACCGGGTCGCTCGCGGAGGGCCTCGTCTGCATCGACTGCGGCGCCGCCCACCCGCTCGCGTACCGCCTCGAGTGCGAGCGCTGTCACGGCCTGCTCGAGCTCCGGTACGACCTGGCGCGGCTGGCCACAGCGGGGCCCGCGGCGTTCGCGGGCACGGGGCTCTGGCGCTACGCGCCGGTCCTGCCGATCGCCGACCCCGCCCACCGCGTGACGCTCGGCGAGGGCGGCACGCCGCTCCTCGACTGTCCGCGGCTCGCGCGGGCCCTCGGCGTCCGCCGGCTCCTGCTCAAGTACGACGGCCCGAACCCGACGGGCACGGTGAAGGACCGCTCGTCCACGACGGCGATCGCCGCCGCGCTCCAGTTCGGCTACCGGGTGACGTCGGTCGTCAGCTCGGGCAACGCGGGCTCGTCGATCGCGGCCTACTCGGCGCGCGCGGGGCTGCGCGCGCTGATCTTCGCCTACGAGCGCGCCTCGGCGCCGAAGCTCCTCCACATGGCCGCGACCACGCCGGACCTCGTGATCTACCAGGGCGTCTACGACGACCTGATCGTGCACTGGGACCGGCTCGTCGAGGAAAAGCTCTTCTTCGACTGCGGCGCTTCGCGCAACGCCTACAAGCACGAGGGCAAGAAGACGCTCGCCTACGAGATCGCCGAGCAGACGGGCTGGGTACCGCCCGACGTGGTGGTGGCGCCGGTCGCCGTCGGCGAGACGTTCATCGCCACGGCCCGCGGCTTCGGCGAGCTCACGCGGGCGGGCCTGATCCCCCGCGCGCCCCTGATGGTCGCCGCGCAGGCGACGCGGGCCAACGCGGTCGTGCGCGCCTTCAGGGACGGCACGGCGATCGCGCCGCTCAAGATCGGGTACACGGTCGCCGAGGGGCTCGCGGCCGGGAACCCGGGACGGAAGGGCGAGTGGGTGCTGCGGCTCCTGCGCGAGGGCCAGGGGCTCGCGGGTGACGCCGAGGACGAGGAGATCCTCGAAGCCCAGCGCCGGCTCGCGCGCACCGAGGGCGTCTGGGCGGGGCCGACGGGCGTCGCGACGCTCGCGGTGCTCACCAAGCTGCTGGCCGGGAAGCGCCTCGACCCCGCGCAGACGATCTGCACCATCATCAGCGAGACCGGGCTCAAGACCGAGGCCGAGCTGCCGAGCCGCGCGGGCACCGCGTTCGACTACGAGTCGCTGCGCCGCCTCGTCACCGAACGCCTCGGCGCGTAGCGCGGGTGCCGTTGCCCCGCCGCTTCTACCTGCGTCCCGCGCGCGCCGTCGCGCGGGACCTGCTCGGCTGCGTCCTCGTCTCCCGCCGCGGCCGCACGCTCACGGCCGGGCGCATCGTCGAGACCGAGGCCTACCTCGGCCCCGAGGACCGCGCCTCGCACGCCGCCTTCCGGCCCGGCAGCCGCGACCTCTTCTACGGCGAGGGCGGCGTCGCCTACGTCTACCTCAACTACGGGATGCACTGCTGCCTGAACGCGATCGCCGGGCGCCGGGGCCGCCCCGGCTGCGTGCTGATCCGCGCGCTCGAGCCCGTGCTCGGGCTCCGGGCGATGGCGCGCCGGCGCGGCGTCCCGCAGGGGTCACCGCGCCTGGCGAGCGGCCCGGGCAACCTCACGCGGGCGCTCGCGATCACGCTCCGCGACAACCGTGCCGACCTCACCACGGGCCGCCTGACCATCGAGCCCCCCGACGCGCCGCGCGAGTTCCGCATCGCCTCGGGCCCCCGCGTCGGCATCACGCGGTCGACGGACCTCCGCCTCCGCTTCTGGATCGCCGGCAGCCGCTTCAACTCCCGTTAGAGTGGGTACGGGACGAGCTCCCGCGCGATCTCGACGTCGCCGCCGAAGCGCGTGCGCGCCTCGTCGGCCAGCGCGTCCACTTCGTCGTGGTACTCGGCCTCGATGTGCGTGAGGATCAGCCGCCGCACCCCCGCGCGCGCCGCGATCTCCCCCGCCTCCTCGGCGGTCGAGTGGGTGCCGAAGCGCCCGCGGTGGCGGGCCGGGAAGGTCGCCTCGTGGATCAGCGTGTCGGCGCCGCGCGCGAGGCGCACCACGGTCTCGCAGGGCGCCGTGTCGGAGGAATAGACCACGCTCCGCCCCCGCTGCGGCTGCACGCGGACCGCGACGTTGGGCATGGAGCCGTGCTCGACCGGCGACGTGGAGACGGCCAGCGGACCGAGAACCAGCGCGGGCGCGGCCTCGGCGAGGCCGAGCGCCTGGAAGCGGAGCGGGAACATCCCGCGGCGCTCGAGGACGCCGAAGAGCGCCAGCAGGCTCCGCAGCGGCTCGATGTGCTCGGGCCGACCGAGCACGGTGAGCGACCGTTCGCGCCCGAGGAGAATCAGGCTCTGCACGAGCGCCGGGAGCCCATAGGCGTGGTCGGGGTGGAGGTGGGTGATCAGCACGTGGGTGAGCGCCTGCGGGTCCACGCCGGCGAGCCGGAGCTTCCGCGCCGGGCTCCCCCCACAGTCGATCAAGAGCGCGCCTTCGGACGCCACGAAGACGACCGACGTGGTGTCGCGCTCTGGCGAGGGGATGGCGCCCGACGTGCCAAGGAACGCGAAGCGCACTCAGCGCTCCCGCGCGAGCGCCTCGGGGTCGAAGAGGGCGTCGGCGAGGCCCGTGTTGGCGGCGACCGTGCGGACCGTGATCCGCATGAGGAGCCGCCCGTCCAGGAACACCTCCTGACGGTAGGGGAAGTAGAAACCGCCCTGGAGCGGGCGGTGCTCGGAAAAGGTCACGTCCACGAGCGCCGGCCCCGTCGGGAGCTGCTCGCGGCTGACGATCCGCAGCACCCCGTACTCCCGATCGAACCAGACCGCGGGGACGTCGCGGTCGCCCGCACGGGCGCCGATCACGAGCGCGGTGCGGCCTCCGACGCGCGTGGTGTGACTCACGTCGTCGCGCACGCCGCGAGCGCGCCATTCGGCGAGGAGGTCGGCCGCGCCCCGACGGAACGGGACGAGCAGGTACGTCCTGTCACCCCCGAGCGGGACCGCCGGCATCTCGTAGGTCTTGCCGTCGGCCTGGCGGACCCAGGCCCGGTCGCCCACGGAGAGGCGGACCTCGTGGCGGCCTTCGAGCTTCTGCTCGACGCGTTGCCGCTGGGGCAGCTTGAACAAGATCCGCTCCTCACCCGTCAAGTGGGGATGGCGACCGTCGCGGTGGTAGAGCGTGAAAGTCCGCTCGATGACGAGATCGGCGATGCTGACGTCGGCGAACCGGGCGACGAATGCCTCGACGGCGGTCTGGACCTCGGTGACCGGGCGCGCCGGCTCGCTGGCGGCGAGGCCGGGGAGGACGGCGAGACAGACGACCAGGCGCCACACGGCGGGGTTATTTTGACACTCCGCGCGACGCTTCGGTATCATAAACAGAAACCATAAGGAGTTCTCGTGCCCACCGCAGACTTACTCGGTAACGGCGTGCTTGCGCTCGTCCTCAATGCCGGCCCGGTCGCGAAGGTCGTGCTGGCCGTCCTGCTGGTGTTCTCGATCGCGAGCTGGGGCCTCATCGTCGAGAAGGCCTGGCAGTTCCGCCGCGTGCGCCGTCAGACGCTCGCCTTCCTCAGGGTCTTCCGCGAGGGGCGGCGCGCATCGGTCATCCATGGCGCGGCGCGCACCATGCGCGAGAGTCCGCTCGCCCAGCTCTACTCGGCGGCCTACCACGAGGTGTCGCGCCTGCCCGAGGGCATCGAACCCGTCTACGACGAGGTGGACGAGGGCCTCGGCGCCGACCGGCTCGAGGCGGCGCACCGCGCGCTCCGGCGCGCCGCAGCGCACGAGGTCGCGCAGCTCGAGCGCTACCTCGGCTTCCTAGCCACCACCGCGAGCGCCACACCGTTCATCGGGCTGTTCGGCACGGTCTGGGGCGTCATGGCCGCATTCCAGGGCATCGGCTCGCAGGGCTCGGCGAGCCTCGCCGTCGTCGCGCCGGGCATCTCCGAGGCGCTCATCGCGACGGCCGCGGGTCTCGGCGCCGCGATCCCCGCGGTCATCGGCTACAACTACTTCGTCAACCGTGTGAAGCACTGGGCGACCGAGATGGAAGGCTTCACGCTCGATCTCTTGAACACGCTCTCGCGTCCCGCGCCCAAGATCGGGCGCCCGGCGAAAGATGGCATTTAAGCTCGACGCCTCGGACAACCCTCGGCGTATCGGCACGAACCTCGCCGAGATCAACATCATCCCGCTCGTCGACGTGGTGCTGGTCCTGCTGCTGATCTTCATGCTGACGGCTCCGATGATGTACCGAGGGATCGACGTCAACCTCCCGCGGGCGGCCGCGAAGCCGACGGCAGTCGAGGAGCGGATGGTCCTGACCGTCACGAAGGACCAGGCGCTGTTCCTGAACGACCGGCGCGTCCCGCCGGGCGGCCTCGACGCGGCGCTGGGCCAGGCCTTCGCGACGCGGACGGACAAGACGCTCTATCTCAAGGCGGATGCGGGCCTCAACTACGGCGCGGTCATCGAGACGATGGACCGGGTGCGGCGCGCTGGAATCGAGCGCCTCGGCATGGTCACGGAACCCGCGCGGGAGCGCTGATCATCACCACGGCGAGCGCCGTGCTCAGGCCCCGCGGTCGCCTCCACCTCGGCCCCGCGCTCGCGCGGCTCCACCTCCCCGTCGGGAGCGTGCTGCTGTCCGCGACGTTTCACGTCGCCGTCTTCGGCGCCCTCTTCTACGCCGCTCACCTGTGGCGCGAGCACCAGCCGAGGACGTACGTCGTGAACCTGGTCCCGTCGGTCGCGGCCGTCGGCGCGCCGCACGGACGCCCGTCGCTGCCGGCTCGGCCCGACGATCTCCGCCCGCCCGCGCCGGCGCCGACGCCGACCGAGCTGCCACGGCGCGAGCCGCCGCGCGAGCTGCCGGTGCGCGAGCGCGCGCGTGAGTCGATCGGCCTGCCGGAGCGGAGCCTGCCGCCCCGCACGCCCGCGCTGCCTCGCGCCGGCGAGAAGGAACTGCCGTCGGTGGCGAGCCCGGCGACGAAGGTGCCGCTCCCCGCGCGGACCGGGACGCGCGCGGTCCCGCCCGAGCCGGCCCCGCCGCCGCCCCAGGCGCTCGGTCAGCGGACCGGCTCCGCGGCCGGGGCCGGCGCGGTGACACTCAACGTGTCGGACTTCCCGTTCGCGTGGTACCTGAGTCGGGTCCAGGCGAAGATCACCGAGCGGTGGGGGGGGCGCGCCCTGCCGGGCCAGCAGCCCGTGGCCGTCTTCGACATCGCCCGCGACGGCCAGATGAGCGGTCTCACGATCTCGAAGTCCTCGGGCAACACCTACTACGACCAGGCGGCGCTCCGGGCGATCACGGAGGCCAACCCCTTCCCGCCCCTCCCGGCGGACTTCCCGGGGACGACCCTCCGCATCCACCTCGGGTTCACGTTCGCGACGGATCGGGGGTAGCCCCGGGTGATCCAGCGCCGCGCGCTCGCGCTGCTCACGCTCGTGCTCGCCCTCGCCTGGCTCGCGCCCTGGGCGCCGCCGCCCGCACCGCGGGCCCAGGGTGTCGAGGTCTTCCTCAACGTGACCGGTGGCGGCTCGAAGAAGCTCAACATCGCGATCCCCGAGTTCACGGTCGTGAGCGGAACGGATCCCCAGGGCACCGCCAAGCTCCTGGCGGCCGTCGCCGGGAACGACCTCACGTTCTCCGGGCTGTTCAGCGTCGTCACCGCGACCGGGGCGATCCCGCCGAACAACCCCACCGCGCTGAAGGAGTCGTGGTCGGCGTTCGCCGCGGCCGGCGCCCACGCCGGGGTCCACGGGCTCCTCGCGCTCCGTGGCGACCGGCTCGAGGCGGAGATGCGGCTCTACGACCTCACGAGTCCCGAGCACCGCCTGATCGCCGCGAAGAAGTTCGAGGGCACGCTCGTCCAGGCCCGCCGCGTCGCCCACAGGATCGCCGACGAGATCGTCCTGCAGTTCACGGGCGAGCGGGGCGTGGCCGACACGAAGATCGCATACGTCGTCGGGCCGCGAGGCGCCAAGGAGCTCTACATCGCCGACTACGACGGCGCCGGCGCCACGGCCGTCACGCGCAACGGCTCCATCAACCTCTCACCCGTGTGGAGCCCCGACGCGCGCTCGCTCGCGTTCACGTCGTATCTGCAGGGCTACCCGGATCTCTATCGGCTGTTCCCCTTCGAGCGCCGGCCGCTGCAGACGCTCGCCGCATTCGCCGGCATCAACTCGTCGCCGGCGTGGAGCCCCGACGGGCGCCTCCTGGCGTTGACGCTGTCCAAGGACGGCAACCCCGAGATCTACGTCCTCACGGTCGCGACGGGCGCGTTGCGTCGTCTGACGCGCCACGTGGGCATCGACACCGAGCCGACGTGGGCGCCGACCGGACGGCAGATCGCGTTCGTCTCGGATCGCGCCGGCACCCCGCACATCTTCGTCATGGACACCGACGGCGCCAACGTGCGGCAGCTGACTCCGAGCGGCTTCCAGACCCAGCCGCGGTGGTCGCCGAAGGGCGACATGATCGTCTACACGCAGCGACGGGGCGGCCACCAGCTCTGGGCGATCAACCCCGACGGCTCGAACCCGCGCCAGCTCACCTTCGGCCCGGGCCAGGCGCAGAGCGCGTCCTGGGCGCCGGACGGGCGTCACCTCGCGTTCCAGTCGGATCGACTCGGTCGCTGGCAGATCTTCGCGATGCTGCTCGACGGCACGCCACCCGCACGGATCACATCCGGTGGAGGGGAGGCGACAAGTCCCACTTGGTCGCCGCGGCTCCCGTGATAGGATTGGGCCTGCGGCCGACACGCTCACCAGCGGAGACTAAAGGAGGCGTCATGGCAACCCGGGTTGCAAACATCGTAGTGACCTCGCTGCTCTTGTTCGGCGTGGTCCTCGCTGGCTGCGCGAAGCGTCCCGCGACGACTCAGGCGTCAGCGCCAGCACCAACTGCGCCACCTCCCGCGGCGAGCACGCCGGCGCAGCCGTCCACCGCGGCGCCGAGCATGGCGGCGCCGGCGCCAGCCGCGCCCAAAGCGCCGGCGGGGGCGGCGATGCGCCCGTCACCGAAGGAGTTCACGGCGATCGCCGACCTGAAGGACATCCACTTCGACTTCGACAAGTACGACATCCGGCCGAGCGACGCGAAGGTCCTCGACGCGAACGCGATCTGGCTGAAATCGCACGGCGACTACCTCATCCTCATCGAGGGGCACTGCGACGAACGCGGCACCAACGAGTACAACCTTGCGCTCGGTGAGCGGCGCGCCAAGTCCACGATGAACTACCTCGTCTCGCAAGGCGTCCAGGCGAGCCGCATCACGATCATCAGCTATGGCGAGGAGCGCCCCACGTGCACCGAGAAGAACGAAGGGTGCTGGAGCAACAACCGGCGCGCTCACTTCCTGGTCAAGCCTCGTTAGGCTCGGCTGAATCCCCCGCGAGGAGGAGGCTCGGCGGCCTCCTCCTCGTGCCTGCTCTGCTCTTCGGCGGGTGCGCGGGTGTGGCCGAGGTCACCGGCACGGCCACCCAGGACGACGTCTTCCAGCTCCGCTCGGAGATTGCCGCCGCACAGCAGAGCGCCCAGCGCGCGAAGGTCGACGTGGACCGGCTGTCCGCGCAGGTCGATCGCCACGCCGGCGAGCAGGCACGAGAGAGTCAGCGCCGGGCCGCCGCGCTGACCGAGCGCCTGGACGCGCTCGCCGCGACCCTCGCCACGCTCACCGCCCGCGTGGAGGACGTCGCGGCGCGCCTGGACGCGTTGACGCGTCAGGTCCGCGCCGCCGCCGCGCGCCCCGTGTCGCCGCCGCCCGCCCGGCCAGGTCCCCCAGCCCAGGCGCCGCCGGCCGCCGCGACTGCAACAGCGCGCCCCGCGCCGGCCCCCGCCCCACCGAGCCCGATCGTGTCCGCTCCGGGGGCCTCAGCGCCCGTACCCGCGCCCGTTCCCCAGGGCACGGCATCGGCCCCGGCGAAGCCCTCCCCTGTCGTGGCGACCCCGTCGCCGCCACTCAGACCCACCACTGGGACCCTCAAGCCTCAGGACATCTACCAGGCGGCCTACATCGACTTCAGCAAGGGCAGCTACTCGCTGGCGATCGCGGGCTTCCGGGAGTTCCTCCGGCGTTTTCCCGAGCACGACCTGGCGGGCAACGCCCAGTACTGGATCGGCGAGTCGTACCTGAGCCTGGCGCGCGGCTACGCCAACGCGGGCCAGGAGGACAAGACCGCGGAGGCGCTCAGCCAGGCGGTGCTCGAGTTCAAGAAGGTCCTCGCGAACTCTCCCCGGAGCGACAAGGTCCCGACGGCCCTCTACAAGGAGGCGCTCGCGCTGATCGACCTCAAGCAGCCACAGCAAGCGCAGGCGCGCCTGCAGTACCTCATCGAGAACTTCCCGCAGGCCGAGGAGACACCGCTCGCCAAGGAGCGGCTGGCCTCACTGAAGAGCGGCTGAGCTACTCGTCGATCCCGAAGATCCAGACGACGGCCAGGTTCTGCCCCGAGTAGACCATGACCGTGCCTTGCGGGTATTCGGTATCGGCCGAGCTGACGATGATGGCGGGCTCGCCGGGCACCGGCGCCGAGCCGAACTGCCAGAGCGTGGCGGAGGCCAGGAGGATCGCGGCGAGCGCGCCGCTGATCGCCCACTTCGGCCGCCACCGACGCCCGAGCCGCTCCGGAGCTGGACGCCTGTGCCGACCGTCCTCGATGCCGCGGACGATCCCGGGCCAGAATCCCGTCCAGTCGGGCTCGGTCGTGGAGGCCGGTTCCAGCGCCCGCGCGAGCAGGGCACGGAGCCGGCTGAGATCCGCCGCCTGCCGTTGACAGCGGGGGCAGTCCGCCAGATGGCGCGCCGTCGAAGCGACGGCCCGCCCTTCCAGCGCTCCGTCGAGATAGGCGCCGATCCGGCGCTGCCGGAGGAGACAGGTCAACACGCCCATTCGACGGGCCGGACCCCGAGACGTATTCTCATGCGGCAATGATACCCGAACAGGCGGTGCGGCTCGGCGTTCCGGACGGCGTCAGCCTCGAGGCCAGGGTCGCCCTGGTCCCCGGGGCGCCGGCCGGCCTCGTGGTGTGCCATCCTCACCCCCTCTACGGGGGCGACATGGATAACCCCGTCGTAGTGCGTGTGGCGGATGTCGGTGGTGAACTCGGCCTTGCGACGCTCAGGTTCAACTTCCGTGGCGTGGGTGGCTCGACCGGGAGCCATGGCGGCGGCGAGGCCGAAGAGGCCGATGTCGAGGCAGCGCTGGGCTGGATGACGCAGCACGTCGAACGCGTCGCGCTCGTGGGTTACTCGTTCGGCGCGGCGGTCTGCGCCGCCGTGGGGGCTCGGTGGCCCCGCGTTGCGGGTCTCGCGCTCGTCGCGCCGGCCATTGGAGCGGGGACCGGGAGGCCGGGTCGCACCGCGGAGGGCCTGATCCAGATGCTGGGAAGCCCGGGGGCGCCCTCTCCGGTGCTCATCGTCGCGGGCGACTCCGACGAGTACTGCCCGGTCTGGGCGCTGCACCGGCTCCGTCGGGAGCTGCCCAGGGTCCAGGTGCAGATCGTCGCGGGCGCGAACCACTTCTTCTTCGGCAAGCTCTTCCCGCTCGGAGAGGCGATCCGCGAGTGGGCGCGCCGGCTCGCGCCCGGGACGTCATAGGAGCTTGTCACCTAGTCGCGCGGGAGTTGGGCCGGCGTGGCGTTGCCAGCCGAGAGGATGATGCGGATCCCCTCCTCGACGGGCAGGCCCGTGGCGATCACGTCCTCACGCGGGACGACGACGACGTCCCCGAGGTAGAGGTTGTTCGTGGGGACGAACACGGTGACCATCTCACGCTTGCCTTGCGGCGTGTCGACCACGACGTGGCTCGTCACGAAGGCGAACGCGTAGGCCCCCGCCCGCGGGTGCTCGACCAGGACCACCGCGCGGAAGCCGGACCGGCGCTCGGGGGAGAAGGAATCGATCAGCATCTTGATCGACGGGTAGAGCC
>MGCE01000063.1:689-8651 GCA_001790315.1 Candidatus Rokubacteria bacterium RIFCSPLOWO2_02_FULL_72_37 | reverse complement strand
GACCGCCAGCGCGCCGACGAAGCGAATCATCATGAGGCTCCTGGTCCCGATGCTACCCGATCTCTACTCGATCACGAGGCTGTAGACCGCGTTCCCGCTCCACGCGCCGGCGGCGTCGCTGTTCGTGACCTTGAGGCCGAAGGCGCGCGTCACCGTCGTGTTGCCGCTGCCGATGCCGGTCTTGAGGTCGGCAGCGGTGCTCGGCGAGACGGGATAGGCCGTCGCCGGGTTGGCGCCCGACGTGCCGTCGAGGAGCTGACCCGCGGGGATCGAGCCCGCCGCCGGCCTGACGCCCGTGAGCTTCGCGGTGGTGCTGCCCACCCCCGTGAGCTTCACCGAGAACTGGATGTCGCCGTACCAGGTGGCGAAGTTGCCCGAGCCGTCCACCGCGCACGTGATGCCCGAACCCGGCGTCGCCAGGCACTGGGCGTCTACGTCACCGAAGCCCACCGTGAGCCCCGACGCCGCGCTGCCGAAGACCTGCTCGAGCACGAGCTTGGCTCCGCCGCGAACGGTCGCCGTCGCCGTGACCGGGCTCGCCGCGCCATTGCACGCCGTGGTGCCGGCCGTCGTGGCGAATCCGGTGTTGCTGCACACCTGGACCTGGGCGTGGGCAGTCCCGCCGAGCGCGGCGAGCGCCAGCAGGCCTGCGCCGAGGATGACTGCGAGAGTTCCGATCCGGAGCTTCATGACCTCGTCCTCCCCTGACTGCGTCCGCCTCGCTCCGGGAGGAAGGGCCCCTGCCCCGCCTCTCTTTCTTCGGCAGCCCGGCCATCAGGCGACCCGCCTGACCCTCGGCTTTGCGTCCCAGCCTCGCGGCTGGTTTGCCCTTGTCGGAAAGAGGCTGTCAACTTTGACAGACGAATCTAGCAATCGGGATGCCACGCTGCCACAACAGCGCGTAAACTACGGCCGCGTCGAGCGAAAGTCCACTTTTTGACGCGATCCCCTCTCGCGGGTGACAGCCGCAAATGGCAACTTCCTGGCACGTCCGGTGGAAATTCCGGCAAGAAAGTTGCCGGACGGCTTACTCGACGATCAGGCTGTAGACGATCGACGTGACCCAGTTTCCGCTCGGGTCTCCGGGCCCGACCCTGAAGCCGATCGACCGCTGGACGGCCGCGTTCCCCCCGCTGAGTGACGTGGCCAGGATGAGCGCGCCGGCCGGCGCGGTCGGATACGGCGTCGCCGGCAGGCCCGACGGGCCGTCGACGAGGCGTCCGGCCGGCGCCGAGCCGCCCGCCATCCTGACGCCGGTGAGCCGCACCGAGGAGCCCCCGGCGCCGGTCAGGCGGACCCGGAACCGGATCGTGGCGTACCACGTGGCGCCGTTCGCGGGGACGTTGGGCACGCAGGTCACGCCCGTCGCCGGCGGGGCCAGGCACATCGCGTCGATCGCGCCGAAGGAAACCACCAGCGAGCCGGCGTTCTGGCCGAGGACCTGCTCGAGCGTGAGCCGCGCCTGGCTCGCCCCCCAGGCCGGCGTCGCGCCCCAGCCCAGGGCGAGCAGGATCCCGGCGAGGGGCAGCCCGCGCCGGCGCATCAGGCGACGCCGGCGAGGAACTCGGTCAGCGCGCGTGTGAAGGCCTCCGGCTGCTCCAGGTTCGACAGGTGCGCCGCCGACGGGAGCACGACGAGCTTCGAGCCCCGGATGCGCGCCTGGATCGCCTGCGAGGCGGCGACGGGCGTCCCCGGGTCGTCCGCGCCGACGAGCACGAGCGTCGGCAGCGTGATCGCCGGCAGCGCGTCGGTGAGGTCGAGCGCCGCGATCGCATGGCAGCAGCCCACGTAGCCCGCCGGGCGCGTCCCGCGGATCATCGCCCGCACCGCGTCGACCACCTCCGGGCGCGCCGTGCGGAAGGGCGCCGTGAACCAGCGCTCGATCGTCGGTGCGACCAGCGGCTCCATCCCCTGCGTTTCGGCGGTCGTGATGCGGTCCTGCCACGCGCCACGCGCCTCGGGCGGCACGCGGCTCGAGGTGTCGCAGAGCGCGAGGCTCCGGAAGAGCCCCGGCTCTGCGAGCGCGAGCGTCTGGCCGATCATCCCGCCCATCGAGAGCCCGACCCAGTGCGTCCTCGCGATGCCGAGCGCCGCGAGCAGCGCGCGCGCGTCGTCCGCGAGCTGCGCGAGCGTGTAGGCGCCCGCCGGCGCGTCCGTCCCGCCGTGGCCGCGGGTGTCGTAACGGAGCACTCGCCACCGGGAGGTGAGCGCCGGCATCTGGGGGTCCCACATCGCGAGCGTCGTCGCGAGCGAGTGGGAGAGCGTCACGACGGGCGCGTCCGCGGGACCGTCGAGCGTGTAGTGCACCGAGATGCCGTTCGCGGCGACCTTCATGCCTCGTTCCTCCCGTGGGCGATGGTCCATTCGAGCGCCTCGGCGGCCCGCGCGTCGCCGGGCCGGCCGCGCTTCCGGAGCTCGGCGATGATGCGTCGCCGCGCCTCCACCGGCCGGTTCTGACCCAGCTTGAACTTCGCGCGGCAGCGCTCGACGTCGAGCCGCACGGCCGCGAGTTGCGCGAGCGCCCCCCGGTAGAGCGGGTCGGACGGCGCGACGGCCCGGAAGCCGCCCTCGGGCTGGTAGCGGGCCAGGAGCTTCTCCTGCTGGGCGGCGACCGCCGCCGGCTCCTCGGCGAGGCTCGCCCGGCACTCGAAGATCACCGTGCGATGATACGCCGTCGCGGAGCCGGCGTACTCCGGGTGCACCCAGTAGGACGGGATCACGCCGAGCACCTCGTCGACCTCGAGCGCGCAGCGCGGCCGCGTCCTGAGGTCGGCCACTTGCTCGTCGGCGCGGACCAGGTGCAGCTCGAACGCGCCGCCCTCGTAGACGAACGGGTAGAGCCCCAGGTGGGGCGTCCCGTTCTCCCCCACCGTCACGAGCCGCGCCAGCTCCTGGCCCAGGACGAAGGCGTCGATCGCCTCGCGCGGCACGTCCGTGTAGTAGTCGTGGAAGATCACGCAGCCACCGCCGCACGGCGGACCAGCTCGCAGAAGTGGCGGTGGACGGCGAGGTCGTCGGTCAGCTCGGGGTGGAACGTCGCCACGAGCACCGTGCCCTGCCGCGCCATGACGGTCTCGCCCCGCAGCTCGGCCAGCGACTCGACCCCGGGCCCGAGCCGCCGGATGCGCGGGGCCCGGATGAACACCATCTCGATCGGCGTCGGGCGGCCGCACAGGCGCGCCTCGCCCCGCGCCTCGAACGACTCCCGCTGCCGTCCGTAGGCGTTCCGCTCGACCGACACGTCGATGAGCCCGAGGGAGAACTGGCGCGGGCTCTCGACCTCGCGCGCCAGGACGATCAGGCCCGCGCACGTGCCGAAGATCGGCCGGCCCGCGGCGTGGAACGCCTCGAGCGCGGGCACGAAGCCCCACGCCTCCATGAGCTTCAAGAGCGTCGTCGACTCGCCGCCCGGGACGACGAGCCCGTCGAGCCCCGCGAGCTCCTCGGGCTTCCGCACCTCGACGGCCTCGGCGCCGCATCGCTCGAGCGCGCGGGCGTGCAGGGCGAAGTCGCCCTGCAGGGCCAGGACGCCGATCCTCATGCGCTACCAGCCCCGGGTCTGGAGCAGGTCCTTCTCGGCGAGCTTCGAGGTCTCGATACCCGGCATCGCCTCGCCCAGCTCCTCGCTGACGCGCGCGAGCACGTCCGCGTCCTTGAAGTGCGTCGTCGCCTGCACGATCGCCTTCGCGCGCCGGGCCGGGTCCGACGACTTGAAGATGCCCGAGCCGACGAAGATCGCCTCGGCCCCGAGCTGCATCATGAGCGCCGCGTCGGCGGGCGTCGCGATGCCGCCGGCGGAGAAGTTGGGCACCGGGAGCTTCCCGGCCTTCCCCACCCAGCGCACCAGCTCGATCGGCGCCCCGAGGGTCTTGGCCTCGGTCATCAGCTCCTCGGGCGGGAGCGTCGTGAGGCGACGCACCCCGCCGACCACCGCGCGCATGTGGCGCACGGCCTCCACGATGTTCCCCGAGCCCGCCTCGCCCTTGGTCCGGATCATCGCCGCGCCCTCGCCGATGCGCCTGAGCGCCTCGCCGAGGTCACGCGCGCCGCAGACGAAGGGAATGCGGAACGCGAACTTGTCGATGTGGAAGTGCTCGTCCGCGGGCGTCAGGACCTCGGACTCGTCGATGTAGTCCACGCCGAGCGCCTCCAGAATTTGCGCCTCGACGAAGTGGCCGATCCGCGCCTTGGCCATGACGGGGATCGTGACGGCCTGCTGGATCTCCTTGATCTTCCGCACCGGCGACATCCGCGCCACGCCGCCGTCCTTGCGGATGTCGGCCGGCACCCGCTCGAGCGCCATCACGGCGGCCGCCCCCGCGTCCTCGGCGATCTTCGCCTGCTCGGCGTTGGTCACGTCCATGATGACCCCGCCCTTGAGCATCTCCGCGAGGCCGATGTGCTTGCGGTCCGCGATCCTCAGTCCGTCCGTGTCCATGGTTCGCTGTCTCCTTTATTTATTTAGACCACCGGCACGGCGAGGCGCACGCGGGGCGCGCGGCCGCGCTCGCGGCTCCGCGCCGCCTTGATCGCCTCCGCCAGCCGGCGCACGCCCTCGTCGATCCGCCCCGCCGCCACCGACGAGAACGAGAGCCGGAGCGCGTGCCCGCCGTCCCCGTCCACGAAGAACGGCGCCCCCGGCGTGAACGCGACGCCGCGCTGCGCGGCCTGCGGCAGCAGCTCCTCCGCGTCGAGCTCCGGCGGCAGCGTCACCAGCAGCGAGAAGCCGCCCGTTGGCTCCGTCCACGTCGCCTCGGCCGGCATGCGCCGCCGGAGCGCGGCGAGCAGCAGGTCGCGCCGGCGCGCGTACTCGCGCCGCGCGCGCGCCACGTGCCGATCGAGGAGCTTGCGCTCGCAGAAGCGGTGCACCGCGGCCTGGATCAGGGCGCTCGTGTGCAGGTCGGCGAGCTGCTTGGCCGCCTGCAGGCGCTCGAGCACCGGCTGCGGCCCGACGAGCCAGCCCAGGCGCAGCCCGGGGAACAGCACTTTCGAGAAGGTCCCGATGTAGATCACCAGCTCGCCCCGGTCCGCGGCCTTGAGCGGCGTCGCCGGGCGCGCGCCGTAGTACAGGCTGCCGTCGAAGCCGTCCTCCACGATCGGCACCTGGTGGCGGGCCGCGGCGGCGAGCAGGCGGCGCGCCCGCTCCGGCGCCATCGCGAGGCCCGTCGGGTTGTGTGCCGATGGCTGGCAGTAGAAGAGCTTCGGCGCCTGGCGCTCGAGCAGCCGTTCGAGCACCTCGACCCGCGGCCCGCCCGCGTCCCAGGGCACCGGAACCAGCTGCGCGCCGAAGGAGCGGAACACCTGCAGCGCCCGCGGGTACGTCGGCTCCTCGATCGCGACGACGTCGCCGGGATCGAGCAGGGTGCGCGCGATGAGGTCGAAGCCCTGCTGCGAGCCGTTGACGATCAGGATGTCCTCGGGACGCGCCTCGAGCCCGAAGCGCAAGAGGTACGTCGAGAGATAGGCGCGCAGGGGCGGGTAGCCGCCCGCCGGGTAGTACTGGAGCAGGCTCTCGCCCTCTTCGCGGATCACCTGGTTCAGCACGCGGCGAAAGGCCTCGGTCGGGAAGAGGCCGCTGTCGGGCATGCCGCCGGCGAACGAGATCACCTGACCGTCGGTCCGGGCGGGCGCCGCCGCGCGCGCCTCCTCGGCGCCGATGATCTGGGCGCTCCGCGAGAAGAGCGCCGACCAGTTCATGGCCGGAGGGCGCTCGCCCGCGCCCGGCGCCGCCGCAGGCGCCGCCCCGCCCGGCCGCGCCCCCACCGGCCCCGCGTCGGCCACGAACGTGCCCTGGCCCACGTGCGCCCGCGCGAAGCCGGCCGCGCACAGCTCCTCGTACGCCAGGGCGACCGTGGCCCGGTTGACGCCGAGCGTCTGGGCCAGCTCGCGGGTGGCCGGCAGCTTCGCCCCCGGCACGAGGAGGCGCTCGCGGATCAGCCGCTCGAGCTGCGCCTGGATCTGGCGCGCTAGCGGGATGGGCTTGTCACGGTCGAGGCGGAGGTTCACCAGTGGTCTCCTAACTCAGCCATTGTCGACACGAATTGTACATCGTCAACAGCCAATTGGCTCACGGCGGCCCGGCCAATCGGGCGGGGGCCTCGCGGCCCCGGCTATAATGGCGGCGCGGCACCCACCCCACACCATGGAGGTCTCCGAATGGGAGCGATGAAGGAGTTCGCGGGGCTGTACTACCGTGAGGGCGCGCTCGACCCGAAGACGATGCAGCTGGTGGCGCTGGCCGCGATGGCCGCCGCCGGCTGCACCTCCTGAGTGCCCGGACGCTTCGCGGCTGCGAAGCAAGCCGGCGCCACCGAGGACGAGCTCAGCGAGACGCTGATGTACGCGATGCGCGGCGCGGCGCGCGCGAGCTGGAGCACCATCAAGTACATTCCCGGCGCCGAGGACCTCAACAAAGAGTGGAAGACGAAGTTCGAGCGGGAGCAGCCGAAGTAGCCCCGCCCCTCCTGGCGCTCGAGCGCCTCTCGAAACGCTTCGCCGGGCGCGCGGCGGTCGACGACCTGTCGCTCGCCGTCGCGCCCGGCGAGATCTACGGGCTGATCGGCCCCAACGGCTCGGGCAAGACGACCACGGTCAAGCTCGTCAGCGGCCTCTACCGCCCCACGGCGGGGCGCGTCCTGATCGACGGCATCGACCTGCACGCCGAGCCCGAGCGCGCCAAGCGCCGGCTCGGCTACGTCCCCGACGAGCCCTTCGCCTACGAGCGCATGTCGGGGCGCGAGTTCCTCCACCTGGTGGGCGAGCTGTGGGGCGTGCCCGTCGCCGGCCGCGGGACGCGGATCGACACGCTCGCCGCGACGTTCAGCGGGCTGCCCTCGATCCTCGACGGGCAGGTCGACACCTACTCGCGCGGCAACCGGCAGAAGCTCGCGCTGGTCGCCGCCCTCCTGCACGCGCCCCGCCTGCTCGTGATCGACGAGCCCATCGTGGGGCTCGACCCCGAGAGCGCGATCCGCGCGCGCGAGCTGCTGCGCGCCTTCGCCGCCGACGGCGGCGCCGTCCTCGTCTGCACCCACACGCTCTCCTTCGCCGAGGCCGTCTGTCACCGCGTCGGTCTGCTGCGGGACGGCCGGCTCGCCGCCGAGGGCGACCTCGACGCGCTGAGGCGCCGCGCGACGCCCGACGGCTCGCCCGAGGGCGCCTCGCTCGAGGAGCTCTATCTCCACCTGGCGGGTCGTCCGTAGGCTGCTCCTGGGCCGGGCCGGCGCCGTCGCCGGAGTCGTGCGCGGCGCCACGGCCGCGCGGCTGCTCGTGGCCGCGGGCTTCGTCGGCGTCTTCGCCCTGGTGATGGCGGGCGAGTACCTCGTGTTCCGCCGCGGGCTCGGGGCGCTCCGCGGGCTCGGCCTCCCCGGGCTCGCGCTCTCCCTCTACTTCCTCGAGAGCGTCCTGGTCCTGATCTTCCTGGTGTCGCTCGTGAGCTACGTGGCCTCGGGCCTCTGGATCTTCTACCGCGCGGCCGACACCGGCTTCCTGCTCGCGGCACCGCTGCCCCTCCCCGGCCTCTTCGCCCTCCGCGCCGTGCAGACCTTCCTCCTGACCTCCTGGCCGCTCGCGATCGTCGGCGGCCCCGCGCTCGCCGCCCTCGGCGTCGCCCACGGAGGGGATGCGGTCTTCTACGCCGCCGGACTCCTCCACCTCGCGCTCTTCGCCGTCCTCGTCGGCGCCACGGGCGCGTGCCTCACGGCCGTCGCCGGCAGCGCGCTCCGGCGGGCGCCGACCCGCCTGGCCGTCGGCGCCGTCACGGCGGCGCTTCTCGCCGTCTTCGCGGTGGTGATCGGCCGGGGGGTCATTCCCTCCGCCACGGACTTCCACACGATCTTCGAGCCCGGCATCCTGAACGGGAAACCGTCGTCGATCAAGTTCATCGAGGCGAAGTTCGCGCTCTGGCCCGCCCACCCGTACGCGGCGGCGCTCCACGCCGCGGCGACGGGCTCGCGCGCCGGC
>MGCE01000063.1:0-675 GCA_001790315.1 Candidatus Rokubacteria bacterium RIFCSPLOWO2_02_FULL_72_37 | reverse complement strand
CGCCGCGGCGGGGCTCTTGCCGCTGCTCGGCCTCGCCGCCGCGGGCACCCTCGGCCTCGCGCTCTACCGCCGGGCGCTCCCCGCGATCGCCGAGAGCTTCGTGCTGTCCGGCGGCGGCGCCGGCGGCACCGCATCCGGCCGCCGTGCGCGCTTTCCGCGCTGGCTGGCCGGCCCGCTCGGCGCCCTCGTCGAGCGCGACGTGCTGGCACTCGTGCGCAACCCCCACGAGTGGAGCCGCGCCGCGTTCCTCGGCTTCCTGCTCGTCCTCTACACCTCGTTCCTCTTCGTGGCGCCGCTCGGCGAGGTGGCCGACCGCCCCGCGGCCGTGGCGCGCCTGCTCCTGCTGAACGTGCTCGCCGCGGGCTACTTCCTGACCGCCTTCGGCCTCCGCTTCGTCTTTCCCAGCACGTCGCTCGAGGGGCGCGCCGCCTGGGTCCTTTTTTCGAGCCCCGTCAGCCTCCGCCGCCTGTTTCTCGCCAAGCTCGGCGTGTACACCGGCCTGCTGGCGGTCGCGGTGCTGCCGATCGCGCTCGCCGGCACCTTCCGGCTGACGGGCGATCCCCGGCTCCTCGCCGCGACCGCCGCGCTCCTGCTCCTGCTCGTTCTCACCACTGCTACACTGTTGCTGGCGCTCGGCGCCGCGTGGCCGAACTTCCGCGAGCCGAATCCGGAGTC
>MGCE01000062.1:2604-14409 GCA_001790315.1 Candidatus Rokubacteria bacterium RIFCSPLOWO2_02_FULL_72_37 | reverse complement strand
CGCCTCCGTCCGGGGATGGCGGCGGAAGTGCGGGTCGACGGCTTCCCCGGCCGCGCGTTCCACGGGCTCGTCGACTCGCTGAGCGCCGGGACCGGTGCCCGGTTCTCGCTGCTCCCACCGGAGAACGCGACCGGGAACTGGGTCAAGGTCGTCCAGCGCGTGCCGGTCAAGATCCGGCTCGAAGCGCGCGAGCTCGGCAACCCGGCCACGCTCCGGGCCGGCATGTCGGCCGTGGTCACGATCCGGGCGCGGTGACGGACGACGCCCCGATCTCCGCCGCCCGCAGGTGGGCGATCACCTTCTCGGTGATGCTGGTCACCATCACCCAGATCCTCGACACGAGCGTGACCAACGTCGCGCTGCCGCACATCCAGGGCTCGCTCTCGGCCGGCGTCGAGGAGGTCGCGTGGGTTCTCACCTCCTACCTCGCCGCGAACGCGATCGTGATCCCCGCCACGGGCTGGCTCACCGGCCTCTTCGGGCGCACGCGCTTCTTCGTGATCTGCATCGTGGTCTTCACGGTCAGCTCGTTCCTGTCCGGCATCGCGCCGAACCTCGAGTTCCTCATCCTGGCGCGCGTGCTGCAGGGGCTCGGCGGCGGGCCGATCATCCCGATGTCGCAGGCGATCATGTGGGAGATCTTCCCGCTCGCGCAGCGCGGGACGGCGATGGCGGTGTGGGGGATCGGGATCATGATGGGGCCCATCTTCGGGCCGACCGTCGGGGGCTGGCTCGCCCAGAACTGGTCGTGGCGCTGGATCTTCTACGTCAACCTGCCCATCGGCCTGCTCGGCCTGTTCATGGTGAGCGCGTTCCTGTTCGACTCGCCGCACCACCGGCGACCGGGACGCGTCGATGCGCTCGGGCTCGTCCTGATGGTCGTCGGCTTCGGGTGCCTGCAGCTCCTGCTCGACCGGGGCGAGCGTGAGGACTGGTTCGACTCGGCATGGATCACGGGCCTCGGCATCGTCGCCGTGTGCGCGCTGGTGGGGTTCCTCCTCCGCGAGCTCTCGGTGGACGAGCCCATCCTCGACCTGAGCGTGTTCCAGGACCGGAACTTCGCGCTCGGCACCGTCGTCATCGCCGTCGCGATCCTGGCCTTCTATGCGAGCATGCTGCTGCTCGCGCTCTACACGCAGAAGGAGCTCGGCTACGACGCGTGGACGTCGGGGCTCGTGCTGGCCCCCGGCGGCGTCGGCAACATGCTCTCGCTCATCATTTCCGGCTGGCTCGTCGCCCGCGTCGATCAGCGGGCGCTCCTCGCCCTCGGCTGCGTCCTCAACGTGGTCGCGCTGCTCATGATGTCCAACCTGACGCTCGGGATCGACTACTGGAGCCTCGCCTGGCCCCGCTTCATCCAGGGGGTCGGGATGGGGTTCATCTTCGTGCCGCTCACCACGCTCGCGCTCGCGACCGTGCGGAAGGAGCGGCTCGCGAACGCGACCGCCGCGTACAACGTCATCCGCAACTTCGGGGGCTCCGTGGGGGTCGCGGCCACGACCACGATGCTCTCGCGCCGCAGCCAGTACCACCAGACGACGCTCGTGGGCCACGTCAACGTCTGGAGTCCCGAGACCGCCGCGCGGCTCAAGGAGCTGGCGGACCGGTTCGTCTCGCAGGGAGTGGACGCGTTCACGGCGGAGCGCCGGGCGCTCGCGGTGCTCTACCGGAGCGTTCTGAGCCAGGCGCAGGTGCTCGCGTACGCCGACGAGTTCTGGCTCTACGCGATGCTGTTCGTCGCGGTCCTGCTGCTGATTCCGTTCATGCGCCGCGTCCACGCCGAGCCCGTCGACGCCGCCACGCCGCGGGCTAGCCCGGCGGCACCTGGTACAGGTACTCCTTCAAGTACTGGATCTCCGCCCCGCGCTCCTCGATCGCGACGCGCATGAGGTCGCGGATCGAGAGCATGGACAGCAGGCGTCCCTCGCTGACGACGGGCAGGTGGCGGATGTTCGCCTGGTCCATCTTGCGCATCGCCGACTGGTAGTCCTCGTCGGCGTCCGCGACCACAAGGCTCGAGGTCATGACGTCGGCGACGCGCGTGCGCGCCGGGTCGAGGCCGCGGTCGACCACCCGCTGGACGACGTCGCGCTCCGAGAACACGCCGCACAGCCGGTCGGTGTCCACGACGGCGACGATCCCGATGTTGTTCGCCGCCATCGTGCGCACGGCGGCGGCCACCGTCGTGTTGCGCTGGACGGTGAAGAGGAACCCCTCGCGCATGATCCCGCGGAGCGTTTTCATCGGCGCACCCCCCCAACGATTCGGACCGGTGGCGAACTCGAAGGGTAGGGCGATCCTACCACCGAATGCGCTACAGTAGCGCCTGCACCGAGACGCCTTGTTCAGGAGAATCACATGGCTGGCAAGCGACGCAGCGTCGAGCCGCAGAACCTCCCCCCGGACGCCCTCGACCCACGGCACCGCTGGGACCGGCCGCTCCAGGCGCCGGGCCACACGCAGGTGGACTTCGAGGAGCGCGTGGACTTCCGCCGGTTGCACGCGTACCGCCTGGGGCGGGTGCGGCGGGCGCTCGCCGGCTCGGACCTCGGGGCGCTCCTCGTTTTCGACCAGCACAACATCCGCTACATCTCGAGCACCGTGATCGGCGAGTGGGCGCGCGACAAGCTCACGCGCTGGAGCCTGCTGACGGGCACCGGCGAGCCCTGGGTCTGGGACTTCGGCTCCGCCGCGCGCCACCATCGGCTCTACGCGCCGTGGATTCCCGAGCGGCAATCGCTGGCGGGGATGGTCGGCATGCGCGGCGCGGTGTCGCCGAAGGCGGGGCTCTTCACGCAGGCGGCACGGGAGATCAAGAAGATCCTCGCGGCCGAGGGCGTCGCCGGCATGCCGCTCGGCGTGGATCTGGTCGAGCTGCCGTTCCTGTTCGCGCTGCAGGAGGCGGGCATCGAGGTCCGCGATGGGCAGCAGGTCATGCTCGAGGCGCGGATGATCAAGAGCCAGGACGAATTGACGCTCCTCAACATGGCGGCGGCGATGGTGGACGGGGTCTACCAGGACATCTTCGAGGCGCTCAAGCCCGGCGTGCGCGAGAACGAGATCGTCGCGCTCGCGACCAAGCGGCTGTACGAGATGGGCGCGGACTGCGTCGAGGCGATCAACTCGATCTCGGGCGAGCGCTGCAGTCCGCACCCGCACAACTTCACCGACCGGCTGATCCGGCCGGGCGACCAGGCGTTCTTCGACATCATCATGTCCTTCGTCGGCTACCGGACGTGCTACTACCGGACGTTCGGCGTCGGCCGGGCGACGCGCCCGCAGGTCGCGGCCTACACGAAGGCGCGCGAGTGGATGGACGAGGCGATCGCGCTGATCAAGCCGGGCGTCACGACCGACAAGATCGCGCGCGCCTTCCCGAAGGCTCAGGCCATCGGGTTCGAGAGCGAGATGGGGGCGTTCGGGCTGAACTTCTGCCACGGCATCGGGCTGGGCCTGCACGAACGGCCGATCATCAGCCGGCTGAACTCCTTCGACGACCCGATGGTGCTCGAGGCCGGGATGATGTTCGCCGTCGAGACCTACTGCCCGGCCACGGACGGCGTCTCGGCGGCGCGCATCGAGGAGGAGGTGATCGTGACGCCGCGCGGCGCGCAGATCATCACGCTCTTCCCGGCGGACGAGCTCCCGATCGCCAACCGCTACTGAGCGCCCGCTAGAGTCCTGAGTCGGAAGTTTGCACACGACGGTTGCCGCTGTGGTGCGGTGGGACGAGGGGCTGGGTCGTGACGACCCGTTCCCGCCACACCGAATACGGGGCGTCAACCCGTGAGGTTGGGAACTCCGAACCGGGAAATCGGTCCTCCCCGGGGCTGTGGTCGCACGATCCGGCCCCTCGTCCCACCGCACCACAGCGTCGCCACGCGAGTGACGAACTTCCGACTCAGGACGCTAGAGCAGCTTCTCCATGATGATCGTGTCCACCCAGCGGCCGTCGAGCTGGCCCTGCTCGCGGTAGACGCCGACGGTCCGGAAGCCCATGCGCTCGTAGAGCGCCACACCACCCGCGTTGGTCGGGAACGCGGAGAGCGCGAGCTTGTGGAAGCCGTGCTCGCGCCCGAGCTCGATGAGGCGGGCGAGCAGCGCGCGCCCCACGCCCTTCCCGCGCCACGCGCGCTCGACGTAGACGGAGAAGTCGGCGACGAAGCGATAAGCCTCGCGCGCGTTGAAGACGTTGAGGCTCCCCCAGCCGACTGTTGTAGCGGGGTCCGTGAGGCCACGACCGCCGAGGGTGGCCTGAGACAGGCGCGACCCCGGGTCCGTTGTAGCGGGGTCCGTGAGGCTGGCTTGCTCCGAGGGTGGCCTGACCGAGGTGCTTGCCGGCTCCGCCTCGGCGACGATGACGGGGTAGCGGGGGCTTCGGTTCGTGAGCCACTGACGGCGCTCGTCGGGCGTACGCAGCTCGGTCTCGAGGGTCGCGACGCGGTCCTCGATGCCCTGGTTGTAGATCCGGCAGATCGCCTCGGCGTCGGCCGGGGTCGCGGGCCGGACACGGTAAGCGAACGTGCCTGTCACCGGGGTGCTCACGGCCCGAGACGATATCACAGAGGCCGACGGTCGATCGGGCACGGAGCCACCCCGTATCATCGCTCGTCCTCCTCTCCTATAATGGCTGACGTGTTCCAGAGCGAGCGCTTCTTCCGCGAGGCCTGGCCGCAGTTCTCCCGGGCGTTCGAGTCCCCGAGCGACGCGGCGAGCGAGGTCGAGTGGATCACGGGCCTCGCGGCGCTCGCAGCCGGCGCCCGCGTGCTCGACGCTCCGTGCGGCTTCGGCCGCCACTCGATCGAGCTGGCGCGCCGCGGCTTCGAGGTGACGGGCGTGGACTTCAGCGAGACCGAGCTCGAGCGCGCCCGGGCGGCCGCGCGCGAGGCGGGCGTGACGCTCACGCTCGCCTGTCAGGACATCCGCGACATGGAGTTCGCCGGCGAGTTCGACCTCGCCGTGAACCTGTTCAGCTCGATCGGCTACTTCTCCGACGACGAGGACCGACTCGTGCTCGACCGCTTCTGGCGCGCCCTCAAGGCGGGCGGTCTCTTCGTCCTCGACACGCGCAACCGCGACCAGATCGTGCGCTCGCTGCCGCCGGAGGAGCGCAAGCGCGTGAACGGCTGGACGCTCCGGATCGAGAACGCGTTCGACCCGGCGACGAGCCGGTGGCGCGCCCGCTGGTCGCGGATCGCTGGACCGGGAGCCGCGAGACCGGGTCCGCCCCGGGGTGGCCCGGACGAGAAGCGGGCCGCCGGGGAGCAGCTGATCGGTGAGAGCGAGATCCGGCTGTACTCCGCCCACGAGCTCTCCGCGATGCTCCGCCCCGAGCGCTGGAGCCGCGTCGAGCTCTACGGCGGCCTCGACGGCACGCCGTTCTCGCTCGACGCGCCCCGGATCGTCCTCGTCGCCCGCAAGTGAGCGTACGGAGCCGCTGTCGCGTCTCTCTCAGGCCACCCACGCGGGTCGCGGCCTCGCGAGCCCCGCTACAAAGGAGACCCCCCCGATGACGACCGACACCCGGCCCGTGGTCGTGCTGGCCGGCCCCATTCACCCCGACGGTCGCGCCCTTCTCGAGAAGGACGCCCGCGTCGTCGTCTGCGAAGACGAGACCGAAGCGGGACTGATCCGGGTTGCCGCCGGGGCAGACGGGATCCTGTTCCGCATCAAGCCCCGCTGCACCGAAAGCCTGATGACCGCCTGCCCGCGGCTCCGCGTGGTGGGCCGGCACGGCGTGGGCCTCGACACCGTCGACATTCCCGCCGCGACACGGCTCGGGGTGGCGGTCGTGCACGCGCCCGGCTCGAACTCGCAGGCGGTCGCCGAGCACGCGCTGATGCTGATGCTCACGTGCGTCAAGCGCACGCGCCAGGTGGACCTGACGACGCGCGCGGGCGACTGGGCCGCGGGGCGCGGCGCCAGCACCGAGCTGGGCGGCAAGACGCTCGGCATCATCGGCATCGGCAACATCGGCCGGCGCGTGGCGAAGTTCGCGGGCGCGCTCGGCATGCGCGTGCTCGCCTACGACAAGTACCTGCCCGATGACGAGGTCCGGCGGCGGGGCGCCGAGCCCACCGCGAGCCTCGAGGCGCTGCTGCCGCAGGCGGACGTGCTCACGTGCCACACGCCGCTCACGCCGGAGACGCGGCACATGATCGACGCGAAGACGCTCTCGCTCCTGCGGCGCGGCGCGGTCTTCATCAACACCTCGCGCGGGGGGGTCCAGGACGAGCACGCGCTCTTCGAGGCGCTGACGCGCGGTCAGCTCGGGGCGGCCGGCCTCGACGTCTGGGAGGAGGAGCCGGTGTCACGGGACAACCCGATCCTGAACCTCGATAACACCGTCTGCTCCGCCCACGTGGCCGGCGTGACGGTCGAGGCCAACCGCCAGATGGCGATGCAGGTCGCTGGCGAAATGGCCCGCGTGCTCCGCGGAGAGCGGCCCGACGTGCTCGTGAATCCCGAGGTGTGGCCCCGCCTGGGGCAGAGGTAGAATGACGGTATGCCGATCGACACGCGCCATCCACGGGAGATCCGCGCGGACATCCGCCGGGGCAAGCTCGCCGGGATCACCGCGGGCCTCGGGCAGAACTTCGTCCAGGCCAACCTCGCGGTGCTCCCGAAGGACTGGGCCTACGACTTCCTGGTCTTCTGCCAGCGCAACCCGCGCCCGTGCCCGCTCATCGAGGTGACGGACCCGGGCTCGCCGGAGCCCGTCGGCGTCGCGCCCGGCGCCGACCTCCGGACCGACATCCCCAGGTACCGGGTCTACGCGGACGGCGTGCTCGCCGACGAGGTGACCGACGCGACGCCCTACTGGCGCGACGACCTCGTCGCGTTCCTGCTGGGGTGCTCGTTCACCTTCGAGTGGGCGCTGCTCGAGGCGGGGATCCGGCTCTGGCACGTCGAGCAGGGACGGAACGTCGCGATGTGGCGGACGTCGATCCCGTGCCGCCCCGCCGGGAAGTTCCACGGCCCGATGGTGGTGTCGATGCGCCCGATCGCCGCCGCCCAGCTCTCGAAGGCCGTCACGGCGAGCGCCCGGTTCCCCGGCGCCCACGGCGCGCCCATCCATATCGGCGATCCGCACGCGATCGGCATCGAGGACATCACGCGTCCCGACTGGGGCGACCGGCAGGAGTTCCGGCCGGGCGACGTGCCGGTCTTCTGGGCATGCGGCGTCACGCCCCAGGCCGTCGCGCTCGCCTCGAAGCCACCCTTCATGCTCACACACAGCCCAGGGCACATGTTCATCACGGACCTGCCCAACTCCGCCCTCGCGGCGATCTGAGCGTTGCGGTTTCTCCCGGCAGGCGATCTCGCCGTCTCCGTCGAATTCGCCGAGGAGATCAGCGTCGAGGTGAACACGCGCGTGCGCGCCCTCGAGTTCTTGATCCGGCAGAAGGGCCTCACGGGCGTGCTCGAGACGGTGCCGACGTTCCGGTCGCTCCTGGTCTACTACGACCCGCACGCGGTCGGTTACGAGGCCCTCTGCGAGGCGATCGCGGAACTGGCTCCGCAGGCTTCCACCACCGTCCTCCCTCCCGCGCGCGCGGTCGAGCTGCCCTGCTGCTACGACACGGAGCTCGGCCTGGACCTCGAGGCGGCGGCGGAGCGCCTCCGCCTGCCCGTGGACGAGCTGGTGCGGCTTCACAGCGCTGCGGAGTACCTCGTCTACTTCATCGGCTTCACGCCGGGCCTGCCCTACATGGCGGGCATGCCGGAGCGGATCCACCTGCCGCGCCTCGAGACGCCGCGCACGAAGGTGCCGGCCCAGAGCGTCGGCATCGGCGCCACCCAGTGCTGCATCTACTCGGTCGAGAGCCCGGGCGGCTACTGGATCCTCGGCAAGACGCCGCTCCGCCTCTACGACCCGGAAGCGCCGGATCCGGTGCTCCTCCGTCCCGGCGACCGCGTGAGGTTCCGCCCCATCGACCGTGCCGAGTACGAGCGCATCGCCGCGCAGGTCGAGGCGCGGACCTTTCGTCCGGTGATCGCGTGACGGTGCGCATCCTCGACGCCGGACCGCTCACCACGGTGCAGGATCTCGGTCGCGCCGGGCACCTCCGCTATGGCATCCCTCCGTCCGGGCCCCTGGACCGCGAGTCGTTCCTGCTGGCCAATCGTCTCGTCGGCAACGACGCCGCGGCGGCAGGGCTCGAGTGCACCTACATGGGCCCCCGCTTCCAGGTGGATCGGGCGTGCGCGATCGCCGTGACGGGCGCGGCGGCCCCCGTCACGGTGAACGGCGCGGCAGCGCCGCGCTGGACGACGATCATGCTCGGCGCGGGCGACACGGTCCGCGTCGGGGCCCCGAGGGTGGGGGTCCTCAGCTACATCGCGTTCTCCGGTGGGCTCGACCTGGCGATGATCCTCGGGTCGCGTGCCACGTACGCGCGCGGGCGCCTGGGCGGCCTGGAGGGACGGGCGCTGCGCCAGGGCGACGCCCTGGACGTGCGCGACGGCCCGCTGCCCGCGGTGCGCTCGCTCGCGACGCCGCCCTCGGTCGGCGGTGAGGCGGAGACGATCGTGCGCGTCGTCCTGGGGCCGCAGGCGGATCGCTTCACCGACGAGGGCATCCGGACGCTGCTCGGCGCGACGTACGAGATGACGCAGCAGTCCGACCGCATGGGCGCGCGGCTGCGCGGACCACGGATCGAGCACACGCGCGGCCACGACATCATCTCCGACGGCATCGCCCTCGGGTCCATCCAGGTGCCCGGCGACGGCCAGCCGATCGTGCTGCTCGTCGATCGCCAGTCCACCGGGGGCTACACGAAGATCGCCACCGTCTGCTCCTTCGACATCGGGCGCCTCGGGCAGGTCAAGCCGGGACAGCGGCTCAGGTTCGCGGCGGTGACCGTGGACGAGGCGCACCGCCTGCTTCGTGAGTCGGAGACGTTCCTTGACGGTCTGCTGAGAGAGGAGAGAGCATGAGCCTCGACAAAGAGCTGGGCGAGTACGCCGCGAAGACGAGCCGCTCGCGCGTGTTGCACGACGAGGCGCTGGCGGTGATGCCGGGCGGCAACAGCCGCACGACGACGTTCTTCGACCCGTACCCGTTCTACTTCCAGCGCGGACAGGGCGCCCACATCTGGGACGCGGACGACACCGATCGCCTCGACTTCAACGGTAACTACACGAGCCTGATTCTCGGCCACGCGCCGCCCGACGTGGTGAAGGTGGTCCAGCAGGTCGTGGAATCGGGTCTCTCGTTCCCGGGACCCACCGAGCACGAGATCCGGCTGGCCGAGATGCTCACCCGGCGCGTGCCGTCGGTGGAGCAGATCCGCTTCACCAACTCGGGCACCGAGGCGACGCTCAACGCGGTGCGCCTGGCGCGCGCGTTCACGGGGCGGCCGAAGCTCGCGAAGTTCGAGGGCGCGTACCACGGCACGCACGACTGGGTGATGGTCAGCGTCTCACCCGACGCCAAGGCGGCGGGGAGCCGCAAGCGCCCGAAGGCCGTCGCGTACTCGGCGGGGGTGCCGCCGGCCGTGCTCAAGCACACGGTGGTGCTCCCGTGGAACGATCCCGAGGCCTGCGAGCACATCCTCGAGGCCGAGGCCGCGAACCTCGCGGCGCTCATCGTGGATCCGCTGCTGACCAACGGCGGCATGATCCCGCCGGCCGAGGGCTTCCTCGAGCGCCTGCGCGCGGCGACCGAGCGGCACGGCATCGTGCTGATCTTCGACGAGGTGATCTCCTTCCGCGTCGCGTGGGGCGGCGCCCAGGAGCGACTCGGGATCCGGCCCGACCTCACGACCTTCGGCAAGATCATCGGCGGCGGGCTGCCCGTGGGCGCCTTCGGCGGCCGGGCCGAGATCATGAGTTTCTACGATCCCCGCAAGGGGGGCGCGCGCATCAGCCACGGCGGCACGTTCAACGCCAACCCGGCCACGATGGCCGCGGGCGTCGCGACCCTCAACGCGCTGACGCCCGAGGCGTACGCGCGGCTCGATGCGCTCGGAGACCGCCTGCGCGGCGGCGTGACGCGCCTGCTCCACGGGACGCGGCGACGGGGGCAGGCGACGGGCATGGGCTCGCTCTTCACGTTGCACTGGACCTCGGAACCCCTGACCGACTACCGGTCGAGCCGTCCCAAGGACCCGGAGACGCCGATCCGCGTCTTCATGGGGCTCCTCAACGAGGGGATACTCCTGACGCAGCGGGGCATGGGTGCCTGCTCGCTCGCGATGACCGAGGAGCACATCGACCGCTTCATCAACGCGCTCGCCAGGGTCCTGGCAAGGAGCTGACACATGGCCACCAAGCACATCGACCTCAACTGCGACATGGGAGAGAGCTACGGGCGCTGGACCCTCGGCGCCGACGCGGAGATCATGCCGTTCATCACCTCCGCGAACGTCGCCTGCGGCTACCACGGGGGCGATCCGCACGTGATGCGCACGACGGTGGCGCTGGCGCTCGAACATCGGGTCGCGATCGGCTCGCACCCCGGCCTGCCCGACCTCATGGGGTTCGGACGGCGCGTGCTCGACGTGACGCCGCAGGAGGTGAAGGACTACCTCTGCTATCAGACGGGAGCGCTGCGGGAGTTCGTACGCGTGGCCGGCGGCGACCTGCAGCACATGAAACCGCACGGCATCCTCTACAACATGATGGAGCGGGACGAGGCGCTCGCGGTCGCCGCGGGCGAGGCGACGCTCGAGTCCGGAGGCGGAGACCTGGTCCTGATGGTGCTGGCGACGGGCAAGTACGACCGCGCCTGCCG
This sequence comes from Candidatus Rokubacteria bacterium RIFCSPLOWO2_02_FULL_72_37, assembly GCA_001790315.1. GTDB lineage: Bacteria > Methylomirabilota > Methylomirabilia > Rokubacteriales > CSP1-6 > GWA2-73-35. The sequence continues at coordinate 3,671 of MGCE01000062.1, read as the reverse complement.
CAAGATCGGCGTGCGGGTGGCCTCGGAAGGCTTCGCCGATCGCGCATACAATGTGGACTGCACGCTGGTGTCGCGCAAGATCGCGGGCTCGCTCATCACGGATCCCGCACGGGCGGCCGAGCAAGCCGTCAGGATGGCGATGGAGGGCAAGGTCAAGACGATCGATGGCGTCGAGATCGACATCGCGGTGCAGACCATCTGCTGTCACGGGGACACCCCGGGCGCCCCGAAGATCGTCCGCGCCGTCCGCGAGGCGCTCGAGAAGGCGGGCTGCCAGGTCAAGCCTCTGCGCGACTGGCTCCCGAAGGCCTGAGCGAGGCCGGCACACGAAGCGAGGAGGAGAGATCCCATGAAGCGCGTGATGGCAATGGCGTTGATCGGCGTGTTCGCGGCGGGTTGCGCGACGTCTGCGCCGCCGCCGCCCTCGGTGTACGTGACCCCGCTCAAGGGCCAGACGGGCGAGCAGCAGCTCCGCGATCAGAACGACTGCCAGGCCATCGCCAAGGGGCAGACCGGGTACGACCCGGCGACCGAGACGGCGAAGGGCGCGGGCGTGGGGGCCCTCATCGGCGCGCTGGGCGGCGCGGCGGCCGGCGCGGCGATCGGCGCGGCCACCGGGAGCCCGGGCACGGGCGCGGCGATCGGCGCAGTGGGCGGCGCGACCGTCGGCGCGGTGGGCGGCGGCGCCTACCAGTACAGCAAGAGCAAGGAAGGGTACAACCAGGCGTACGCGAACTGCATGATCGGGCGCGGCTACAGCGTGAGCAAGTAGGCCGGCGCGCGGCGTGCCGCTGCAGGGCGCGCTCGGCCTGCTCCTGCGGCAGCACGCCGCCCGGCGAGAGGCCAGCCCCTCGTGCCGGCGACGTCTGACAAGAGCGTTCAGACCGATCAATTTCTTTCCAGCCTGCGTAGGGCTCGCGGACAGCCGGCGTGGGATTTCTCGAGCATATCCAGGTGCTTCCGCATGGCTCTCTGGTCGCCATCTCATGGCACAGGCCGTGCTGCGCATAGGCCACAAGCTATGGCAACCGTTGACGCCCTCGGGGAGATCGCGCCCTCTCGAGCCG
>MGCE01000062.1:0-2593 GCA_001790315.1 Candidatus Rokubacteria bacterium RIFCSPLOWO2_02_FULL_72_37 | reverse complement strand
TGGCCGAGCTCGAATCCAGAGCGCGTGGTGCGGGCGAGGAATCCACGCGGTGGGTTGCCGACATCGGGCGCATCTTCTGCCAGACGCTCGACGCCGGGGCGGTGGCGAACCAGATCGCGCTCAGCATGCGGATTCTCCTGGGCGCCCAGCTGTCCGTCGTCTGGGCGCTCGAGGCGGGGACGGGCGCGGTGAGAGCCATGGCGGTCTCTGGGGCGCTCGAATCTGCGCTCGGCGAAGGCTTCGTCCTGCCGGAGGGGGCCGGGTTGATCGGTCTCGCCCTCCGCCGGCGGCAGACCATGACCACTCCGGATTTCGCGACCGACCCGCGCGTCGTGCTGCCGCCCGAGGTCCGGGCGCGACTCGAGCGGGCGCTCTACCGGAGCGGGCTCGTGGTGCCCCTGGTCGTGCAGGACCGGATCATCGGCGCGCTCGGCATCGGCGACGTCGAGGGCCGTGTGTTCACGGCGGCGGAGATCGACCTCGCGCAGACCTTCGCGGACCAGGCCGCCGGGGCCCTCGAGCACGCCCGCCTCTACGAGGCCGCCCAATACCGGCTCAGGCGGGCCGAGACGCTCGTGAACGTCGGCCGCGCGATCAACTCGACGCTCGATCTCACCGAGGTGATGCGGCGCATCGCCCGGGAGACCCACCGGGCCGTCGGGGCCGACATGGTCGGCGCCTTCGTCGCGGACGCTGAGGAGCGGTTCCTCCGCCCGGTCGCGGGCTACCGGGTCCCGAAGGCCCTGCTCGGCAGCTTCCTGACGCACCCCATCCCGCTTCACGGCCACCGGATCCTCGAGGACGCCTGGCGCAAGTGCCGGCCGGCCTGGTCGAGCGACGTCGCCGCCGACCCGCGGGTCGACAAGGAGACGCTCGCCCGCTTTCCTCACCGGTCGAGCCTGTTCTTCCCGATCGCCGTGCGGGGCCGGTCCGTCGGCGCCTTCTTCGTCGCGTGGCTCCACGAGCAGCACGCGTTCACGCCAGAGGAGACATCCCTGATCGAGGCGATCAGCGACCAAGCGGCGCTGGCGCTCGAGAACGCACGCCTGTACGACGAGGCCGCGCGCTCCGAGGCGCAGTACCGCTCCCTCGTCGAGGGAGCGGTGCACGGCATCGCGCGGACGAGCCGAGCCGGCCGGTTCCTGACCGTCAACCGCGCGCTCGTCCGGATGCTCGGCTACGAGTCCGAGACCGAGCTCCTGGCGCTCAGCCTCGAGCGCGACGTCTACGCGGAGCCCGCAGATCGGGCTCGAGTGATCGAGGAGTCCCGAAAGCCCGGACGCGAGGTGCAATGGAAGCGCAAGGACGGCACGCTCATCACCGTCCGGTTGAGCGGTCCCCCTCTCCTCGACGCCGAGGGCAACACCACGGGCTTCGAGATCATCGTCGAGGACGTCACGCACCGGCGGCATCTCGAGGAGCAGCTTCGCCAGTCGCAGAAGATGCAAGCGGTCGGCCAGCTCGCCGGCGGCGTGGCCCACGACTTCAACAATCTGCTCACGGTGGTCATCGGGCGGAGCCAGCTGCTGCTCGATCGACTCGGGCAGGACGAAAAGGGGCGGCGCGAGGTCGAGCTGATCCAGCGGACTGCAACCCGCGCCTCGAACCTCACCCGCCAGCTCCTGGCCTTCAGCCGCAAGCAGGTGCTACAGCCGAAAGTGCTCGATCTCGACGAGGTGGTCGGCGGCATGGCGAAGCTCCTCGCCCGGCTCATCGGTGAGCACATCGACCTGGCCGTGCGGCAGGGACCGGGTCGGCACCTCGTCAACGCCGATCCCGGCCAGCTCGAGCAGGTGCTCATGAATCTCGCGGTGAATGCACGCGACGCCATGCCGCACGGCGGCCGGCTCGTGATCGAGACGGGGGTCACCGAGGCCGGGGAGCGCCCGGCGGCGTCCGAGGGCTGTCAGGGCCCCTGCGTCGTCCTGGAGGTGCGGGATACCGGCTGCGGAATGGACGTCGAGACGCGGCGGCGCGCCTTCGAGCCGTTCTTCACCACCAAGGAACTGGGCAAGGGCACGGGGCTCGGGCTCGCGACCGTCTACGGCATCGTCGCCCAGAGCGGCGGCCACGTCGATTTCGAGAGCGAGCCGGGGAAGGGGACGACCTTCAGGATCTACCTGCCACGCGTGGACGGCGCTCCTGCGAGCGCGGAGTCCGGTGAGCGGAGGCCCGAGCCGGTCGGCGGACGGGAGACGATCCTGCTCGTGGAAGACGATCCGGACGTCCGCGACCTCGCGCGTGAGACGCTCGAGCTCCAGGGCTACACGGTCCTCGAGGCGGCTCACCCGCTCGACGCGATACGGGCCTGCAACCGGCACGGGAGCGCCATCCACCTCCTCGTGACCGACGCGGTGATGCCAGGCATGAGCGGGCACGCGCTCGCCCGCCGCGTCCTCGACGCACGCCCCGAGACGCGCGTCGTGCTCATCTCCGGCTACGTGCATGAGGGCGCTGCGGCGGGCGCCGAGGGCGAGGCGCAAGCGCCCCTCCTCATGAAGCCGTTCACCCCGGAAGCGCTGCTGCGCAAGGTCCGCGAGGTCCTCGAGGCGTAAGCTCGTGGTGTGGCCGCGCCTCCCGACGTCGTCAGGAG
>MGCE01000061.1 GCA_001790315.1 Candidatus Rokubacteria bacterium RIFCSPLOWO2_02_FULL_72_37 | reverse complement strand
CGGACGGCGGCGGCGCTCCGCGAGAGCGAGGCGAGCTACCGCGCGCTCTTCGAGGCGGTGCCGGCCGGGCTCCTCCGGACGACGCCGGCCGGCCAGGTCCTCGACGCCAACCCGGCGACGCTGCAGATGCTCGGCTACCCCGACCTCGCGTCCCTGCAGGCGGCCGGGATGCCCGCGCTCTACGTGGACCTGGCGGATCGGCGGCGCTTGCTCGAGGCGATCGGGCGCGACGGCGTCGTGCACGACTTCGAGGCCCGGTGGCGCCGGCGGGACGGCGCCGCGATCGACGTCCGCATGAAGGTGCGCGCCATCCGCGGCCCGGACGGCGGCGTCCTCTACGAGGGGAGCCTCGAGGACGTGACCGAGCGTCGGCGGGTGACGGCGGCGTTCCGCGAGAGCGAGGCGAGCTACCGCGTCCTCTTCCAGGCGGTGCCGGTGGCGCTCCTCCGGACGACGCCCGACGGACGCATGCTGGACGCGAACCCCGCGATGCTCCACCTGCTCCGCTACCCGGACCTCGCGACGCTGCAGGCCGTGCACGCGCGGGAGCTCTACGTGAGCCGCGAGGCGCTCCGGCGCTTCGTCGAGCTCATCGAGCGCGATGGCGTGGTCCGCGACCTGGAGGTCCAGTGGCGCCGGCGCGACGGCGTCGCGGTGGACATCCGCCTGAACGTGCGCGCCGTGCGCGACCGGGACACCGGCGCCGTCAGCTACGAGGGGACCCTCGAGGACGTGACGGAGCAGAAGCGGGCGGAGGAGGCGCGGAGCTGGCTCGCCGCGATCGTGGAGTCCTCCGAGGACGCGATCATCGGGACGACGCCCGAGGGCCTGATCCAGAGCTGGAACACCGGCGCCGAGCGGCTCTACGGCTACTCCGCTGCGGAGGCCATCGGTCGTTCCGTCGAGATGACCGCCGCGCCGGAGCGCGTCGAGGAGATCCGCGACGTCCGGCGGCGCGTGCACGCCGGCGAGCGCATGTCGGGCTTCGAGACCGTCCGGCGTCGCAAGGACGGGCGCCCCGTCCACGTGTCGCTGAGCGTCTCCCCGATCCGGCACGCCGGCGCGCTGGCCGGAATCTCGATCGTCGCCCGGGATATCACGGAGCGCCTGCAGGCGGACGCGGCCGTGCGCCGCGCCAACCGCGCGCTCCGGACCCTCAGCGCGTGCAACGACGCGCTGATTCGCGCGACCGACGCCGGCACGCTCCTGCGGGAGATCTGCCGGATCGTCGTCGAGGTCGGGGGCTATCGCTTCGCCTGGATCGGCGTCGCGGAGGACGATCCCGGCCGCACCGTGCGGCCCCTGACGTGCGCGGGGATCGAGGAGGGCTACCTGCGGGCGCTCGAGGTCACGTGGGCCGACACCGAGCATGGCCGCGGCCCCGCGGGTGTCGCGGTCCGGACCGGCACGGCGAGCGTGTGCCGCGACGTGCTCGACGATCCGTCGTTCGCTCCCTGGCGCGACGAGGCGCTGGCCCGCGGCTTCGCGTCGGTGCTGGCGGTGCCGCTCGCGCTCGACCGCGTCTCGCGCGGGGTCCTCACGATCTACGGGGTCGAGGCCGGCGCCTTCGATCCCGAAGAAGTGCGGCTGATCTCGGAGCTGGCGACCGACGCCGCGTACGGCCTCGAGGTGCTCCACGTGCGGGCGGAGCACGCGCGCGCGGTCGAGGCGCTCCGCCGCAGCGAGGAGTACTTCCGCGCGCTCACCGAAAACGCCCTCGACATCGTGAGCGTGATCGACCGCGAGAACCGCATCCGCTACGAGAGCCCCTCGGTCGAGCGCGTGCTCGGCTACCGGCGGGACGAGCTGATCGGGCGGGACGCGCTCGAGCTGATCCACCCGGACGACGTCCCCGCGGCCATCAGGGCGGTCACCGCGAACCGGACCGTGCCGGGCGCCGTGGCGTCGCTCGAGTTCAGGTTCCGGCACCGCGACGGCTCCTGGCGCATCCTCGAGGGCTCGGGGCGGAACATGCTGGACGACCCCGTGGTGGCCGGGATCATCGTGAACTCGCGCGACATCACCGAGCGGCGCCGGGCGGAGGAGGCGGTCGGCAACATCCTCGAGTCCATCGGCGACGGCTTCTTCGCCCTCGACCGCCAGGAGCGTTTCAGCTACGTGAACCGCCGGGCCGAAGAGCTCCTCCGGCGCCCGCGGGAGGAGTTGCTCGGGCGCGGCATCTGGGACGCGTACCCCGAAGCGGTCGGCTCGACCTTCTTCACGGAGTACCGGCGGGCGATGGCCGAGCAGGTGGCGGTGCGGTTCGAGGAGTTCTACCCGGCCCTCGACACGTGGTTCGAGGTCCGCGCCTACCCCTCGCGGGACGGGCTCTCGGTCTACTTCGCCGACGCCGGGGAGCGCCGGCGGGGCGAGGAGCGGCTCCGCCAGAGCGAGAAGCTCACGACGCTCGGCAGCCTCATCTCGGGCGTCGCCCACGAGCTGAACAACCCGCTGACGGTCATCACCGGCTTCGCCCACTTGCTCGCGGGCGCGCCCGACCTGCCGGAGCGCATCAAGCGGCGGCTCGGACAGATCAACGCGCAGGCCGAGCGGGCGGCGAAGATCGTGAAGAACCTGCTCACGTTCGCGCGCCAGCACCCGCCCGAGCAGCGCCAGGTGCGGCTTGGCGAGCTGGTGGACCAGGCGCTCGACCTGCTCGCGTACCCGTTCCGGGTCAACACGATCCAGGTCCGCAAGGACTTCCCGGCGGAGGCCGTCGAGATCGCGGCCGACCCGGACCAGCTCCTCCAGGTGGTGCTCAATCTGCTGCAGAACGCGATGCACGCGATGGCGGAGCGCGAGCGCGAGCGCGTCGTCACGGTTCGGGTCGCGCCCGCGGACGGCAAGGTCCGGCTCGAGGTCGAGGACACCGGCCCGGGCATCCCCGCGGCGATCCTCGACCGGATCTTCGACCCGTTCTTCACGACGAAGCCGCCCGGGCAGGGGACCGGCCTCGGGCTCTCGATCTGCTACGGCATCGTGAAGGCCCACGGGGGCGAGATCGCCGCCGAGAACGTGCCCGGCGGCGGCGCGCGGTTCGTCGTCGAGCTCCCGGCCGGTGTGGCCGCGCCGGCGCCTGCCCCGGCCGCCACGTCCTCGCCGGCCGCGGCGGTCGGGCGGTTACGGCTCCTCGTGGTGGACGACGAGCCCGAGATCCTGAACCTCCTGACCGAGATCCTCGAGACGGCCGGCCACCAGGTCTCCACCGCCGTCAACGGGCGCACGGCGCTCGACCGCATCGCGAGGGGCGAGGCGTACGACCTGATCCTCCTCGACATGAAGATGCCGGAGCTGGACGGGCACGCCGTCTTCGAGGAGCTCGCGCGGAGCCGCCCCGAGGCCGCGCGCCGCGTGGTCTTCAGCACGGGCGACGTGATCAGCAACGACACCCGACAGTTCATCGCGGCGAGCGGCCGGCCGGCCGTCATGAAACCGTTCGTCTCCGACGACATCGAGCGCGTCCTGCGCGCGGCGCTGGCAAACTTGCGCTGATCCCCGGCCGGGTGATAGCGTGACGGGCAGTCCGCAATCCCAGGAGGACCCGATGCCCGCAGCGCTCACGTCGACGCGACACCGGGTCGAGGATCCCGGCGACGCGATCGAGTTCTGCTTCCAGCAGGGCTGGTCGGACGGCCTGCCCGTCGTCCCGCCCACCGAGGCCAGGGTGCGCGCGATGCTCGAGGCCGCGCGCCTCGAGCCGAAGCAGGAGATCGGCGTCATCACCCACCGTTCCGTGTCGATCACGGCCGAGAAGGTCGCGATCAACGCCGTGATGGCGGGGTGCCTGCCGGCGTACCTGCCGGTCGTCGTCGCGGCGGTCGAGGGGATCGCGGACCCCGGCTTCAGCTACCATGGCCCGGGCACGTCCACCGCGGGGGCCGGGGTCCTCCTGATCGTCAACGGGCCGATCGCGCGCGCGCTCGACGTCAACGCGGGCGACAATCTGTTCGGTCCGGGCTGGCGCGCCAACCTCACGATCGGCCGCGCGGTGCGCCTGGTCATGCGCAACGTGTGCGGCTCGCGGCCCGGGACGCTCGATCGGGGCACGCTCGGCCACCCCGGCCGGCTCTCGTACGTGATCGCCGAGAACGAGGCCGACAGCCCGTGGACGCCGCTCCACGTGGAGCGCGGCTTCCGCCCGGAGCAGTCCACGGTCACGGTCATGGCGGCCGAAGGCCCGCGGCAGTTCTACAACCAGCTGTCGAACACCGCCGAGGGCGTCCTCACGACGCTCGCCGACGACATGCGCATCTCGGGCAACGTGATGGGCCAGCCGCACTATGGCGTCGTGCTGGCGGGCGAGCACATGCGCACGATCGGCGGCGGCGGCTGGGACAAGCGGCGGATCCGCCAGTTCCTCTGGGAGCACACGCACAACACCCACGCGCACCTCAGGCGCACCCAGCGCATGTCCGGCGCGCCGGAGCCCGGCGACGAGACCAGGCTCCGGCCGTTGCTCCGGTCGCCCGACGACATCCTCGTCGTGGCCGCCGGGGGGCGCGCCGGCGCCTTCTCCTGCTACATCCCGGGCTGGTCCAGCGTGAAGAGCTCACAGGCAGTGACCAAGGAGGTCAAGCGATGATCGAGCTCCTCGATCCCACCGTCGAGGTGACCACGCGGCCGATCACGTACGTGGATCGCCCGCGCTCCCTCGAGGGCAAGCGCATCGGGCTCATCGAGAACACGAAGTTCAACTCGGACCGGCTGCTGGCCAAGATCGGCGACATCCTCAAGGCGGAGTACGGCGCCGCCGAGTGGAGGATGTTCCGCAAGCACAACTCGAGCGTGCCGGCGCACGACGAGATCATCCAGGAGCTCTCGAAGTCCTGCGACGTGATGGTCGCGGGCATCGGCGACTGAGGCTCCTGCTCGTCGGGCAGTGTGCTCGACGGAATCCTGCTGGAGCGGAAGGGCGTGCCCTCGGCGTCGATCGCCACGGACGTGTTCGAGGTGACGGGCCGCGCGATGGCCGCGCAGTGGGGGGTGCCGACCTACCGGTTCCTCTGCATGCCGCACCCGATCGCGAACCTCACGGAGGCGGAGCTCGACCAGCGCGCACGGGAGATCGTGCCCGAGGTCGTGAAGCTGCTGTTGCAGGGCCAGGACTAGACGAGGCGCTTCGCCTCGCCGGGCGCGTGTGATCCAAGGAGGCGCCGTATGCGACCGCTCGGATCTCTCCTCGTAGTCGTCCTGCTCGCGGCGACCGGCTGTGCGGCGCCGACGCGAACGGTCAGTCCGCCGAGCGTGGACATCTCCGGCAAGTGGCACGGCACGTGGAGCGGTTACGGCGTCATGGGCTACCCGCGGCGGGACGAGGCGTCGGCCGAGTTCGTCCAGCAGGGCGCCCGCGGGACCGGTCGCATCGTGCTGCACGGCACGCTCGCCGCCGAGTCGGTCCCCGAGATCGTGCGCATCGCCGGGGCCTGGGGCACGCGCGTGGAGTTCGAGGTGTCGGGCGACGAGGTCGTCGCCCGTGAGGAGATCGACGGCCGCGTCTTCACCGTCGACCTGAAGGTCCAGGGGGACCGGATGGTCGGTCGCGTGCGCGACGCGGAGCCGCAGGTGACCCTGGACCTGTCGCGTGTGCGGCCGCCGGCGCCGGCCCAGGCGCCGACACCGGTCGCTGCCGCGCCGCCCCCGGCTCCTCCGGCGCCGGCACCGCCCCCCCCCGTGCCTCCGAAGGCACCCGAGCCCGTCGCCGCGGCGCCCGCCGAGGCCAGGCCCGCGCCCAGGGACTTCGTGGTGATCCCCGAGGTGAAGCCGATCTACTTCGCCTTCGACAGGTACGACATCCGACCGGCCGACGCCGAGGTCCTCAGGGCGAACGCCGAGTGGCTGAAAGCCAACCCGGGAGCGCTCGTGCTGATCGAGGGGCACTGCGACGAGCGCGGCACCAACGAGTACAATCTCGCCCTCGGCGAGCGCCGAGCGCGCGTGGCCCGCAACTTCCTCGTCTCGCAGGGTATCGCGGCCGAGCGCATCGCGATCGTGAGTCTCGGCGAGGAGCGCCCGGCCTGCACCGAGCGCACGGAGGCGTGCTGGGCCAAGAACCGGCGCGACGTCTTCCTCGTCAAGCCGCGCTGAGGCAGAGCGGGGACTACCGGCCGCCCTGGTGGTGCCGCAGCGGGCATCTGCAGACCGTCTGGGGCCCGCTCTTCCGCCGCGGCGGCCTCGCGGCGCGGCGCGAGCGCCTCGTCACGCCCGACGAGGATTTCCTCGACCTCGACTGGGTCGAGCCCGCGTCGCCGTCGACGACGCTCCTGCTCGTGCTCCATGGCCTCGAGGGCTCCTCGCGCTCCCACTACGCCGTCGGCCTGGCGCGCGGGGCCGTCGCCCGGGGCTGGCGCGCCGCGATCCTGAACTTCCGCTCGTGCAGCGGCGAGCTGAACCGCGCGCGGCGCTTCTACCACTCGGGAGAAACCGGTGACCTCGGCGAGGTGGTCCGCCGGCTCCTCGCGCGCGAACCGCGCCTCGCGCTGCTGGTCGCCGGCGTCTCGCTGGGCGGCAACGTGCTGATCAAGTGGCTCGGCGAGCGCGGCGAGGAGACGCCGGCGCAGCTCGCGGGCGCCGTGGCGATCTCGACGCCCTTCGACCTGGCGCCATGCACCCGGGCGCTCGACAGCGGCGTGCGGCGTCGCATCTACACGGCGAACTTCCTCCGGACGATGCGCGCGAAGGTGCGCGCCAAGGCGGCGCGCGACGGGGGCTTCGCGAACCGCGTCGACGTCGTGGCGGCGGCCGGCGCACGGACGTTCGCGGAGTACGACCGCGCCGTCACCGCGCCCCTCGGGGGCTTCGCCGACGAGCTGGACTACTGGAGGCGCGCCAGCTCGGCGCCGTGGCTCGCCCGCGTGCGCCGGCCGACGCTCCTGATCAACGCGCTGGACGATCCCATCGTCCCGCCCGAAGCGCTCCCGGATCCCCGCGGGCTGCCGCGCTGGGTCCGCGCCGAGTTCACACCGCACGGCGGGCACGCCGGGTTCCTCGAGGGGACGTGGCCCTGGCGGCTCGGCTCGTGGGCGGAGCGCCGCGCAGTCGCCTTCCTGGCCGAGTGCCTCCCGGCGCACACCCGGATCTGCTAGCCTAGTTTCTGTCGCGAAACGAGGGTGTGTGAACAAATCTCGCGGTATTTTCGCACACAAAACTCGTTATGGTGATGCTCGTGGGGCCGAGGGCGAACAGAAATCGGGGCTGTGAGCAGGACGCCGGTGCCGCGATGATCACTTCGTCGATCGTGGGCGCCGCGGGTTCGTCGGCGAGGCAGAAACCCTCGCCGTGGTGCCCGCAGCGCGGCGGCCGGCGGCTACGCGGCGCGGCGCCGGCGCGCGACGCGCCGGCTCATGAGGTCGGCGATCCGCAGCAGGTTGTTCGCCAGCACCGCCGCGCCCACGAACACCTCGAACCGCTCGCGCCCCTCGAGCAAGCAGCGCCGCATGCCCCGGCCGCGCAGCAGGACCGAGATGCGGCCCTCGATGCCCGCGCGGAAGCGTTGCCCCTGCTTGAACGCGCGACTCTTCTCGTGCGCGGTTCGCTCGTCGGTCTTGCGCCCGCCCCGCTGGGGGATACACTCCCGGACCACGCCCGCGGCGGTCAACGCCTCCACATTGTCCGGCGTGTAGAACCCGCGGTCGGCCGCGTAGAGGGCAGGGGCGCGCCCGAAGGTGGCCTGATGCTGCGTCAGCGACGGGGGGACGTGCCCCTCGTCGACGGGATTGCCGTCAAGCACGCGGTAGTCGGTGATGAGGCCCTGTCGGCTCTCGGCCAGGAAGACCTTGTGCCCGAACTCGACCGGGCTCTTCACCTTGCCGCGCTTGAGAAGATCCGTGTGGGGCTCGAAGATCGAGAAGATCTTCTCGTGCACGGGGACCTGTTCGCCCTGGAGCACGCGGCGGCGCGTTTGCGCGATGACCCGGTCGGCCAGCCCACCGAAGTGCTCGATCTCGCGGCACAGGCCAGTGACGAGGGCCCCGGCGAGCGGATCGCCGGGCTGAGCCGCCCGGGCCGTGGCGACCGCGGCGCGCGCCGTCGCGACGACGCCCGCGGTGACGCCGAGGAGATCGCGATACTTGCGCGTCTGCTGGCGCGGGCGCTGCGCGGGGGTCAGGCGGCTGATCTCCTGCATACGGCGCCGCGCCCGGCGCGTGCGATCCGCAAACCCAGTGAGCACGCTCGGCACGTGCTCGCCCAGGTGCTTGACCAGCCGCGTGATGACGCGGACCGCATCCCAGAGCAGCGTGTTGTCCGTGGGCCAATGGATGTCCGTCTCCACCACGGTGGTGTCGACGCGGAGCTGGGTGCCGTCCTCGAGGCCGAGCGCGACCGCGGCCTGGACCACGGCGTCGTTGAGGGCGCGCACCGTGGCGGGCGTGAGGCGGGTGAAGGCGCGGTGGAAC
>MGCE01000060.1:11000-15054 GCA_001790315.1 Candidatus Rokubacteria bacterium RIFCSPLOWO2_02_FULL_72_37 | reverse complement strand
GTATCTGCAGCTCAAGATCCTCACTACCATGCTGCCGCCTCTTTAGGTGACCGGGCTTGACGAAAATGACCCACTCAAACCCCCGAAGACCCTGTTTTCTTATGCGGTGCTGAGCAGCCGGCGGTGCTCGGGCATCATGCAGCGGTCCTGCACCACGCGGATGCCCGCGCGCGCGAGCCGCTCGGCCGCCGCGTCGTGCCGGATGCCGAGCTGGAACCACACGACGCTCGGCCGCCACCCGAGCGCGAGGATCTCGTCGGTGTGCGCCGGCAGGTACTCCGGACGGCGGAAGATCTCGATGACGTCGGCGGGCCCGGGGAGGTCGGCCACGCACGCCACGGTCGACGCATCGTGGAGGAACCGTCCCGCGAGCCTGGGGTTCACCGGGAAGATCCGGTAACCGCGCGCGCGGAGGTAGGCGGGCACGTAGTGCGCGGGCTCGCCCGCGCCGGCCTTCGCGCCGATCACCGCGATCGTCCGGCTCGCGCGGAAGATCGCGCCCAGGCCCGCGTCGTCGTCCACCAGGTTCCGTCGCCAGTCCATGGTCATCGGCTCGCCTCGGCCGGCGGGGCCCCAGCCCCGCGACGTCCTGCGGCTCGCACTGCCACGCCCTGGCAGCCTCTCACACCGCCGCGAGGGCGGCAACGATCTCGCGGCCGAACGCCTCGGTGCGCCAGCGGCGGACGCCGTCCACCACGGCGAGAGCCTCGAGGTCGCGCGGCGCCGCGAGCGCGATCGCCGTGATCAGCCGGTTCGGCAGCAGGAGCCCGGGCTCGAGGCCGGCCTGCTCGACGACACCGGCGCGCCAACGGCGGAGGGTCTCGATCCGGCGCGTCGCAGCCCCGGGAATGCGCGCCCGCGGCGGCCGCTCGAGCACCGGCAGCGCGTCCTCGGGCAGCGCCAGGCCGCGGGCGACGGCTGCGAGGAGCGCGTCGCCCCAGCGGCCGATGACCTTCGGCGTGCAGCCGGGAATCCCGGCGAGCGCCGCGCGGTCGGCCGGCAGCATCTGCGCGAGCCGCACGAGCGTCTCGTCGCCGGCGATCTTGAACGGCGGCCGGTCGGCGGCGAGGGCGAGGCGTTCACGCAGCGCGTGGAGCTCGCGCAGCACCGCGAGGCCCCGAAGCGGCAGCTCGCGCGCGCCCCGGAGGCCCGCGAACGCGTTCGGGGCCACCGGGCGCTCGGCGACGGGCTGCGCCGCCAGCGCCGAGCACTCCTCCTCGACCCAGGCGAGCCGCCCGACCCGGCGGAGCTCTTCGGTCAGGCGCCGTCGGAGCTCGCCGAGGTGGAGGACGTCCGCCTCCGCATAGCGGAGCTGGGCCTCCGAGAGCGGGCGCGCCGACCAGTCGTCCTTCTGCCGTGAGGGCGGCGGCGAGACGCCGAGGTACGTCTGGAGCAGCACGTCGAGCCCGGTCGCGGGCGCGCCGAGGAAACGCGCGGCGATCGAGGTGTCGAAGACGGACGCGAAGCGGAGGCCGTGGCGGCGCTTGAGGTGCGCCAGGTCGTTGTCGCCCGCGTGGAGTACGACGGTGACCGTGGGCGACGCGAAGACCGCGCCGAGCGGTGCCAGGTCGGCGACCGCCAGCGGGTCCACGAGCCACACCTCGCCGCCGGGCACGGCGATCTGCACGAGCGCGAGCCGCTCCGGGTAGTGGTGGAGGCTGTCGCCCTCGGTGTCGAGGGCCACCTCGGGCGTCGCGGCGAGCCGCTCGGCGAGCGCGCCGAGGTCGGTGGGGTCGTGGATCCAGCGCGACGGAATCGTGGCTAGCGCTTCCTCTCGAGGATCGCGTGCTCCATCCGCTGGAACCGGCGGCGGAGCGGCTCGAGCCCCTCGTCGTGGGTGATCACGTACAGGCGGTCGGCGCGGATCGCGTCGAGGACCATCGCGGCGACCTCCTCCGGCGCCAGGGAGCGCCCGATGAGCTCGACCGGGTCCGCCTTGGCGGTCGTCGTGTTGCGGAGCCCCGGCGGCCGGCTGCGCTCGCTGTCACGGATCCGCGTCGAGACGCCCATCGGGCAGAGCACGGAGACGCCGAGGCCGTAGGGGCGCAGGTCCTTGGCGAGCGTCTCCGAGAGCCCGACGACGGCGTACTTCGAGGTGTTGTAGACGCCGAGGCCCTGGCTGGCGATGAGCCCGGCCATCGACGCGGTGTTGACGATGTGGCCCGGCTCCTCCTGCGCGATCATGCGCGGTAGGAACGCTTCGAGACCGTGGATCACGCCCCAGAGGTTGACGCCGAGCACCCACTGCCAGTCCTGGTGGGTCGCCGCCTCGATCCCGCCCGACGTCGCCACGCCGGCGTTGTTGCAGAGCACGTGGACGCGTCCGAAGGCGGCGAACGCCCGGTCGGCCAGCGCCTGCACCGACGCGCGGTCCGCGACGTCCGTGCGCACGGCGAGCGCCTCGCCCCCCTGCCCGTGAACGAGCCCGGCGGTCTCGGCCATCCCCGTTTCGTCCAGGTCGGCGAGCGCCACCCGCATCCCCTCGCGCCCGAACGCCAGCGCCAGGGCGCGGCCGATACCGCTGCCCGCCCCGGTCACCACGGCGACCCGTTGGTTCAGTTCCATGCGTCTCCCCTGTCGTCCAGAAATCCGAGCACGGTCTCGAGCTGCTGCAGGTCGGGGGGTGTGCGCAGCGAGGCGGAGACCCCGGCGGCTTCAGCATCCATCAGCGTATCCGGACTCATGTCGTCGGTCAATGCGACGACCCGCCCCGTCGGGCGCCCGTCCGCGAGGCACCCACGCACCTCGGCCCAGGAGGCGGCCGGCAGCAGGCGCGCCCCGGGGCGCCGCGCGGCGAGGACGCGCGCGACGCCCTCGCGCCGGTGCGCGTCGGCGTCCACCACGAGGATCGTCTCCACCGGCGTCGAGTGTACCGCGGCGCCGGCGCCGCGGCGGCGTGATAGGATGCCGGGGCACTGCGCGGAGGTCACCATGGCGAAGGAGATCGCGATCGTCCATCACGCCGACCGGCGCACCGACGTGATGATGCCGTACGCGCCCGGGCTCATCGTGCGCCGCGGCCACCTCGTGTTCCTGTCGGGCGTCACCGCCGCCGCCGTCTACCACAGCCACCCGCACCGCGACGAGGAGTTCGACCTGCCCGGCACCATGCGCGAGCAGGCGGAGCTGGCGATGGTGAATCTCGAGAAGACGCTCGAGGCCGCCGGCTGCGGGCTCCGCGATCTCGTCGCCGCCACCCGCTACCTCACCGACGTCAACGAGCAGGACGACCTGAACCGGGTGTGGGCGCGCTGGCTCGGCGACCACCTGCCGACGACGACGACGGTGGAGGTCTCGCGCCTGGCCACGCACCCGCGCTGCAAGGTCGAGATCACGGCGATCGCCGTCACCGGCGACGACTGATGGCGACCCTCGGCTGGGTCGGCCTCGGGGCCATGGGCAGCCGCCTGGCGACGCGCCTGCTCGGCGCGGGCCACCAGGTCATCGGCTGGAACCGCACGCCCGACAAGACGCGCGCGCTGGTCGCCGCGGGGCTGCGGCTCGCGCCCTCGCCGCGAGCCCTGGCCGAGGCGGTCGAGGCCACGTTCAGCATGGTCACCGACGACGCGGCCCTCCGCGCGGTCGCCCTCGGCCCCGACGGGATCGTGGCCGGCCTCCGCCCCGGCGCCGTCTTCGTCGAGATGTCCACCGTCGGCCCGGCGGCGACGCGCGAGGTCGGTGCGGCGGTGGCGGCGCGCGGCGCCACGATGCTCGACGTGCCGGTGTCGGGCAGCACGATCACCGTCGAGCGCGGCGAGGCCTCGTTCCAGGCCGGAGGCGATCCGGCGGCGCTCGAGCGCGTCAGGCCCTGGCTCGCCGCGCTGGGGTCGGGCGGCGTCACCCACGTCGGCGAGCTGGGTCTGGCCAAGACCATGAAGGTCGCGACCAACCTCGGGCTCGCCGTCCAGATGCTGGCGTTCAGCGAGGCCGTGCTGCTCGCGGAGAAGTCGGGGATCGCGCGGGAGGCCGCCGTCGAGGCGCTGCTGAAGTCCGTGATCGCCTCGCCGATGGTGAAGTACCGGGGGCCCTTCGTGCTGGGCCGGATGCCGCGCGA
>MGCE01000060.1:3840-10984 GCA_001790315.1 Candidatus Rokubacteria bacterium RIFCSPLOWO2_02_FULL_72_37 | reverse complement strand
CGAGGCGTGGTTCCCGGTGCCGATGATCCAGAAGGACCTGCAGCTCGCGCTCGATCAGGCCCACGCCGTCGGCGTGCCGCTCCCCACCACCGCCCTCGTCCAGCAGTGGCTCACGATGGCCCGCGGCCTCGGCCTCGCCGCGCTCGACTTCGGCGCGCTCTTCGACGTGCTGGCCGCGCTCAGCGGCCGGCCGCCGAGCCCGAACCGGGAGCGCTCGGACCCGTGACGGCGCGGATCCGGTACGAGAGGCTGACGACGGAGTGGGCCGACCCGCGGACGCGGGCGCTGGACCGGCTGTCACCGCTCGGGATCGCGCGCGTCATGAACCGCGCGGACCGCGAGGCGGTGAGGGCGGCGGGGCGGGCGGCGCCCGCGGTCGCGCGCGCGGTGGATCTGGTTCTCCGGGCGCTCGGCGGAGGCGGCCGGCTCATCTTCGTCGGCGCGGGCACCAGCGGCCGCCTCGGCGTGCTCGAGGCTGCCGAGTGCCCGCCGACCTTCGGCGTCCGCCCCTCGCAGGTGCAGGCCATCCTGGCCGGCGGCCGTGGCGCCGTGTTCCGCTCGAAGGAGGGCGCGGAAGACGACGCGCGGGACGGGGCGCGCCAGGTGCGGCGGCGGGCGCGCCGGGGTGACGTGGTGATCGGGATCAGCGCCAGCGGCACCGCGCGCTTCGTGCTGGGGGCGCTGGCCGAGGCGCGCCGGCTCGGCACGGTCACGGTCCTCGTCACCTGCAACCCGCGCATCGGCCGGCGGGCGGCGCGCGTCGTCATCGCGCTCGACACCGGGCCCGAGGTGCTGGCGGGCTCGACGCGGCTCAAGGCGGGCACCGCCACCAAGCTCGTCCTCAACGCGCTCACCACCGCCACCTTCGCGCGCATGGGCAATGTCTTCGGCAACCGGATGATCGCGGTGCAGCCGCGCTCGGCCAAGCTCCGGGCCCGCGCAGTGGGGCTGGTGAGCCGCTTCGGCCGTGTGACGCGGCGGCGGGCCGAGCGGCTGCTCGCGGCCGCGGACGGGAGCACGCTGGTGGCTATCACGATGGCGCGGACGGGGGCCGGCGCACGCGAGGCCCGGGCTGCGCTCGGCCACACCTTCGCCAGCCTCCGCCACGGGCCGCACCGGGGGCACCGCCACTACCCGCGCGACTGACCGCCCGGCGGCTACCCAACGCGAAATGGACAGGTCAGCGTATGCCGCTGCGTTGCGCGGCAAACGCTGCGAGGTTCCGCAGCCTATCGCCGAACTATCCACACCCGGGGTCCGCACCATCGCCCCTCGCTCCCGCCGTCCTGGGCTTCGCCAGCGGACGCCACCAGCGCCGCGACAGGCGGCGAGGCCGCGCAGCATGTCTTGGCGCGGGTGGCCCGAGACGCTGCGAGAGCATCCCATCAGTCGCGCAAACTATAGCGCGCAAGGCCCTCGGGAAACAGCCGGCCGGCGCGCTGTCGGCGCGAGGCGGCTCAGCGCAGCGTGAGGGTCGCGCGGCCGGAGGCGGTGTCGACGGTGAGGGTGAAGGCGTCGAGCACGTCGCGGCCGAGGAGGCCGTCCACTGGGTCGGCCCGGCCCGTCGGCGGCAGCGCGTGGGCGATGACGGCGAGCGGGCCGATCCGCGCCCCGGCGACGTCGAGCAGCGGCACCGTGACGAGCCGTGCCGCGGCCGTCCCCGTCACCCCCACCACGTGGATCGGCCGGCCCGGCAGGCCACCGAAACCTGCGCGCTCGAGCGCCGCCGGCGACAGCACGGTGCGCTCGGCCCCCGTGTCCACGATGAGCGTGAGGGGTACGCCGTTCAGATGGACGCCGACGGTGAGCGGCGCGCGCGGGTCGACCCGGATCACCGCGGCCTCGGATGGCGCCACATCGGGGAGCGCCGGGCGCGCCCGGGGGCTCGCGAGCAGGCGCGCAGCCTCGCGATGGGCCGGCGGGATCGCGCTCGGGTCGGCCGTGTAGTGCACGGTCCCGTCGGCGTCCGTCCAGCGGTAGAGCTCTGCCGCCGCCGGCGCGGTGGCGAGCCCGACCGCGAGGACCAGGAGCGTGAGCGCCCCGCCGCGCGTCGGGATCAGTCCTCGACCGGCATCGTCACCGGCTCCCCGGCGCCGTAGAAGTACGTGCCGCGCCCGGCCGCGGCGCCGACCACCGCGATGTCGAAGCAGCCCGGGTCCTCGACGACGGGCACCGGCAGGTCGGGATGGTCGTGCATCCAGCCGAGCTCCGGGTGCGCCGCCGCCATCGCCTGCGGCTCCTTGTTGAGCATCATGGTCTTGAACGGCAGCCGCGCCTCGCGGTAGAGCGCCTCCTGGATCTGACGTCGGCCCCAGCCGGCCTTCTGGAAGATCTGGGCGTGCTCGGGGCAGATGAAGAGCGTGTTGTGCTCGCGCTCCTCGGTCTTGCTTCGCGGGTCGGCCCGCCGGCCGATGAGCCAGAGCCCGGTACCCACCTGGGCCACGTTGGTGGCGGCCGTCGCGAACACGCGGACCAGGTCGTCCGGTGTCGTCGAGCGGAAATCGTGCAGCTCGCAGATGCCGTACACGAAGTGCACGGTGACGGTGGACGCCTCTTTCGCGAAGCCGCGCGTGACGTGGTAGGGCTCCCACGGGCTCTCGGCCTCGTTCTCGGCGCAGCAGCAGCTGTACTTCACCGGCGAGCCGATCGTATCCATGTCGGAGAAACCGACGTAGGTGTGGCCGACGTTCATCATCGCGAGCCGCACCGCCCGGCCGAGCACGGTGTTGCTGGCGGACGGCGCCCCCGGGCCGAGCGCGCACATGCCCGAGTTGATGTTCGCCACGCGCCCTTTCGGGCCGTTCACGAGCACGAGCGGCGCGTGCGGCCCCGTGGACATGGCCTTGTTGCGAAGGTACATCTTCGGCTCGGCCAGGCAGCGCACCGCCGCGATCAGGAACGGCAGGTGCTGGGGCCCGCAGCCTGCCATCACGGCGTTGATCGCCAGCTTCTCGACTGTCGCGATGCCGAAGCCGGGCTCCAGCACGGCGACCTGATCGCCGGGCGCGCGCTTCGTCCCGCGCAGCATCGCCGCCACCGCCCGCTCGGTCGGGGCGACCAGCGGGAAGCCGTCACCCCAGCCGCGCTTGAGAAAGTCGGCCTGCAGGCGCCCCCAGGCGTCGAGCAGGTCGTCCCCTTCGTAGGCGAGCCGCGCCTCGAGCGGCGGGCGCTCGACGGCCCGCACCTCGACCGCCTTGCTGAGCCCCGCCAGCACCTGGTCGAAGGCCGCCTCGGCCATCCGGTGGACGTCCTCGGGTTTCTGGTTGGTGAACGGCAGCGGCACGACGGCCAGCGGCAGGCCCGCGAGGCCGAAGCTGGCGGCGCTCCGGTGGGCGTCGTGCACGAAGGTCTGCGCGGTGAAGAGCACGGTCGGGATCCCCCGCCGCTCCAGCTCGACCATGTCGTGGGCACCCCACGACGTGCAGGAGCCTCAGTCCGCGGTCGTGCCCACGACGGCGTGCACCTCGGAGGCGATGCGGTCGGCGTCCTCCGCCGTACAGTGGCGCATGATGAAGCCGACCGAGCCCGTGTAGCGGCGAAACGTCGCCTTCGAGAAGCGCCCGCGCAGGAGCTGCTCGGTGCGGTCCAGGGCGGCGTCGCCGCCGGCCTTCATGTTCCAGTAGAGCCCGATCCGGAGGCCGTCGAGGTCCGACGGCCGGCGGGCCGGCGTGACGGAGTACTCGACCGTTTTCGCCACGGGGTTCAGGATCTCGAGTCGTGCCATGATCGGCTCCTCTCTCTAGACGACGGCCTTCTTCGCGCGGAGGTCGGCGATCTCGGCGACGCTGTAGCCGGACTCGGCCAGCACCTCGTCGGTGTGCTCGCCGCGCCCAGGGGCGTGGCGGTGCACGTCGGGGGTGAGCCGCGAAAAGCTCACCGGCATGCCCACCACGGGGATGTCGCCGAGCTTCGGGTGCCGCATTCGTCGGATCACGGGCCGGGTCGCCGTCTGCGGGTCGTTCAGCACCTGGTCCACGGTGTTCACCGGCGTCGCCGGCACGCCGGCCTCGTCGAGCAGTTTCAGGAGCGCGTCCCGGTCGTGGCGGGCGATCGCCTCCTCGAGGGCGGTCTCCAGCTCCTTCCGGTGCTTGACGCGCTCGACGTTGATCGCGAAGCGCGGATCGTCGGCCATGGCCGGCAGGCCGAGCGCCGTCACGAGCCGGCGCCAGAGCCGGTCGTTGGCGCCGGCGATGAACACCCACTGCCCGTCGCGGCAGCGGAAGTTGCGGTAGGGCGACAGCGACGGGTGGGCCGAGCCGAGCGCGCGGGGCACGGTGCCGGCCAGCAGGTATCCCTCGGCCTGGAAGTTCAGGAGACCCACCGCGGTCTCGAGCAGCGAGCCGTCCACGCGCTGGCCGAGGCCGCTCTTCTCGCGGTACAGGAGCGCGTTGACCACGCCGAAGGCGCAGAGGATGCCGGTCGTCAGGTCCAGGAAGGACACACCGCAGCGCACCGGCGGGCCACCGGGCTCACCCGTGATGGACATGATCCCGCTGAAGGCCTGCATCAGCGCCTCGTAGCCCGCGCCTGCGGCGCGCGGACCGGTGCGGCCGAAGGCCGAGACCGAGCAGTAGATGAGGCGCGGGTTGTCGGCGGCGAGCCGATCGTAGCCGAGGCCGAACTCCTCCATGGTGCCGGTGCGGAAGTTCTCGATCAGCACGTCGGCCCGGCGCGCGAGCCGGCGGACGATCTCCACGCCCTCGGGCGCCTTGAGGTCCACGGCGATGCCGCGCTTATTGCGGTTGTTGACGAGGTAGCCCGCCGCCTCGCCGTCCTTGTGCGGCGGCCACGTCCGCGACTCGTCACCCGCCTGCGGGTCCTCCACCTTGATGACGTCGGCGCCGAGGTCGCCGAGCAGCGCGCCGCAGAAGGGGCCGGCCAGCACGCGGGAGAGATCGAGCACGCGGATGCCGTCGAGCGAAAGGGGCCTGGTGGTCATGTGCGCTACTATACCTCCATGCCCCGGCTGCGCGACGCGCTGACCGCCCGCATCCTCGTCCTGGACGGCGCCATGGGCACGATGCTCCAGGCGCGAGGCCTCACCGCGGCCGACTTCGGCGGCCCGCGCTACGAGGGGTGCAACGAGCACCTCAACCTCATGCGCCCGGACGTCGTCCGGGCCATCCATACGGCCTACCTCGACGCGGGCGCCGACATGATCTCCACCAACACGTTCGGCTGCGCGCCCTACGTGCTGGGCGAATACGGTCTCGCCGAGCGCGCCGCGGAGATCGCGCTGGCCGGGGCGCGGCTCGCGCGCGAGTGCGCGGGCACACGCTTCGTCGTGGGCGCCATGGGCCCCTCCACGCGATCGATCAGCATCACGCGGAACGTCACCTTCGAGGAGGTTCTGGCCGCGTACGCGGTGCAGGCGCGGGCGCTCATCGATGGCGGCGTGGACGCGCTGCTCCTCGAGACGGCGCAGGACACGCTGAACGTCAAGGCCGCGGCGATCGGTGTCCGCCGGGCGATGCGGGAGGCCGCGCGCGAGCTGCCGCTCATGGTGAGCGGCACGATCGAGCCGATGGGGACGATGCTGGCCGGACAGGGCGTCGAGGCCTTCTACGTGTCGCTCGAGCACGTCGGTGTCTTCGCCATCGGCCTCAACTGCGCGACCGGCCCCGAGTTCATGACGGACCACCTGCGCTCCCTGGCCGCCATGGCCACGTGCTTCGTGAGCGTCTACCCCAACGCGGGTCTGCCGGACGAGCGGGGCCAGTACGCGGAGACGCCGGGGAGCCTCGCGTTCAAGCTCTCACGCTTCGTGGACGAAGGCTGGGTGAACATCGTGGGGGGCTGCTGCGGCACCACTCCCGCCCACATCCGGAGACTCGCCGAGCTCGTCCGCGGCCGGCCGCCGCGCGTGCCGATGGCGCGGGAGCCGCAAGCCGTGAGCGGCATCGAGGTGCTCTACCCGACCGACGACAACCGCCCCCTGTTCGTCGGCGAGCGGACGAACGTCATCGGCTCTCGACGGTTCAAGGAGCTGATCGCGGCCGGCCGGTTCGAGGAGGCGGCCGAGATCGGCCGGGCCCAGGTGCGCAGCGGCGCCCAGGTCCTCGACGTCTGCCTCGCCAACCCGGACCGCGACGAGACCGACGACATGGATCGGTTCATGACGCAGCTGACGCGCTCGGTGAAGGTCCCGCTCATGATCGACTCCACCGACCCGGCCGTGATCGAGCTCGCGCTGCGCCACTGCCAGGGCAAGGCGATCGTCAACTCGATCAACCTGGAGGACGGCGAGGAACGGCTCCAGCGGATCGTCCCCCTGCTCCGGACGTACGGCGGCGCGGTCGTCGTCGGCACGATCGACGAGGACAAGCGACAGGGCATGGCGGTGACCCGTGAGCGCAAGCTCGCGATCGCGGAGCGCTGCCACGCCCTGCTCACGGGCGCGTACGGCGTCCCGGCCCGCGACCTGATCTTCGACCCGCTGGTCTTCCCCGTCGGCACCGGGGACGCGAACTACGCGGGCTCCGCCGTCGAGACGATCGAGGGCGTGCGCGCGATCAAGCAGCGCTTTCCCGAGTGCAAGACGATTCTCGGGATCTCCAACGTGTCCTTCGGCCTGCCGCCGGCCGGCCGCGAGGTGCTGAACTCGGTGTTCCTCTACCACGCGACGAAGGCCGGCCTCGACTACGCGATCGTCAACACCGAGCGCCTCGAGCGCTATCCCTCGATCCCGGAGGACGAGCGGCGGCTCGCGGAGGACCTCGTCTACCAGCGAGGCGCGGATCCGGTCGGGGCGTTCGCGGCCCACTTCCGGGAACGGCGGAAGGCGCCGGCGGCGGTCCACACGCTCCCGCTCGACGAGCGACTCGCGCGCTACATCGTCGAGGGCAGCCGCGATGGCCTGGTGGAGGACCTGGACGCGAAGCTGCGCGAGGCCACCCCGCTCGCGATCATCAACGGCCCGCTGATGCGGGGGATGGACGAGGTGGGGAGGCTCTTCAGCGACAATCAGCTCATCGTGGCCGAGGTGCTCCAGTCGGCCGAGGCGATGAAGGTCGCCGTGGCCCACCTCGAGCGCTTCATGGAGAAGAGCGAGTCGGCGACGCGCGCGGCGATCGTGCTCGCGACCGTGAAGGGCGACGTCCACGACATCGGCAAGAACCTCGTCGAGATCATCCTGTCGAACAAC
>MGCE01000060.1:0-3819 GCA_001790315.1 Candidatus Rokubacteria bacterium RIFCSPLOWO2_02_FULL_72_37 | reverse complement strand
CGCGGCGCTCACGCGGAAGTTCACCGCGACCAGGATCGCCCCGGAGTACGGCGGGCTCACGCTGTACGCCAAGGACGCGATGGAAGGGCTCGACCTCGCCAACCGGCTCTTCGCGGCGCCGACGCGCGACGCGCTCGTCGAGCGTGTGCGCCGCGAGCAGGCGGCGCTCGCCGGCGACGACACGCCGGGCGGCCGCCCGGCGGCCCCCGTGCCCAGGGCGGCGCGCCAGGGACGCCGGGTGGAGCCCGTCACGCCGCCCACTCCCCCGGACCTCGAGCGCCACGTCCTGCGCGACGTGCCGCTCGCGCACATCTACCCCTACCTGAATCTCCAGATGCTCTACGGCAAGCACCTCGGTCTGCGCGGGCTCGTCGAGCGCCTCTTCGCAGAGGGGGATCCCAAGGCGCGCGAGCTCCGGGAGATCGTCGAGGGGCTCGAGCGCGAGGCGATCGAGCATCATCTGCTCCGGGCCCACGCCGTCTACCGCTGGTACCGAGCGCGCGCCGCGGGTGACAGCGTGGTCCTGTTCCAGGCGTCGGGCGATGCAGTGGCGCGGTTCGAGTTCCCGCGGCAGAAGGACGGCGAGCAGCTCTGCCTCGCCGACTACGTCCGGGACGACGTCGACGACTTCCTCGCGCTGTTCACGGTGACGTGCGGCGGCGGCGTCCGGGAGCTCGCGGAGCGGTGGAAAGCCGAGGGCGCGTACGTCCGTTCGCACGCCCTCCAGGCGCTGGCCCTCGAGTGCGCCGAGGCGTTCGCGGAGATGCTCCACGCGCGCCTCAGGACGCTCTGGGGCTTCCCGGACCCGCCCGACCTCGCAATGGCGGATCTGCTCAAGGCGCGCTACCGTGGGATCCGCGTTTCCTTCGGGTATCCTGCGTGCCCGAACCTCGCCGACCAGGCGACGCTCTTCCAGCTGCTCGAGCCCGGGGCGATCGGCCTCGAGCTCACGGAAGGGTTCATGATGGATCCGGAGGCGTCCGTCTCGGCGCTCGTGCTCCACCATCCCGCCGCGAGGTACTTCAAAGCCGACTGAGAGCATGGGGGGCTCCGGGCGCCCCCCATGCTCCCCAGGACGCTTTACGGGCCCGGATCGGTGCTCTGACCCGGACCCGCCGTGGGATCGAGGAGAGGTCGCGGGGGCCTACTGGAACTCGATCTCGAGCCGGACCGTCGCCCAGCCGATCGCGCGCTCGTCCTGGCGCACACGATCCGGCCGTCCGTTGTCCGTCAGGTAGAACGCCGCCCGGTTACCCCACGCGGGGCCTTTCGAGCCGTCCTGCGACAGGCTGAACGGCAGCCGGAAGGTTCCCGTGAAGGCGAAGGAGCCGCCCTGGGAGAACGGTCCCGGGTCGACCTGGAACACGCCGCCCGTCAGGAAGCCGATCGGCGTCCCGGCGAGCGCCAGCGAAAGATCCACGGTCCCGGTGAACGTCCCGGTGAGCGCGACGCCCTCGGGTCCGTCCGTCGGGTTATCCCCCTGGATGACGACGCTGAAGACGCCGGAGACCGGGCCGGTCCCGGGCTGGTCTCCCTGCAGGGACACGTAGTCCGTCCCGATGGCGTTCAGCGCGCAGCGCTTGGCCTTCGGGTAGACCAGCAGGAACTCGGACGGGCACAGCGGCGTGCCCAGTTCCACCCAGCCCGTCAGCTGAGCCGTGGCCACACGCAGGACGATCTTGTCCGGATCTCCGGTCGGCATCCCGTTCGCATCGAGGAAATACGCGTCCTCGGCGACCTCGTAGAGCACTGCGCCGACGCTCGGGTTGACCTTCTCGGCCATCGCCGGGGTCGCGCCGACCATCGGCACGACCAGCAGGGCCGCGAGCCCCAGGAGGCTCCGCGCAACCGCGCCCTTCCAATTGACGGTTCTCATCGTGGTCTCTCCTCGTTCACGAGATGCCTGGTGTGTTCGCATCCTCGAGCCCGAGGATGTGCAAGGCAAATACCAGGCTGACGGTGAATCTAAGTAGCTGAAACACAAAGAAAAAAACACGAAGTTTCCGGATCGATCTCCGAGCTTCTGGCCAGTTCTTGGCCAGAGGTGCCAGCATGTGCGACGCGACGGCACGGGGAGCACGAGCCATTTCAAGGCGTTCCAGCGAGAAGCGGGCCTTTCCGGAATGCGATACGAAGCGTTACAGCGGGGCGGGTATCTGCACAGGCGCCGGTCAGATGTCGGCCGGCTCATCGGACACGACGGCGCCCGGTTTGGCCGGGAGCTTCACCGTGAAGGTCGAGCCCCGGCCGGGCTCGCTCCGAACCTCGATCGTCCCACCGTGGCTCTGGACGATCCCGAGGCTCACCGAAAGACCGAGGCCGGTCCCGCTGACGTCGGGCTTGGTCGTGAAGAACGGCTCGAAGATGCGATCCACGTGCTCCGGAGCGATGCCGGTCCCCGTGTCGATGACCTCCACGTGCACCATGTCGCCGTCCTGGGAGGTGCGCAGGGTCAGGGTCCCGCCGTTCTTCATGACGAAGACGGCGTTGTTGATGAGATTGAGGAAGACCTGCTTGATGCGCGTCGCGTCCACCTCGACCGGGGGGAGCTCCGTGCCGTACTCCTCGCGCAGCTCGACCGCATCGAGGACGCCCTGGCGACGCACCATCGCGAGCGTCTGCTCGAGAACGACGTTCAGGTCCATGATCTTGGGCACGAACTCCCGCTGGCGGCTGAAATGCAGCAGATCCCGGACGATGTCGCGCGCACGGCCCGCTTCCTCCTGGATGAGCGCGAGCTCTTCGCGCAGAGGCTGGCCGGCGGGGATCCGCTCCACCAGATACGAGGCGAACCCGAGCACGCTGGTGAGGGGGTTGTTGATCTCGTGCGCGATATTGGCCGCCAGCTCGCCGATGGCCGCGAGCTTGGTCGACTGGATGAGCTGGGCCTGGGCCCGCTTGAGTTCCGCCATCTGCTGCTTGACTCCCTCGTACAGCCGCGAGTTCTCGCTCGCCACCGCGGCCTGGACCGCGATGCCCTCCGCGAGCCGCAGCTCGTCGGGCATGAAGCGGTGGGGTCTGCGAAGCCAGGCGACCGCGAATCCTCCGATGGGCGTGCCCTTCCAGCGCATGGGCTGGACGAGCAGCGACTTGTGCGGCAGGAGCCGGGTCAGCGGGTGATCGAGCCTCGGGTCGTTCTGGCTGTCGCTCGAATAGATGGCCCCGTCGAGGTGCCGCATCTGGTC
This sequence comes from Candidatus Rokubacteria bacterium RIFCSPLOWO2_02_FULL_72_37, assembly GCA_001790315.1. GTDB lineage: Bacteria > Methylomirabilota > Methylomirabilia > Rokubacteriales > CSP1-6 > GWA2-73-35. Next base: position 634 of record MGCE01000060.1, on the reverse strand, counting down.
GATCAGGGAATCACCCGCAGCCATCGGCGCCTCGGTGAACGTCGCGAAGAGATGCTTGGGCACGTGATACCCCACGATCGGGACGAAGCGACTGCCGTCCTGGCTGAGGAGCCACGCGCCGCCGGTGTCGGCACCCAGCGCGCGCACGAGCGCGCGCGTGCAGCGTCGCAAGACTTCCGTGAGCTCGAGCGTCGAGCTCGCGTCCTGGCTGACCGCGAGGAGGGTCTCGGTGTCCCGCAGCCGCTGCTGGGTCTCCTCGTACAGACGCGCGTTGCGGATCGCGATGGTCGCCGAGGTCGCGAGCGCCTCCGCGAGCGCCGTCTGCTCGGGCGAGACCACGTGGCGCTCGCGGAACAGAATCGTCATGACGCCAACGAGTGCGTTCTCGAAGAACAGCGGAATGCCGAGGAACGACACGAAGCCTTCGCCCTTGAACCAATCGAGATACTTCACGTTCGGCTGCTCGAGCACGTCCGGCAGCGCGATCGAGCGACGGTGTCGCATGATCCAGCCGATCAGCCCGTCGTCGCCGTCCTCGACGTGGAGCGAGACCTCCTTGCCATGCTCGGTGACGCCCGCCTGCGCGTGCAGGTGGAACTCCCCCGGACGATCCGGCTCCTGGATCAGGATCCGG
>MGCE01000059.1:5099-7200 GCA_001790315.1 Candidatus Rokubacteria bacterium RIFCSPLOWO2_02_FULL_72_37 | reverse complement strand
TCGCCGAGCTCCGGCAGGGCAACCAGATCGTCTTCCGCTATGCGGACGCCGACGGTCGTGTCACGAGGGCGGCGAATCCGAACGGCTCGCTCGAGAACATCGCGGGGATCGTCAATCGCGCGGCCACCGTGCTCGGGCTCATGCCGCATCCCGAGCGCGCCTGCGAAGCGGCCATGGGTGGGACCGACGGGATTCTCCTGTTCCATTCGCTCCTCGGTAGCCTTGTCGAGGACGGTACGTTCCTCAAGCGGTAGCCGGTGAGGGGGACTGAGCCGAAGGTCACGGTCGACCTGGCTCGGGACGCCGGCCTCACCGCGGAGGAATACGATCGCATCGTCACGCGGCTCGGCCGCGAACCCACCTGGACGGAGCTGGGCCTCTTCTCGGCGCTCTGGTCCGAACACTGCGCCTACAAGCACTCACGGGTGTACCTCGCTCGACTGCCCACGCGCGGACCTCGGGTCCTGCAGGGGCCCGGTGAGAACGCCGGGGCGATCGACATCGGAGAGGGCTGGGCCGTCGTCTTCAAGATGGAAAGCCACAACCACCCCTCGTTCATCGAGCCCTTCCAGGGCGCCGCGACCGGCGTGGGCGGGATCCTGCGCGATATCTTCACGATGGGTGCCCGACCGATCGCGATCCTCGACTCGCTCCGCTTCGGTGACCCGACGGACGCGAAGACGCGGCACCTCGTCAGCGGCGTGGTCTCCGGCATCAGCTGGTACGGGAACTGCTTCGGCTGCCCGACCGTGGGTGGCGAGATCGCGTTCGCTCCCGAGTACGCCGGCAATCCGCTCGTGAACGTGCTGTGCGTCGGCCTCGTGCGTGCCGAGCGGATGTTCCGCGCGCGCGCCGAGGGCGTCGGCAACCCCGTCTTCTACGTCGGCAACAAGACCGGGCGCGACGGGATCCACGGAGCGACGATGGCCTCGGCGACCTTCGACGAGCACGCCGAGGAGCGGCGGCCGACCGTGCAGGTGGGCGACCCGTTCACGGAGAAGCTGCTGCTCGAGGCGTGCCTCGAGGCGATGGCGACGGGCGCAGTGGTCGGCATCCAGGATATGGGCGCGGCGGGTCTCGCCTGCTGCACGTCGGAGATGCCGGCGCGCGCGGGCACCGGCATGGACGTCGAGCTGGCGCGCGTGCCCCAGCGCGAGACCGCGATGACGCCCTACGAGATCCTGCTCTCGGAGTCTCAGGAGCGGATGCTGCTCGTCGCGGCCCGGGGCCGCGAGGAGGAGATCAGGCGGGTCTTCGCCAAGTGGGAGCTCGACGCCGTCCAGATCGGCCACGTGACCGCGGGCGGCGAGCTCTGCGCGCGGCTCGACGGCGAGGTGGTCGCCCGCGTGCCGGTCGCGCTGCTGGCGGAGGCGCCGGAGTACCGGAAGCCCGTCGAGCGGCCGGCGTGGCTCGACGAGCGGCTCGCCTTCGACCCGCTCGGCCTCCCGGCGCCCACGGACTGGGGGCAGGCGCTGCTCGAGCTCCTCGGCTCGCCGACGCTCGCCTCCAAGGAGTGGGCCTTCCGCCAGTACGACCAGCAGGTGGGGATCAACACCCTCGTCCTGCCCGGCTCGGATGCCGCCGTGCTGCGCGTCAAGGGCACGCGCCGGGCGCTCGCGGTCGCCACGGACGGCAACGGCCGCCAGGTCTTCCTCGACCCGCGGCGGGGCGCCGCGCTGGCGGTCGCCGAGGCGGCGCGGAACGTCTCGTGCGCGGGCGCGCTGCCCGTCGGGCTCACGGACTGCCTGAACTTCGGCTCGCCCGAGCGGCCGGAGATCCTGTGGCAGTTTGCCGAGGCGATCGAGGGCATCGCCGAGGCCTGCCGCGCGCTCGAGATCCCCGTAGTGGGCGGCAACGTTTCCTTCTACAATGAGACCAGCGGCCGCGCGATCCTCCCGACGCCCGTCGTCGGTGTCGTGGGGCTGATCGAGGACGCGAGCCGGTACGCGACCCAGTGGTTCAAGGCGCCAGGGCACGCCGTGGCGCTGCTCGGCCCCGAGGCGGTGAGCCTGGGCGGCAGCGAGTACCTCTGGACGCGCCACCACAAGCTCGCGGGTCGGCTGGCGCCGCTCGACCTCCCGGTCGAGCGCCGGGTTCAGGC
>MGCE01000059.1:0-5067 GCA_001790315.1 Candidatus Rokubacteria bacterium RIFCSPLOWO2_02_FULL_72_37 | reverse complement strand
TGAGCGGCGCGCACGATTGCTCGGAGGGCGGTCTGGCCGTGGCGCTCGCCGAGGCGTGCGCGACCGGGCGTGAACCGCTCGGGTGTACGGTGACGGTCCCGGGCACCGCGCGGCCCGACCTGACGCTGTTTGGCGAGGGCCCTTCGCGCGTCGTCGTGGCGGTGGAGCCGGCCCACGCGGCCGAGTTCGAGGGGTTGATGCGGGAGTCGGCGATCCCGTGGCGATGGGTCGGTGAGACCGGAGGCGACCGGCTCTGCATCGCCGCGGGCGGCGTGACGCTCGTCGAGGTACCGGTGGTGCGGATCGAGCACGCATGGAGGAACGGGTTTGAGCGCCACATGGCGTGACGACAGGTTCCACGACGAGTGCGGGCTGTTCGGGGTCTGGAACCACCCCGAGGCCGGCAACGTCACCTACCTCGGCCTCTACGCGCTCCAGCACCGCGGGCAGGAATCCGCGGGCATCGCCGCCTCCGACGGTGTGACGGTCCACACCGAGAAGGCGATGGGGTGGGTGGCCGACGTCTTCGGCCGTGACCGCCTCCGGCGGTTGCCCGGTCACCGGGCGATCGGGCACGTGCGCTACTCGACCGCGGGCAGCTCCAACCTCAAGAACGCCCAGCCGATCATGGCGACGACGGCCCGCGGCCCCATCGCGATCGCGCACAACGGCAACCTGACGAACGCCGACGCGCTCCGTCGCAAGATGGAGCGGGACGGGGCGATCTTCCAGTCGAGCTCCGACACCGAGGTGATCCTGCACCTGCTGGCCCGCGCCCCCGCCGGCTCGCTCGAGGAGCAGATCACCCACGCGCTCGCGCAGGTCACCGGCGCCTACTCGCTCCTGATCCTCACGCTCGACGCCCTCTACGCGATCCGCGACCCGTACGGGTTCCGCCCGCTGACGCTCGGGCGGCTTCGCGACGCTCACATCGTCGCGTCCGAGACCTGCGCGCTCGACCTCATGGAGGCTTCGTTCGAGCGCGACGTCGAGCCGGGCGAGCTCGTGGTGATCTCCGACGCCGGCCTCCGATCGGTGCGCCCGTTCCCGCCGGCCGAGCGCCTGCACTGCGTCTTCGAGTACGTCTACTTCGCCCGGCCGGATTCGATCCTGTGGGGGCGCAACGTCCACACGGTGCGCAAGGCGATGGGCCGCCAGCTCGCGCGGGAGTACCCGGTGGCGGCCGACGTCGTGATCCCCGTGCCGGACTCGGGGACGAGCGCCGCGCTCGGCTACTCCGAGGAGTCGGGCACGCCGTACGAGCTCGGGCTGATCCGGAACCACTACGTGGGGCGGACGTTCATCGAGCCCAAGCAGGGGATCCGGCACTTCGGCGTCAAGATCAAGCTCAACCCGGTGCGCGACATGCTCGAGGGGCGCCGCGTCGTGGTCGTGGACGACTCGATCGTCCGCGGCACCACGAGCCGCAAGATCGTCAAGATGATCCGGAGCGCGGGCGCGCGCGAGGTCCACATGCGGCTCTCGTCCCCGCCGATCCAGTGGCCCTGCTACTACGGGATCGACACGCCGACGCGGAAGGAGCTGATCGCCTCGAGCCATACGGTCCACGAGATCTGTCGCTACCTCGCCGCCGACTCGCTCGGCTATCTCTCGCTCGACGGCATGCTCAAGGCGACCGGTGGAGACCCCGCGCACTTCTGCAACGCGTGCTTCACGGGGGGCTACCGGGTGGGTATCGAGCCGGACGCGACGCCCCAGCTCCGGCTGTTCGACGGCTAGCGACGCCCGGATGGAGCCGCTGACCTACCGCGACGCCGGGGTCGACATCGACGCCGGTGACGACGCCGTGCGCCGCATCGCGCCGCTCGCCGCGGCGACGGCCCGCCCGGAGGTCCTGGGCCGCGTCGGGGCGTTCGCGAGCTTCGTGGCGGTCCCGGGTCGGTTCCGCGAGCCGGTCCTGGTCTCCTCGAGCGACGGCGTGGGCACGAAGCTCAAGGTGGCGTTCCTCGCCGGACGCCACGACACCGTGGGCATCGACCTGGTCGCCATGGGCGTCAACGACGTGCTCGTCCACGGCGCCGAGCCCCTCTACTTCCTCGATTACATCGGCATCGGCAAGCTCGACCCGGAGCGGGTGGAGGCCATCGTGCGCGGCGTCGCCGAGGGCTGCCGCCGGGCGGGCTGCGCGCTCGTGGGCGGCGAGACGGCCGAGCTGCCCGACCTCTACGCGCCCGGCGAGTACGATCTCGCGGGCTTCGCCGTCGGCGTCGTCGAGCGTACGCGGATCGTGGACGGCGCCGCGGTCCGCCCGGGCGACGCCGTCCTCGGTCTCGCCGCGTCGGGCCTCCACTCGAACGGCTACACGCTCGCGCGGCGCATCGTCTTCGACGTGCTCGGGCTCGGCGTCGGCGACCAGCTCCCGGGCACCGGGCGTACGGTGGCCGACGTGCTGCTCGAGCCGACCCGGATCTACGTCCGCGCCGTGCAGGCGCTGCTCGCCGAGGGGGTGGAGGTGCACGCGATGGCGCACGTCACCGGCGGCGGCCTGCCGGGCAACGTGCCGCGCGTGCTGCCCGCGGGCTGCCGCGCCCGCATCCGGCGCTCGGCGTGGCGCGTGCCGGGCGTGTTCGAGGCGCTGCGCGACGCGGGACGGGTCGAGGAGGCCGAGATGTTTCGCACGTTCAACATGGGCGTCGGCTACGTCGTCGTCGTGCCCGAGGCCGCCGCGGACCGCGCCGCCGCGCTCCTGGCCGGGGCCGGGGAGACCGTGCTCCGGCTGGGCGAAGTCGTTGCCGGCGAGCGCGGTGTGGAGCTCGTCGCGTGACGCGGCCCGCGGACGCAGCGCTGCGCCTCGGTGTCCTGGCGTCGGGACGGGGCTCGAACCTCCAGGCGATCCTCGACGCGAGCGCGGCGCCCGGCTTCCCGGCGCGCGTGGCGATCGTGGTGTCCGACCGCGAGCGCGCCCAGGCGCTCGATCGCGCGCGGGCGCACGCCGTGCCCGTCGTCTGGCTGAACCCGAAGGACTTCGGCGAGCGCGCGGCGTACGATGCGGCGCTCACGGGCGTGCTCGCGGCGCGCGGCGTCGGGCTCGTGTGCCTCGCGGGGTTCATGCGGATCCTCGGCCCCGCGTTCGTACGCGCGTGGGCCGGCCGTGTGCTGAACATCCACCCCGCGCTGCTCCCGGCGTTCCCGGGGCTCGCGGCCCAGCGCCAGGCGCTCGAGTACGGCGTCAAGGTCGCGGGCGCGACCGTGCACTTCGTCGACGAAGGCGTCGACACCGGGCCGATCGTCCTGCAGGCGAGCGTGCCCGTCCACCCGGACGACACGGAGGACTCCTTGTCCGCGCGCATCCTGGTCGAAGAGCACCGGCTCTATCCCGAGGCGATCCGCCTGTTCGCGGAGGGTCGCCTGACGATCACCGGCCGCAGAGTGCTCGTGCGATGAAGATCCGCCGCGCGCTCGTCAGCGTTCACGACAAGACCGGGGTGGTGGACCTCGCGCGCGGCCTCGCCGCGCTCGGCGTCGAGATCCTGTCGACGGGCGGCACGGCCCGTCTCCTGCGCGGGTCCGGCGTGCCCGTTCGTGACGTCGCGGAGGTGACTGGCTTCCCGGAGATGCTGGACGGCCGCGTGAAGACGCTTCACCCGAAGATCCACGGCGGCATCCTGGCGCGCCGGGACGTGCCCGCGCACCTCGAGGCCCTCGCGCAGCACGGGATCCCCCCGATCGACCTCGTCGTCGTCGCGCTGTACCCGTTCGAGGCGACGGTCGCCACGCCCGGCGTGACGCCCGCGGCGGCGATCGAGCAGATCGACGTGGGCGGCCCGACGATGATCCGCGCGGCCGCCAAGAACCACGCCGCGGTCGCGGTGGTGACCGACCCGTCGCAGTACGCGGGCGTCCTCGCCGAGCTCCGGGCGGGCGGCGGGGCGCTCAGCGATGCCACCCGCGCGCGTCTCGCCCAGGAGGCGTTCCGGCGGACCGCCCAGTACGACGCGGCGATCGCGGCGTGGCTGCGCTCGCCCGCGGCCGTGCCGGCGGCGCCGGCGGCGCCGGACGAGTTCCCGCATCCGCTCCGGCTGGAGGCCGAGCGGGCGCTCACGCTGCGCTACGGCGAGAACCCGCACCAGGCGGCCGCGTTCTACCGCACGCCGGGTGGCCCCGCCATCGGCCTCGCGGCGATGCGGCAGCTCCACGGCCCGGAGCTCGGCTACAACAACCTGCTCGACTTCTCGGCCGCGCTCGGGCTCCTGCTCGAGTTGGAGACGCCCGCCGCGGTGGTCGTCAAGCACACCAACCCGTGCGGCGTCGCGCTCGGCCCGACCGTCGGCGCAGCGATGGCCAGGGCGAAGGCCTGCGACCCAATGTCCATGTATGGCGGGATCGTCGGCGTGAACCGGCCACTCGACCACGAGGTGGTCGCGGCGCTCGCCGGTATCTTCGTCGAGATCCTGTTCGCGCCCGCGTACGCTCCCGACGCGCTCGAGGAGCTCCGGCGCACCAAGAAGAAGTGCCGGGTCTTCGAGGTGCCGTGCGACCGCGCGGCGCTGCCGGCGCGCCTGGCCGAGTACCGGAGCGTCCTCGGCGGGCTGCTCGTCCAGTCGGCCGACCTCGCCGATCTGGACCCCGCCGCGCTCAAGACCGTCTCGCGGCGAGCGCCGACGCCGGCCGAGCGCGAGGCGCTGCGCTTCGCCTGGCGCGTGGCCAAGCACGCGAAGTCCAACGCGATCGTGCTCACGACGCGGGACCAGGTGATCGGCGTCGGCGCCGGCCAGATGAACCGCGTGGACTCGGCGCGGATCGCCGTCATGCGCGCGCGCGAGGTGGGGCTCGAGACCCGCGGCACCGTGTGCGCCTCGGACGCCTTCTTCCCGTTCCGGGACGGGCTCGACGTCGTCGCCGAGGCCGGGGCCACCGCGGTGATCCACCCCGGCGGCTCGCTTCGCGACGAGGAGGTGATCAAGGCCGCCGACGAGCACGACATGGCGATGGTCGTCACCGGGATCCGGCACTTCCGCCACTAGGATGCCGGCCCGCTCGCCCGCGCGCAGGTGTGCGCTCGCCCTCGCCGCGACGCTCGTGCTCGGCGGCTGCGCGGCCGTGGAG
>MGCE01000058.1 GCA_001790315.1 Candidatus Rokubacteria bacterium RIFCSPLOWO2_02_FULL_72_37 | reverse complement strand
CGGCCGAGGCGGGCGACTCGTGGATCGCCGCGTCGAAGGACGCCAGCGCCTGCACGTAGAGCCCCTGGCGCAGGTACGCGACGCCCCGATCGAAGGGGCGCTGGGCGGCGCACCCGGCCAGGGCCAGAGCGACGAGGACGACAGCGGCCACGCGGCTCATAGGGCCCGCCTCAGCATATCAAGGGCCACCTGCGTCGACTGCCACTTCACACGGGCCCGGTCGCCCGCGAGCCGAAGGTGGCGCGAGGTGACCGCCCCGTCGAGCGCGAGCCCGACGAACACGGTGCCGACGGGCTTCGCCGGCGTGCCGCCGTCCGGCCCCGCGATGCCGGTGATCGCGAGGCCGCACGCCGCGCCCGCGCGCTCGACGATCCCCCGGGCCATCGCCTCGGCGCAGGCGGCGCTCACGGCGCCGTGTGCCCTGAGGACCTCGTCGGGCACGCCGAGCAGCTCCTGCTTCGCCCGGTTCGAGTACACGAGCACGCCTCGCTCGAAGTAGGCGGACGAGCCGGGGACGTTCGTCAGCCGGTGGCCGAGCAGACCGCCGGTGCACGACTCGGCCACCGCGAGCGTGAGCCCGCGCGCGAGGAGCCGGCGCCCGACCACCAGCTCGAGCGTCTCGGCGTCGCGCCCGTAGCAGTCCGCGCCGAGGGCCGCGGCCACCGCCGTCTCCGTCGGCGCGAGGGCGCGCAGGGCCTCCTCGGGAGAGGCGCCGCGCGCCCGGAGCCGCACCCACACCTCCGCCTCGGCGGGCAGGACGGTCACCTCGACGCCGCGCTCCGGCTGGCCGATCCACTCGGCCAGCCGCTCCTCGAGCTCGCCGGCGCCCACGCCCGCGGTCCGCAGGACGCGCGTCACGACCGCGCCACGGCCCGTCGCGTACTCGCGTGCCAGCGGCACGAGGTGCTCCTCCAGCGCCGCGCCGAAGCCGTCGCGCGGGAGCACGACGAAGCGGCGCGCGCCGCTCTCGAGCGCCCAGGCGGGCTCGCCCTCGCCGGGGATCCACACCGTGGCCCCCTGCGGCAGGAGCGCGAGCCGATCGGCGCGGCGCGGCAGCGGCCGATCGATCCGCCGGAAGCGCTCCGCGAGCGCGTCGAGCATGCGCTGGTTCAGGACGAGCCGCGCGCCGACCGCGCGCGACAGGACGCGCCGCACGACGTCGCCGGCCGAGCTGCCGGCGCCGGCGAGGATCACCGTGAGCGCGCCGTCCGGCCCGAGTGCCCTCTGGAGCGCCGCCTCGTCGTCCTCCACGAGGACCCGGCTCGCGACGAGGATGCCGGCGCGCGCCAGCACGGCGGCGACCGCGGCGCCCTCCGGATCGGCCGCCAGCGCGGCGCCGACGGTCACCACGTGCGCGATGGCGGGCGTCACGGCCAGCCGGCGAGGGCGCGGAGCCCGGCGAGCACGAGCGCGGTGTAGGCGCCGGCGATGAGGTCGTCCACCATGATTCCCACACCTCCGTGGGCGCGCTGGCTCGCGCGTGCCGGAGGTGGCTTCACGACGTCGAAGAAGCGGAACAGGACGAAGCCGGCCAGGAGCGTGGGGAGCGTGAGGGGGAACGGGAGCGCCGCGAGGGTCATTCCGGCCACCTCGTCGACGACGATCGCCCCCGGGTCCTTCGCGCCGAGCGCGCGCTCGGCCCGATGCGCGGCCCACGTGCCGACCAGCGTGACGACGACGAAGAAGGCCGCGAGCGCCGGGCGGGAGAACGGCACCAGCCAGAGCAGGAGCACCGCCACCGCCGTCCCGGCGGTGCCGGGCGCCACGGGGGAGTACCCTGCGCCGCCGACCGTGGCGACGAGCAGCGCGACGCGTCCGGCCAGGGGTGGCCGGCTAAGCGCGCTCGGCGACGAGCTCGTAGCCCTCGACCTCGGTGACGCGGACACGCGCGAAGCGCCCCGGAACCAGGTCGGGCGCGCGCAGGTAGACGACGCCGTCGATCTCGGGGGCCTGGCCGGCCGTGCGCCCTTCCCACGCGAACGCGGGATCCTCGCTCGGACCGTCCACGAGCACATCCTGCACGGAGCCGACGAGCGTGGCGGAACGCTCCCACGCCAGGCGATCCTGCTGCTCCTGCACCATGGCGGCGCGCTCGGCCGCGACCTCGGCCGGCACCGCGTCCGCGAAGCCCGTCGCGGGCGTGCCCTCCTCCGGCGAGTACGTGAAGACACCGAGGCGGTCGAAGCCCACGTCGGCCAGGAACTCGAGGAGGTTCTGGAAGGCCTCGTCGGACTCGCCCGGGAAGCCGACGAGCACCGTCGTGCGCACCGTGAGCCCGGGGATCGCCTCGCGGAACGCGGCCACGAGCTCCTTCATGCGCCGCGCGGTGACCGCGCGACGCATCGCCCGCAGCACCGCATCGTCGCCGTGCTGCACGGGCAGGTCGAGGTACGGCACCACCCGCGCCCGGGCCCAGCGGGCGATCAGCCGGTCGTTGACATGCGCGGGATGGAGGTACATCGGGCGGATCCACGGCATCCGTGTCTCGCCGAGTGCCGCGAGCAGGTCCGCGATGTCGCCATTGCCCGCGAGGTCGCGCCCGTACGCCAGCGTGTCCTGCGACACGAGGATGGCCTCCTGGAGGCCGCGCGCGGCCAGCGCCTCGACTTCCGCGACGACGTCGGCGAGCGGGCGGCTCCGGTGGCGCCCGCGGAACTGGGGGATCGCGCAGAAGGTGCACCCCATGTCGCAGCCCTCCGCGATCTTGACGTACGCGTACGGCACCCGCGCGGTCAGCAGGCGCGGCGTCGTCGCATCGTAGAGATAGCCCGGCGGCGCCGTGCTCGCCCAGTCGTGGCGGCCCGCGGCCTGGCGGACCAGATCGACGATGCGGGCCAGGTTCGAGGTGCCGAGGATGCCGTCGACCTCGGGCATCTCGCGGAGAATCTCGCCCCCGTAGCGCTGGGTGAGGCAGCCGGTGACGATGAGGGTCCGGCAGGAGCCGGTCTCCTTGAGCCTGGCCAGCTCGAGGATGGTCGCCACCGACTCCTCCCGCGCGCGGTCGATGAAGGCGCACGTGTTCACCACGAGGCAGTCGGCGTCTTCCGGCCGGGCGGCCAGCGGGATGCCGGCCTCGGCGAGCATGCCGAGCATCAGCTCGGAGTCGACCTGGTTCTTCGGGCAGCCGAGCGTCGTGAGGTGGACCTTCATCGGCGAGCCGTCATCATCCCTAGGTGCTCCGGTAGTTGGTGAACTGCAGCGCGATCCCGAGGTCTTTCTCCTTGAGGAGCGCGATGATCCGCTGCAGATCGTCCCGGTTCTTGCCCGTGACGCGCACGTGGTCCTCCTGGATCGCGGCCTGCACCTTGACCTTCGTGTCCTTGACGAGCCGCACGATCTCCTTGGCCTTCTCGATCGGAATGCCCTGCTGGAGCGCGATCTTCTGCCGGAGCGTGCCCCCCGCGGCCTGCTCGACCGTGCCGTAGGTGAGCGCCTTGAGCGGCACGCCGCGCTTGTGCAGCCGGGACTGGAGGATGTCCACCACCGCCTTGAGCTTCATGTCGTCGGCGACGACGACGACGATGTCGGTCTTGTCGAGCGTCACCTCGTTCTTCGAGCCCTTGAGGTCGTAGCGCGTCTCGATCTCGCGCCGGGCCTGATCGAGCGCGTTGGTGACTTCCTGCATGTCGATCTTGCACGCGACGTCGAAGGAGTTCTCGGCAGCCATCTCCGTCTCCGTCCCTAGCGGAGGGGCACGGTCGCGACGCCCGCGGGCGGCACGAAGGTGAACGTCGTGTCGGGCACGCCGCTGTTCACGGCCACCCGGGTGAAGCGCATCGTCACGGTGTTCTCGAACTGGTCGTAGACGACGGCCTTGCGGACCTCGAAGCCCCGCGGCTCGACGGCGAGGATCAGCCGCGCGAGCGTCGGCAGCGGCTGCTTCGGTGTGAGGTCGAGGAGCCAGTTGCCCTCGGCATCGCGCGGCACCGCGGGGTTCAGGAAGCGGACGCTGAACTGCTCGCGGAGCCGTCCGAGGCCGGCGAGGAAGCTTCCCGCCGGGCCGGCCAGGGCGGCAGGCGCGTCGCCGACGTTGACCTGATTCAGCGCGGGCGTGTAGACCCAGAGCTTCTTGCCGTCGGAGACGATCTGCTGCGGCGTGGGCTCGGTGTACTCCCAGCGGAGCTTGCCGCCGCGCTTCAGGTACACGGTGCCTCGCGCGGGGATCGTCTGGTCGAGACTCTTGTTGAACGCCTGCTGCGAAAAGTCGGCGCGCAGGTCCAGCATCCGCGCGTACACGGTCTCGAGGCTCCGCACGACGTCGTCGAGCGTCTCGGCCGCCGCCGCGACGGGCGCGTCGAGCGCGAGGCAGGCGACGAGGACGAGGACGGCTCGCATGGGTCCACTCTACACTAGAGCCCGTGACCGGGCCGGCCCTGCTCGCCCTCGATTTCGACGGCGTCCTCTGCGACGGCATGCGCGAGTACTTCGAGACCGCGTGGCGCGCGGGGCGACGCCTGTGGCCCGCGTCGCCGGCGACTCCGCCCGCCGGTCTCTTCGAGGCGTTCGCCCGGCTGCGCCCGCTCGTCGAATCCGGGTGGGAGATGCCGGTGCTGGTCCAGGCGCTCGTCTCGGGCGTGCCGGAGCGCGAGCTGGCCCGCGACTGGCGTCCGGACCGTCGGCTCGTGCGGCTCGGCCTCGCCCGCGAGACGGTCGCCGCCGAGCTCGACCGCGTGCGGGACGCGTGGATCGCCGCCGACGCGGCGGGCTGGCTCGCCGCGCACCGCTTCTACCCGGGCGTCGTCGAGCGCCTGCGCGGGCTCGTCGCGGGCCCGGGGCGCGTCGTGGTCGTCACGACCAAGGAGGGCCGCTTCGCGCGCCAGCTCTTCCACGGCCACGGCCTCTCGCTCGGCGAGGGAAACGTCTTCGGCAAGGAGACGCGACGGCGGAAGCCGGCGGTGCTTCGCGCGCTGCTGGCGCACGAGCGGCTTCCGGCCGCGGCGCTCTGGTTCGTCGAGGACCGGCTGGCGGCGCTCCGGGAGGCGGCCGAGGCCCCGGGCCTCGCCGGCGCGCGCCTCTTCCTCGCCGCGTGGGGGTACAACACCCCGGAGGACCGCGAGGCGACCCGGCGGGACGAGCGCATCACCGTCCTGCCGCTCGAGCGGTTCGCCGGCCCGCTCGCGGGGTGGCTCGCGGCGACGTGACACTTGACGCGGGGGCCCGGGGCACGCAGAGTACCCGCGTGGGCCAGGACCCTACAATGCCCGCGGAGGAACTCACGATGAGCCACAGCACTGCGTCGCCCGTCCAGGACGCGATGCCGACCACGCGCGGCATGAACTTCTACCTCGAGGACGCGAACCTCGCATTCGTCTGCTCCAGCGTGATGGACGCCGTGACGCTCGAGCGCGCACGCCCGCACCTGGCCGCGCTCGGCGCCGTCGCGGGTGACGAGCTCGAGGCCCTCGCCGCGCAGGCCGACCGCCACGGTCCCGTGCTCCGGCCCTTCGACGAGCGCGGGCGGCGCGTGGACGAGGTCCTCTTCCACCCGGCCTACCACGAGATGGAGCGGCTCGCGTTCGGGCGTTTCGGCCTCGCGGCCATGTCGCACCGGGACGGCATCCTCGGCTGGCCGGGGCGCGTGCCCCACGTCGTGAAGTACGCCCTCAGCTATCTCTTCAGCCAGTCCGAGTTCGGCCTCCTCTGCCCCGTGAACATGACGGATTCGACGGCGCGGATGCTCCGACGCCACGGGAGCGCGGAGCTCCAGGCCCGCTACCTCCCGCGGCTCACGACGACCGACCCCGCGGAGCTCTGGCAGGGCACCCAGTGGATGACCGAGAAGACCGGCGGCTCCGACGCCGGCGCCGCGACCACCGTCGCCAGGCGGGACGCCGACGGCACGTGGCGGCTCTGGGGCGACAAGTGGTTCTGCTCGAACGCCAACTGCGACATGGCGCTCACGCTGGCGCGCCCCGAGGGCGCGCCCGCGGGCACCAGGGGCCTCGCCATGTTCCTCGCCCCGAAGGTCCTCCCCGACGGCACGAAGAACGCGTGGATCATCAACCGGCTCAAGGACAAGCTCGGCTCGCGCTCGATGGCCACCGGCGAGGTGACCTACCAGGGCGCCGTCGGCTACCTCGTCGGCGAGCTGGGGCGCGGGTTCAAGCAGATGATGGAGATGGTCAACGGCTCGCGCCTGTCGAACGCGATGCGCGCAGCCGGGATCATGCGCCGGTGCGTGCTGGAGTCGCTCGTCCACGCGCGCGGCCGCGCGGCCTTCGGCGGCGCCCTCGCCGCGCTGCCGCTCCTGCGCGCGAGTCTCCTCGAGATGCTGCTCGACGCCGAGGCCGCCGCGTCGGTCGTGCTCAACGGGGCCGCGCTCTTCGACGGCGCGGACGCCGGACGCGCCGAGGACGCGCGCCTGCTGCGCGTCTGGACGCCGATCGCCAAGGGCTGGATCACGGCGCGGGCGCGGTGGGTGGCGAGCGAGGCGATGAACGTCCGCGCCGGCAACGGCTACACCGAGGAGTGGCCGAACGCGCGCCTGCTGCGCGACAGCTACCTCGGCGCCATCTGGGAGGGGACGACGAACATCGTCGCGCTCGACGTCCAGCGCGCGATCCTGAAGGACGGGGCCCTGGCACCGCTCGCGGGCTTCATCACGCGGCGGCTCGAGACGGTCGGCGAGCCCGCGGCGAAGCCCGGGGCCGACCTCGTGCGGACCGCGCTCGCCGAGATCGCCGAGCGGACCCTCGCCTGGCCCGGGCTCCCGAAGCCCGAGCGCGAGCTCGACGCGCGGCCCGTGGCCGACGCGCTCTACCACGGCCTCGCCGCGAGCCTGCTCCTGGCCGAGGGCCAGCGGCTCCGCGAGCGCTCGGGCGACTGCCGCAAGCTCCTCGCGGCGCTCCTCTACGTCCGCCGCTGGCTCCGGCCGCCGACGTCGCTCGCGCCCGTCTTCCCGCCCGAGGCGCTCGGCTGGCTCGACGCCCTGGCGGACTGGAGCCCGGTCCCCGCCGAGGCGCTTTCGGTCGTCTAGACGCCGGCCGGCCGGCCGAGGCAGGCGCTCGCGGCCGCATCGAGGCGCGCGAGGATCCTGCCCATCCACTCGCGATGCTCGGGCTTCATCACGCAGGCCCGCAGGCACGTGATCTCGTCGGCGTCCCATCGCCGGACGGGCGCCGCGGGCTCGAGCATCACCCGGGGAAAGGTGGCGAGGGCGAGATGCAGATCCCGCTCCGCGCTGGCGTCGAAGATCTTCCGCGCCCGGGCCGAGGCCTCGGTCGCCGACTCCGCCCGGACGGCCCACGCGACGATGTCCAGCTCCGGAGGGCAGAGCGGCGCGAAGCGATCGTCCCGCGCCAGCGCGTCGTGGAGCATCAGCGCCGCCTGACGGCAGGCTTCGAGGCCGCGGGCGAACTCGCCGCCGCGGTCCAGTGGGAGCACGCGCAGGGTCGTCCAGAGCGCGACCGCCGCAGCGCCCGGACGTGAGCACTCCAGGGAGATCTCCCCCAGGTGCAGCTCGTCGGAGCTGAAGTACGTGTAGGGCGAGTCGTGCCGGTAGAAGCGACCGACGCTCGGGTCGCGGAACAGGACGCAGCCGCAGCCGTAGGGCTGCAGCCCGTGCTTGTGCGGATCGATCACGATCGAGTCGGCCTCGACGAGGCGGTCGAAGGCCCGCCGCGCCTCCGCGCTCAGGCCGCGTGCGAGGGTGAAGTAGCCGCCGTACGCCGCGTCGACGTGGACGCGGAAGTCGTGGCGACGGCGCAGCGCGAGGATCTCGGGCAGCGGGTCGACCGCTCCGGCCGCGGTCGTCCCGAGCGTGGCGACGACCGTGCCGACCTCGCCCCCGCCGAGCGCCTTCTCGAGCGCCCCGACGTCCATCCGCCCCTGGGCGTCGACCGGGACGCTGCGGAACGGCACGCCGAGGACCGCCGAGAGCCGCGAGTGCGTGTAGTGCGCCTGGGCCGAGGCCGCGACGGCTCCGCCCTGGCGCAGCTCCCGGCCGACCCAGAGTGCCTCGAAGTTGGCGACCGTGCCCCCACCGCACAGGTGACCGAGGTGGGTCTCCCATCCGAGCATGCGCGCGATCTGCGCGACCGCCTCCTTTTCCATCGCGGAGCTGGCGCGGCCACCGTCCAGGGCGTGGTTGTTCGGATTGATCCAGGTGGCCAGCGCGTACGCGAGCCGGGCCACCGGATGCGGCGGCTTGAGCATCTGGCCGACGTAGAGCGGGTGGTGATAGGGATAGTTGTCCCGCAAACGCTCCGCGGCCGCGAGCAGCGCGTCCCGGAGCGGGCCCCGGTCGAGAGGTGTGGAGGCCTCGGGCAGACGGACGAATCCCTCCGCGAGCGATCGAAGGGCCTCTCCGAGCAACGCGAGGCTGTCGTGATCGGAGGTCACGCCGTCACAGTACCAGGGAGTCGACCGGGGAGTCGACGACCTTCACGGCTGCCCGGGCGGGCCGAGCGTCACAGGACGAACGGGACGTAGCACATGCTCTTCCGGGAACCTCCTCCTCACGCTATGGTCTAAGCCGATGAGCGGCGACGACCCGTGCTTTCTCGAACGGCTCCGGGCGGGTGAGCCGCGCGCCTTCGAAGAGCTGGTGATCGCCTCCCGGCACCGCGTGTTCGGCGTGGCCCTCAGGATGCTGGGGAGCCGCGCCGAGGCCGAGGAGGTGGCGCAGGAGACGTTCCTCAGGGCGCACCGCGCCCTCGGCGGGTTCCGGGGCGAGGCGAAGCTCTCGACCTGGCTCTACGGGATCGCATCCCGCCTGTGTCTGAACCGTCTCGCTTCGGGCGAGCGGCGGCTGGCCCGCGAGGACCCGGAGACGCTCGAGCGCCTCCCGGGCGCCGGCGCGGACCCGGCCGGGGAGCTCGAGCGGAGCGAGCGCGAGGCGGCGCTCCACCGGGCCATCGCCGAGCTCGCCGAGGAGCGGCGGATCGTGGTGCTGCTGCGCGACGTCGAAGGGTTGAGCTACGAGGAGATCGCCGGGGCGCTCGGACTCGAGCTCGGCACCGTGCGCTCGCGCCTGCACCGGGCCCGGATGGACCTGAAGGAAAAGCTGGAGCGGTTCCTCGGAT
>MGCE01000057.1 GCA_001790315.1 Candidatus Rokubacteria bacterium RIFCSPLOWO2_02_FULL_72_37 | reverse complement strand
ACGTGCGCCGCGCGCGCCTCGCCCGACCGGAGGTGGGGGGGTGGGGGGCCATGTCGGGGCCCCCCACGTGATCAGAGCTGGAGGATTTCCCGGGCGATCACCATGCGCTGGATCTCCGAGGTACCCTCGCCGATCTCGGTGAGCTTGGCGTCGCGGAAGATGCGCTCGACCGGGAACTCGGCGATGTAGCCCGCGCCGCCGTGGACCTGCACCGCCCACGTCGCCGCCTTCATCGCGGTCTCCGAGGCGAAGAGCTTCGCCATCGCGGCCGCGTGCATCGCCGGCCGCCCCGAATCCTTGAGGGACGCCGCGCGCAGCGTGAGCAGGCGTGCGACCTCCAGCGCCGTCGCCAGATCGGCGAGCGCCCCCTGGAGCCCGTTGAACTCGGCGAGCGTCCGGCCGAAGGCCGTGCGCTGCTTCATGTACGTCACGGCGCGGTCCAGGGCGGCCTGCGCCACACCCACGGCCATCGCCGACATCGCGATCCGTCCGCCCTCCAGGACCTGCACCACCTGCGCGAACCCCTGACCCTGCGCGCCGAGGAGGTTCGCCGCGGGCACGCGCGCGCTCTCGAAGATCATCTCCGCCGTGTCCGAGGCGTGCAGGCCGAGCTTCCGGTACGGCACGCCGGTCGAGAAGCCGGGGGTCCCCTGCTCGACGATGAATGCGGAGATCCCCTTCGACGCCCGCTCGGGGCCGGTCCGCGCCATGACCACGGCGGTGCCGGCGACCGACGCGTTCGTGATGAAGGCCTTGCTGCCGTTCAGCACCCAGTGGTCGCCGGCGAGTTCCGCCCGTGTCCGGAGCGCCGCCGCGTCGGAGCCCGAGCCCGGCTCGGTGAGGCCCCACGCGCCCAGCACCTCGCCGGTCGCGAGCGGTGGCAGGTACCTGCGCTTCTGCTCGGCGGACCCGAAGCTCGCGATGTGGTTCGTGCAGAGCGAGTTGTGCGCCCACATCGTGATGCCGACCGACGCGTCGCCCCGGCAGAGCTCCTCCACGATCAGCGCGTACGAGACGTAGTCGAGGGCGGCGCCGCCGTAGTCCTCCGGGACGAGCGCGCCGAGGAAACCGAGCGGCCCGAGCTTGCCGACGATCTCCCGGGGGAACTCGTGACGCGCGTCGTAGGGCGCGATCCGCTCGCCCAGCTCGGCCTCGGCGAACTCCCGGGCGACCCGCCGGATGCGCTTCTGGTCGTCGGTCAGCTCGAAGTCCATGGCTCCCGGGTCACGGGTCAGACGACCGCGCGGACGTTGTCACGGACGAAGCGGACGATGTCCTGGGTGGACGTGCCCGGGGTGAACAGCGCCTTCACCCCCACCGCCTTCAGCCCCACGATGTCTTCCGGCGGGATGATGCCGCCGCCGAAGACCGCGATGTCCTCCGCCCCCTTCTCCTTCAGCAGCTCGAGCACCCGCCGGAAGAGGTAGTTGTGCGCCCCCGACAGGACGGAGAGCCCGATCGCGTCCGCGTCCTCCTGGAGCGCGGTGGCGACGATCTGCTCGGGCGTCTGGTGGAGCCCCGTGTAGATCACCTCGAACCCGGCGTCGCGCAGCGCGCGCGCGACGATCTTCGCCCCACGGTCGTGGCCATCGAGTCCGGGCTTCGCGACGACGACGCGCACGGTCCGCTCGGCCATCAGCTCTCTCCTGCCAGCGCCGCCCGCAGCCTGTCCCCGGTCTTGACGATCTCGTCCTTCTGCCCCGGCACGAGCTTCCAGTCGAAACCCTTGCCGTCCCGCATCCAGCGCGGGATCAGGTGCAGGTGGAAGTGCGGGACCGACTGGAACGCCGCCGGGCCGTTGGCCTGCAGCATGTTCAACCCGTCCGGCGCGAGCGTGTCCCGGAGGGCGCGCGACACCCGCTGTGCCGTCGTGATCGCGGCCTGCAGATCGGCGGGCTCCGCCTCGTAGAGCGTCGCCGCGTGCGCCTTGGTCAGGATCAGGCAGTGGCCGGGGTTCAGCGGGTTGATGTCCATGATGCAGAGGGTCCGGTCGTCCTCGTACACCCGCATCGCGGGGATCTCGCTGTCGCGGATCTTGCAGAACACGCAGCTCTCCATGCGACCCCCCTAGACCTTCACGGTCCAGCCGTGCGTGTCCGGCGAGGTGGCGTACTGGATGCCGACGATCGCGTCGTAGAGCCGCTGCGTGAGCGGGCCGATCCGGCCGTCGTTGATCACGATGCGCTCGCCCTTGTACGCGAGCTCGCCCACCGGCGAGATGACGGCGGCCGTCCCGGTACCCCACACCTCCTCGAGCGTGCCGGCGTGGGCCGCCGCGGCCACCTCGTCGATCGACACCTGACGCTCGGCGACGCGCAGGCCCCACTCGCGCATGAGCGTGAGCGCCGAGTCGCGCGTGACGCCCGGGAGGATCGTGCCCTGCGTCAGGGGCGGCGTGAGGATCTCGCCGCCGATCTTGAGCATGATGTTCATCGTGCCGACCTCGTCGAGGTACCTCCGCTCCCGCCCGTCGAGCCAGAGCACCTGGGTGAAGCCCGCGTGCTTGGCCTCCTCGGCGGCGTAGAGGCTCGCCGCGTAGTTGCCCGCGGTCTTCGCGGCGCCCACGCCGCCCTCGACGGCGCGCACGTACTTGTCCACCACGAGGATCTTCACCGGGTTCATGCCCTCGGGGTAGTACGCGCCGACCGGCGAGAGGATCACGTAGTAGATGTAGGCCTTCGCCGGTCGCACGCCGAGGAAGGGCTCGCTCGCGATGATCGTCGGACGGATGTAGAGCGAGGTCCCCACCGTGGACGGCACCCAGTCGCGCTCGAGGCCGACCAGCTCGACGAGCGACCGGAGCGCGAGCTCCGGGTCCAGCGGGGGGATGCACATCCGCCGGGCGGAGCCGTTCATGCGCTCGATGTGCTTCTGCGGCCGGAAGAGCCGCACCGTGCCGTCCGTGCCGCGGAACGCCTTGAGACCGTCGAAGACGGCCTGGGCGTAGTGGAGCACGGCGCAGGCCGGGTCGAGCGACAGCGGGCCGTACGGCTCGATGCGCGGGTCGTACCAGCCCTTCTCCTCCTGGAAGTCCATCACGAACATGTGGTCCGTGAAGACCGTTCCGAAGGTCAGCTCGCTGTCCTTCGGCTTCCGCTTCTTCGTCGCGGCTCGGGTGCTCCTGATCGGCTCGTTCATCACGGGTTGACCTCCACTGGCGCCCGACAACACGCTCAAAAGATGATGGGCTCCCGGTACAGGCCGAACACCTGCCGGTACACGTCGGAGACCTCGCCGAGGCTCACGTAGTCCTTCACGGCGTCGATGAGCACCGGCATCACGTTCCGGCCGTCCCGGCAGGCCTCGGCGAGCTGCTTGAGCCGCCGCTCGACCCGGGCCGTGTCCCGCGCGGCCTTGAACGCCCGGACTCGCTCGATCTGCTCCAGCTCGACGGACTCGTCGATCCGGAGATAGTTGATCGGCTGCTCCTCGAGCATCGCGTACCTGTTCACGCCCACGACCACCTTTTCGCCGCGATCGTCCATCAGCTGGTAGCGGTACGCCGCGTCGGCGATCTCCTTCTGCGGGAAGCCGGCGTCGATCGCGCGGATCATGCCACCCATCGCATCGATGCGGCGGATGTAGGCGAGCGCCGCCGCCTCCATGCGGTCCGTGAGCGCCTCGAGGTAGTACGAGCCGCCGAGCGGGTCGATCGTCAGCGCGACGTTCGTTTCTTCGGCGATGACCTGCTGCGTTCGGAGGGCAACAGTCACCGCGTCTTCGGTGGGCAGCGCCCACGTTTCATCATAGGAGTTCGTGTGGAGCGACTGCGCCCCGCCGAGCACCGCCGCGAGCGCCTGGAGCGCGACCCGGGCGACGTTGTTGAGCGGCTGCTGCGCCGTCGCCGATACTCCCGCGGTCTGCGTGTGCGTCCGGAGCCGCATGGACTCCGGCTTCCGCGCGCCGTAGCGCTCCTTCATGAAGCGCGCCCACATCCGTCGCGCGGCGCGCAGCTTGGCGATCTCCTCGAAGAAGTCGTTGTGGATGTCGAAGAAGAAGCTGAGCCGCGGCGCGAAGCTGTCCACGTCGAGCCCGCGCGCGCACGCCGCGTCGACGTACCCGAGGCCGTCGGCCAGCGTGAAGGCCAGCTCCTGCACCGCGGTCGCGCCCGCCTCGCGGATGTGGTAGCCCGAGATCGACACGGGGTTGAAGCGCGGCACGTGCTTCGCGGTGAACTCGATCATGTCCGTGACGATGCGGACGGCGGGCTCGGGCGGACAGATCCACTCCTTCTGGGCGATGAACTCCTTGAGCATGTCGTTCTGCATGGTCCCGCCGACGCGGTCCCAGGCCACGCCCTGCTTCTCGGCGAGGGCCAGGTACATCGCGAGCGCCACCGACGCCGTGCAATTGATCGTCATGGACGTCGTGACCTCGCCGAGCGGGATGTCGGCGAAGAGCCGCTCGAAGTCGTCGAGCGTCGAGATGGACACGCCCTCCTTGCCCACCTCGCCGCGCGACCGCGGGTGGTCGGCGTCGTAGCCCATCAGCGCCGGCATGTCGAACGCGGTCGAGAGTCCGGTCTGTCCCTGCTCGAGCAGGTACTTGAAGCGCGCGTTCGTGTCCTCGGGCCGGCCGAAGCCCGCGAACATCCGCATGGTCCAGAGCCGCCCGCGGTACATCGTCGGGTACACGCCGCGGGTGAACGGGTACTCGCCCGGGTAGCCGAGCCGCTCCTCGTACGTGCGGTCCGCGAGGTCCTCGGGCGTGTACAGGCGTTCCACCGGGATGCCCGAGAGCGACTCGAACCGCACCGCACGCTCCGGCGTCCGCTCGACGAAGGGCTTGACCGTCCGCTCCTCCCACTCGCGCTTGCCGCTCATGCCCGCCTCCCCACCGGCTCGCCGAGCCTCATCCGCCGAGCACCTCCCGCGCGATCACGAGCTTCTGGATCTGCGAGGTCCCCTCGTAGATCTGCGTGATCTTCGCGTCGCGGAAGTAGCGCTCGACCTCGTACTCCTTGATGTAGCCGTAGCCGCCGTGGACCTGGATCGCGTCGGTCGTGACCTTCATCGCCGTCTCGGCCGCGAACAGCTTGGCCATCGCGGAGGCCGTGCCGTAGGGCCGGCCCGCGTCCTTGAGCGCGGCCGCGCGGAGGACGAGCAGGCGCGCGCCGTCGATCGCGGTCGCCATGTCGGCGAGCATCCACTGGATCATCTGGTGCTGGCCGATCGGCACGCCGAACGACGTGCGCTCCCGCGCGTACGCGACCGAGCGCTCGTACGCTCCGGCCGCGATGCCGAGCGCCTGGGCGGCGATCCCGATGCGCCCGCCGTCGAGGGTCGCCATCGCGATCCTGAATCCCTGCCCTTCCTCGCCGAGCCGGTTCGCGGTCGGCACCCGGCACTCGTCGAAGAGGAGCTCCGCCGTGTCCGAGGCGCGGATCCCGAGCTTGTCCTCGACCTTGGCGACGACGAGGCCCGGCGTCCCCTTCTCGACGACGAAGGCCGAGATGCCGCGGTGGCCCTTCGCCCGGTCGGTCTGGCAGAAGACGAGCGTGAACGCCGCTTCGCGCCCGCTGGTGATGAACTGCTTGCGGCCACTGATCCGGTAGTGGTCGCCGTCGCGCACGGCGAGCGTCGCCTGGTTGCTCGCGTCCGAGCCGGCTTGCGGCTCGGTGAGCGCGAAGCAGCCGTGCGCGAGGCCCGAGGCGACGGGCCGGAGGAACCGCTCCCGCTGCGCGTCGTCGCCGTACTCGAGCACGGGATCGCAGTAGAGCGAGTTGTTCACGGACATGATGACCGCGTGGCTCGCGCACGCCCTGGCGATCTCCTCGAGCGCGAGCGCGTACGCGACCGTGTCCGCCGCGCTCCCGCCCCAGCGCTCCGGGACGGCGATCCCCATGAGCCCGAGCTCGCCCATGCGCTTGAGCGTCTCGTGCGGGAAGCGCGCCTCGCGGTCGATCTCCGCGGCGATGGGACGGATCGCCGTCTCGGCGAACTCCCGCGCCATCGCCTGGATCATCTGCTGCTCGTCGGTCAGGTCGAGCTTCATGATCTGCTGGGAGAGGGGGGCTCCGGCTGCACGGGATGCGTGCAGCCTCCGCCCCCCTCTCGACTCCCCCCGCTCCCTATTTCTCCATCAGCTTTTTCAGCTCGGTCGTGAGCTGGGGCACGACCTCGAACAGATCGGCCACGATCCCGTAGTCCGCGATCTTGAAGATCGGCGCCTCCGGATCCTTGTTGACCGCGACGATCACCTTCGACGTCCGCATGCCGGCCAGGTGCTGGATCGCGCCCGAGACGCCGAAGCCCATGTAGAGCTTGGGCGAGATCGTGCGGCCCGTCTGGCCGATCTGGTGCCGGTGCGGCCGCCAGCCCGCGTCCACCGCGGCGCGGGAGGCGCCGACGGCGGCGCCGATCACGCGCGCCATGTCCTCGAGGATCGTGTAGTTCTCCGGCCCCTTCATGCCGCGCCCGCCGGAGACGACGATCTCGGCCTCGGCCAGCTCGGGCAGACCCGTCGAGGCCTCCTCGCGCCGCTCCACGAGCTTCATCTGGGCCGCGGGCGCCGCGAGCGCCGGCCGCTCGACCGTCGGCGTGCGGCCATCCTGGGCGTCCGCCGGGCGGAAGACGTTCGGCCGGAGCGTCGCGACCCACGGCCCCTTGGTCCACGAGACCCTCGCGAGGAGCTTGCCCGCGTACACCGGGCGCGTGGCGACCAGCGTGCCGCCGTCCAGCGCGAGCGCCACGCAGTCGGCCGCGAGCCCGACGTCGAGCCGGGCCGCCAGCCGTGGGAGGAACTCGCGCTGCCGGCTCGTCACGGGTCCCAGGATCCCCTTCGGCGACTCCTTGACGGCGAGTTCCGCCACGGCCCCGGTCCAGACCTCGCCCCGGTACGGCGCGTACGCCGCGTCCTCCAGGAGCCAGATCTTCGTCGCGCCGAGCCCGGCGAGCTGCTTGAGCCCGGCGTCGCTCGCCTTGTCGGTCAGCCAGACCGCCTCGACCGGGCCGGCGCCGAGGCGCGTCGCCTCGCCGATGACCTCCGCCATCACCTTCTTCGGCATCCCCTGCCGGTCGTCCTCGACGATGCACCAGAACGCTCCCGCCATGTCCCCGCCTCCCTGTATCGCCTTATATCGCCTTCGCGTCCTCGCGTAGCGCGCGGACGAGCTCTTTCACCGCGGTCGGGACGTCGCCCTGGATGACACGCCCCGGTGGCCGCGGCGGCAGCGCCTCGAGGCCGAGCACGGCGAGCTGCGCCGGCTCGGCGCCGAGTCCCAGGTCGGCGGCCTTCACGTCCCTGATCTCCTTCTTCTTGGCGCCCATGATCCCCTTGAGCGTCGGGTAGCGCGGCTCGTTGAGCCCCTTCTGCGCCGC
>MGCE01000056.1:1849-9218 GCA_001790315.1 Candidatus Rokubacteria bacterium RIFCSPLOWO2_02_FULL_72_37 | reverse complement strand
CTCGCGCGGGCACTCAGGTCAGAAGGTCGGTGTGGCCGCGAAGTGACGAAGATAACAACCGTTTTTGACTTTCGCGACAGAAACTAGTCTAGCGGCACTTTTCTCGAGCCGAGGGCGCTCCATCAGCGGCGTGATCACCGCCACGGTTCCCAGCAGCGAGCAAGCGACCTCCGGCAAGGACCGGGCGGGACGGAGACTCTGACATGGACGACATGAGCGTTGCCCCCACTTCGGCTGCGCGGCCGCCCACCGCCGCCTCCCGTGGCGCCACGGGCCCCCGCGACCTGCGCGACTGGATGACGCGCATCGAGGCGATCGGCCAGCTCAAGCGCATCACCGCCCAGGTCACGCGTGACGAGGAGATGGGCGCGATCACCTACATGGCGCACCAGACGATCGACGCGCCGGCGCTGCTCTTCGAGAACATCAAGGGCTCGCCGCGCGGCTTCCGCGCGCTCTGGAACCCGCTCGGCTCGAGCGTGGACCGGTTCGCGCTCGCGATCGGCGAGCCGACCGGCCTCGGCGCGATGGAGCTGATCGAGCGCTGCAAGACCAAGTTCCAGTACCCGATCCCGCCCGTGATCGTGGAAGGCGAGGGCGCCGCGGTCAACGAGAACCACCTGCGCGACGACAAGGTGGACATCCGCGTCTTCCCCGCGGCGCGCCACTGGCCCCGGGACGGCGGTGAGTACATCGGGACGTGCGACGCGATCATCACGCGCGACCCCGACGGCGGCTGGCTGAACGTCGGGACCTACCGGCAGATGGTCCAGGGCAAGAGCGAGGTCGGTCTCTATCTCTCGCCGGGGAAGGACGCGCGCCTGCACATCGAGCGCTACTGGAGCCGCGACGAGCCCTGCGAGGTCGTCTGCTGCTGGGGCATCGATCCGGCGCTCTTCATCGCCGCGTCCCAGACGTTCCCGAAGACGACGAGCGAGTTCGACTTCGTCGGCGGCATGCTGGGGCGGCCCGTCGAGCTCGTCAAGGGCGAGGCGACGAGCCTCCTCTACCCCGCGAACGCCGAGAT
Source organism: Candidatus Rokubacteria bacterium RIFCSPLOWO2_02_FULL_72_37 (assembly GCA_001790315.1). Taxonomy (GTDB): domain Bacteria; phylum Methylomirabilota; class Methylomirabilia; order Rokubacteriales; family CSP1-6; genus GWA2-73-35. The sequence continues at coordinate 8,191 of MGCE01000056.1, read as the reverse complement.
CGTGGTCGAGGGCGTCATCGCACCGGACTCGCAGAAGCTCGAGGGACCCTTCGGCGAGTTCACGGGCTACTACGGGCGCCCCGAGGATCTCGCGTTCCTCGTCCAGGTCAAGGCGGTCCACCACCGCGACAACCCGATCCTCACCCACGCGCTCATGGCCGACTATCCCGCCAACGAGTGCGCCCTGCTCTACGCGGTCGCGCGCTCGGCGCGCGTCTGGAACGACCTCGACCGCGTGGGCGTGCCGGGCATCAAGGGCGTGTACGCCCATCCCGCCGCCGCCGGCGGCTTCGGCATGACCATCGTCGCGCTCGAGCAGCGCTACGCGGGGCACGCGCCCCAGGCGCTGGCGCTCGCCGCGCAGACGCCCGGCGGCGCGTACTACTCGAAGTGGATCGTCGCCGTCGACGAGGACGTCGATCCCTCCAACATCAACCAGGTGCTCTGGGCGATGGCGACCCGCTGCAACCCGGTCGAGGACATCGACATCCTGCGCCAGACGTGGTCCACGTGGCTCGACCCGACGCAGAATCCGCCCGAGGAACGGCCCTACGGCTCCAAGGCCCTGATCAACGCGTGTATGGAACACCGACACATCAAGCAGTTCTCGAAGCGCACGAAGCTCCGTCGCTCGATGTACGAGTCCGTCGCCGCCCGCTGGAGCGAGCTCGGCCTCGAGGGAGCGCCCCCGAGGCTCTGGGCGCTCGAAGACTGAGGAGGAACGACATGACGGCACCCACCCTCCGGACGATCATCGGCGCGGCGCTGGCGACGGCGCTGCTCGGCGTCCCGCCGGCGCTCGCACAGAAGCCGGTCGGCATCGGCACGAACCCGCCCGGCACCGCGTTCTACTCGGTGGGCAGCGGGGTCGCGAAGGTCGTGAGCGACGCCGGCACGGTCAAGATGGCCGTGCAGCCGTATTCGGGCTCGAGCACGTTCCTGCCCCTGCTCGACAGCGGCGAGCTCGAGTTCGGCGTCAACAACGCCGTGGACATGGCGCTGGCCTACCGCGGCCCCAAGTTCCAGATCGGCGGGCGCAACCCGTTCCCGCACACGCCGAACGCGCGGCTGCTGCTGCGCGGCGCCCCGTTCAAGGTCGGGCTGCTCGTCAAGAAGGACTCGCCGATCAAGACCGTGTACGACGTCAAGGGCAGGCGGATGACCGGCGAGTACCCGGCGCACCTCGCCGTCTGGTACAACATGTTCGGCCACCTCGCGAGCGCCGGCTTCACCTGGAAGGACGTCACCGTCGTCCCGGTGCCGGCCGTCAACGAGGGCGTCACCGCGCTCGTCAACGGGCGCGCCGACGTCACCGAGCACGCCGTGGGCTCGGCCAAGGTCAAGGAGGCCGACGCCGCCGTCGGCATCCGCCATGTCTCCATCGACTGCTCGCCCGCCGGCGAGAAGCGGCTCCGCGAGGCGGTGCCGGGGTACTATCCGATCTGGGTCAAGGCGGGCTCGACCACCGGCGTGCTCGAGGACACGTGCGTGATCGGCTACGACCTCTACGTCACGGTCGGCAAGGGCATCGCCGACCAGATGGTGGAGAGCGTGCTCAAGGCGCTGTGGGAACGTCACGACGAGCTCCCGAAGGTCCACCCGCTGCTGCGCGGCTGGAAGCGCGAGCACGCCGCGCACGCCGACGTGACCCTCCCCTACCACCCGGCCGCGGTGCGCTTCTACAAGGCGCAGGGCGTGTGGACGGACGAGATGGAGGCGGCGCAGCAGAAACTCCTCGCGATCACGCCCTAGGGCCGCGTGGCCGAGGGCAGGTTCCGGACGCTCTCGGGCACTCCACGGGCGGTCGAGCAGGGCCTCCTGGCCCTGCTGACGGCCGCGGGCGCGCTGTGGGTGCTCGAGGCCCACACGTGGCTGCCCCGCGCGGTTTTCAAGGAGCAGTACCTCGGCCTGTTCCTCGCCCTCGCGCTCGGCGCCGCCTTCATCGCCACGCGCGCGGGCCGCCGGGCGCCGCTCGACCGGGTCCCCTGGTACGACTGGGCGCTCGCCGCGGGCGGCCTCGCCGTCGGTCTCTACGTCGGCGTCCTTTACCCGACGATCGCCTACCAGCTCGGCGTCCTCACCTGGGACAAGGTGACGTTCGGCGCGCTCGCCGTCCTGCTCGTGCTCGAGGCCACACGGCGGCTCGTGGGCTGGGTGATGGTCGGGCTCGGCGCCGTGTTCATCCTCTACGCGAAGCTCGCGTACCTGCTGCCCGGGCTCCTCGAGGCCAAGAGCACGACCTGGTCGCGGATCGTGGTCTACCTCTACCTCGACACCAACGGCCTCCTCGGGCTGCCCGTCGCGGTCACGGCGACGGTCGTCGTCACGTTCATCCTCTTCGGTCAGGTGCTCTACGCCTGCGGCGGCGACCGCTTCCTCACGGACATCGCGATGGTCGTGATGGGCCGCTTCCGCGGCGGGCCCGCCAAGGTCTCGGTCGGAGCGTCGAGCCTGTTCGGCACGGTCTCGGGCAGCGCGGTCTCCAACGTCGTGGTCGACGGACCGATCACGATCCCCATGATGAAGCGCGCCGGGTACGCGCCACACCTGGCCTCGGCCATCGAGGCCGTGGCATCGACCGGCGGTCAGCTCATGCCCCCGGTCATGGGCGTCGCGGCGTTCCTCATCGCCGAGTTCCTCGCCGTGCCCTACGGGGACGTCGCGGTCGCCGCGGTGATCCCGGCCCTGCTCTACTACCTGGCCCTGTTCGTCCAGGTTGACCTCGAGGCGGCCAAGCACGGCCTGACGGGGCTCGCGCGCGCCGAGCTGCCGCGGGCGGGCGCGGTGTTCCGGAGCGGCTCGGGCTTCCTGGTGCCGATCGCCGTGCTCTTCTACACGCTCATGATCGACAACTGGGAGCCCGGCAAGGCGGGGATGTCGGCGGTGGTCGCGACCGTGATCGTCGGCGCGCTGAGACGGACGGAACGGCTGACGCTCGCCCGCCTCCTCGGCGCGATGGTCGAGACCGGCCGCATCCTGCTCGACATCGCCGCGATCACCGCCGTGGCGGGCCTCGTGATCGGCGCGCTCCAGCTCTCGGGCCTGGGCTTCAAGTTCTCGGCCCTGCTCGTGAACATGGCCGGGGGCAGCTCGCTGGCGCTCCTGGCGCTGAGCGCCATCGTCTGCATCGTGCTGGGGATGGGGATGCCCACGGCCGTCGTCTACGTCATGCTCGCGGTGCTGGTCGGGCCCGCGCTCGTCCAGCTCGGCATCCCGCCGCTCGGCGCGCACCTGTTCCTCTTCTACTTCGGCATGCTCTCCATGATCACGCCGCCCGTCTGCCTCGCGACCTTCGCCGCCGCGTCCATCGGCGGCGCCGACTTCATGAAGACCGGCTGGGCGGGGATGCGCCTCGGGATCGTCGCCTACGTCGTCCCGTTCCTCTTCGCGTACCATCCGGCGCTGCTCATGCAGGGCTCCGTCGTGGACGTCGGCCTCGCGGTCGCGACGGCGGTGATCGGCGTGGCGCTGCTGTCGGTGGCGTGCGTCGGCTACCTCTTCCGGCCGATGGGCTGGGGCCGGCGGGCCGGCTTCGGCCTCGCGGGGCTCCTGCTGCTCCCGCCGCCGTCGAGCGCGTGGTGGCTGCTCGCCAACGTCGTCGGCCTGGGCCTCGGGCTCCTGGTCATGCTCCTGCAGCGAATGGGCGCGCCCGCGCCCGCGACGGAGCACGCCGCGTGAGGATCGACGTCTTCTCCCACACCTTCCCCCGGAGGTTCTCGAGTCGATGATCAAGAAGGCCAGCGTCGAGACGACCGCCGAAGCCTACCTGGAGCTGCTGGCGGCCCGCGGAGTGCAGTACCTCTTCGGCAACGCGGGGACGGACTTCGCTCCGCTGATCGAGGCGCTGGCGCGCCGGCAGGCCCACGGGCTCGCCCAGCCCCGGCCCCTCACCGTCCCGCACGAGGTCGTCGCGGTCTCGATGGCCCACGGTTACGCGATGGTGACGGGCCGGCCGCAGGCCGTGATGGTCCACGTGATCGTGGGCGCGGCCAACGCGCTCGGCTCCATCATCAACGCCGCCCGGGCCAACGTGCCGGTCCTGTTCACCGCCGGCCGCAACCCGATCACCGAGGCCGGCTTCCGCGGCAGCCGCAACCGCCCGATCCACTGGGCGCAGGAATCGTTCGACCAGGGCGCGATGGTCCGGGAGTTCGTCAAGTGGGACTACGAGCTCCGCAACGCCTCCCAGCTCGAGACCGTCGTGGACCGCGCCCTGGCCATCGCCCAGGCCGAGCCCCAGGGTCCCGTCTATCTCACGTTGCCGCGCGAGGTCCTGGCCGAGCGCTCGGAGACGCTCGAGTACAGCGACCCGAGTCGCATGCCACGGCCGTCGGCCCAGGTGGCCGCGCCGGAGGCGGTCGCGCAGGCCGCACGCCTGCTCGCCCAGGCGCGGAGCCCGCTGCTCCTGGCCAAGGCCGCCGGGCGCGATCCGGGAGCGGTGGCCCCGCTCGTGGCGCTGGCCGAGCGGCTCGGCGCGCCGTTCGTGGATCAGTTCCACACCTACGTGAACTTCCCCCAGGACCATCCGCTCCACGGCGGCTTCGACGCGGCGCCCTACCTCGGCGACGCCGACGTGATCGTCGCGGTCGAGTCGGACGTGCCGTGGTTTCCGGCTCTCAAGGCGCCCCGAGCCGAGGCGCGGGTGATCCAGATCGGTGTGGACCCGCTCTTCGCCCGCTATCCCATCCGCGGCTTTCCGGCGGAGGTCGCCCTGGCCGGCACGCCCCGTCTCACGCTCGGGGCGCTGGCCGACGCGCTGGCGCCGCTGGTGGACGCAGGCACCGCCGCCGAGCGCGCCGCGCGCCGAGGCGCCGAGCACGAGCGCCTGCGCAGCGGCTGGGCCGAGGCCGCGCGCCGGGTGGCCGGCGACCGGCCGATCGACTTCGCGTGGCTCTCGCGCGCCGTCGGCGACCTCGTCGACGACCGCACGATCATCGTGGACGAGTACGATCTCGACAGCACCCAGGCGTGCTTCCGGGTTCCCGGGACCTACTTCGGCTCGTCGCCCTCGGCGAGCCTCGGCTGGGGGCTTGGCGCCGCGCTCGGCGCCAAGCTGGCCGCCCCGGACCACACCGTGATCTGTTGCGTCGGCGACGGCGCCTACATCTTCGGCGCGCCCGTCGCCGCCCACTTCACGAGTCGCGCTCATGCCCTGCCCGTGCTCTTCGTGGTCTTCAACAACCGCGCGTGGAACGCGGTCAAGCGCTCGGTGCGCATGTACGCCCCCGAGGGCTGGACGGCGAAAGCCGGACACATTCCGCTCTCCGACCTCGAGCCAGCGCCCGACTACGAGCTGGTCTGCCGCGCCTCGGGCGGCCACGCCGAGCGCGTCGAGGACCCCGCGGACCTGCCGGCGGCCCTCGCCCGAGGGCTCCGCGCGGTGCGGGAGGAGAAGCGCCAGGCGCTGCTCAACGTGATCTGCAAGAAGCCATAGGAGACCCGGATGACGGTGCTCGACGCCGACGGCCACGTGACCGAGTCCTACGAGCAGATCGCGCGTTATCTGGACGAACCCTACCGCAGGCGCCCGCTCACGTTCCCCTGGTACACCGCGGACGGCTGGGACCGCCGGCTCGTGGACAAGTTCCACGACTGGGCGGGCGACGCCGAGAGCTGGCTCCGCGCGCTCGACCGGGGCGGCATGGAGCTGGCCGTGCTCTACCCGACGCTCGGCCTCTTCATGAGCTTCCTCCGCGACCGCGAGTGGGCCGTGCGGCTCTGTCGCGCCTACAACACCCTGCTCCACGAGGAGTTCCTCCGGGTGAGCCCCCGGCTCAAGGCGGTCGCGCTCCTGCCGATCCAGCACCCCGAGGCGGCGGCGAACGAGCTCCGGCGCGCGGTCCGCGAGCTCGGCCACGTGGGCGGCATGCTCGCCGCCGACGGCTCACACGTCCTCGGCGACGAGCGCTTCGCGCCGATCTACGAGGAGGCGCAGCGCCTCGACGTGGTGCTCGCCATCCACGCCTCGGGCTCGCACCTTGGCGGCGGCGGGGTGGAGCTCTTCCCGCGCTTCATCCAGGCGCACACGTGCTCGCACCCCTTCGGCCAGATGCGCCAGCTCACTTCCATCGTTCTCGAGGGGATCCCCGAGCGCTTCCCGGACCTGCGCCTGGCGTTCCTCGAGGCCGGCGCCGGCTGGGCGCCGTACTGGATGGAGCGGATGGACGACGAGTACGACAAGCGGGGCGAAGTCGAAGCGCCGGTGCTCAAGGCGAAGCCGAGCGCCTACGTGCGCGCGGGCAACATCTACTTCTCGTGCGAGGCCGACGAGTGGCTCCTGCCCCAGGCGCTCAAGCTCGTGGGCGAGAACCAGATCGTCTACGCCTCCGACTTCCCCCACTG
>MGCE01000056.1:0-1832 GCA_001790315.1 Candidatus Rokubacteria bacterium RIFCSPLOWO2_02_FULL_72_37 | reverse complement strand
GCGAGGCCGACGAGTGGCTCCTGCCCCAGGCGCTCAAGCTCGTGGGCGAGAACCAGATCGTCTACGCCTCCGACTTCCCCCACTGGGACCACGGCTTCCCGGGCTCGATCGACGAGATCCGGAACCGCGGCGACCTCACCGACGCGCAGAAACGGAAGGTGCTCGCCGACAACTGCCGGAGGCTCTACAAGCTCTAGCTACGCCATGGGGACGCGCGCGGGAACGAGCGCGCGCGCCAGCGGATCGACGGAAAGCGCGAACTGCTCCAGCGACACGGCACCGAGCAACGGGAGACTGCCCGCCGGCCCGAACAGGCAGGTCGTGTGGAGCGTCCGGCCGTCGATCGTCATGAGGATCTCGGCCGCCGCCCAGTCTTCCCGCCGCCCGTCTGCGAGGACGATGGGCACGCGCCACTGCGGAACCAGCCCGAGGGCTTCCAGCTGCGAGCCGGGAAGGCACGTGAACATGGCCCCGGTGTCCACGAGGAGTTTCACTTCGATCGGCGCCGACGCTCCGCGCGGATTACCCACCAGGACGGGATAGCTGAACGTGCTCATCGTCGCTGGTCGTGATTGTAGCACCCGGCCCCGCATTGACTGCGCGACCACCGACGACTATCGTCTGGCCATGATGCAGTCGAGATCACGATGGATCGGAGACCAGCCATGCCCCAGGACCTGAGGAGCTTCCTCGACCTGGTCAAGCGGAACAAGCCCGAGGACTTCCGCATCGTCTCGAGGGAGGTGGACCCGGCGTACGAGCTGACCGCGCTCGTCGTCAAGTTCGAGCGCGAGGCCCGGCGCCGGCCCATCCTGCTGTTCGAGAACGTCAAGGGCACGAGCTTCCCGGTGCTGACCAACCTGCACGCGAGCCGACCCCGCCTGGCCGCCGCGATGGGCGTCGCACCCGAGGAGACGCAGACGAAGTACCTGAAGGCGATGGAGCGGCCGATCCCGCCGAAGGTCGTGCCGACGGGCCCCGTCAAGGAGGTCGTGCTCACCGGAGAGAAGATCGATCTCTACGACCTGCCCCAGATCGTCCACCACGAGGGCGACGCGGGCCCGTACTTCACCGCGGCGATCTCGTTCGCCAAGGACCCGACGGCGGAGACCTGGAACTGCGCCTACAACCGGCTCATGGTCAAGGGGCGCGACCGGACGTCGATCCACCTGACGACGGGCAAGCACCTCTGGGAGTTCCACCGGATCGCCGAGGCGCGCGGCGAGCCGCTGCCGGTCGCGCTCGTGATCGGCGTCCACCCGGCGATCGGCCTCGGCGCCCTCGCCATCGGCTCGATCGACGAGGACGAGCGCGGCATCATGGGCGCGCTCCTCGGCGAGCCGCTCGAGCTGGTCCGGTGCGAGACCTCCGACGTGCTCGTGCCCGCGCACGCCGAGCTGGTGCTCGAGTGCGAGATCCTGCCGCGCGAGCGCACGCCGGAGGGCCCCTTCGGCGAGTTCACCGGCTACAGCCTCGGCGAGCGCCAGCGCGAGATCGTGCGGGTCAAGGCAATCACGCACCGCCGGGACGCGATGTTCCACGACATCACCGTGGCCCACCTCGATCACATGCTGCTGTCCACGATTCCGATGGAGGCGAACCTCCACCGGGCGGTCCGCGCCATGGTCCCCTCGGTCAGGGCCGTGCGCGTGCCCGGACCGTTCACGTGCTTCGTGGCGATCGAGCAACGCGTGGCGGGTCAGGCGAAGAACGCGATCCTGGCCGCGCTCGGGGCCGACCTCTACATGAAGCGCGTGGTCGTGGTCGACCACGACGTGGACGTGTTCGACGACCGGCAGGTCAACTGGGCGATCGCGACGCGCTGCCAGCCC
>MGCE01000055.1:7062-8077 GCA_001790315.1 Candidatus Rokubacteria bacterium RIFCSPLOWO2_02_FULL_72_37 | reverse complement strand
GTTCCTCTACTACCTCGGCTCGCTGGACCCGCCCGGCGACGCGGACCGCGGCGGCTTGCTCTTCCGCCAGAAGGGATGTCAGACCTGCCACGCGGTGGGCGGTCGGGGCGGGAGCGTGGGGCCCGATCTCACGGGGTACAGCCGCTACGCGTCGCCGCTCTTCCTCACCACCGGGCTGTGGAACCGCGGACGGGCGATGGCGAGGGCCATGGAGCAGCAGAAGGTCACGCGCGCGACGTTCGGGGGGACCGACATCCCCGATCTGCTGGCCTACATCCGGAGCGCCGGCGCGGGCACCGAGCGCGTCTACGCGCCCCCGGGGAATCCGAAGCGCGGCGAGGCGCTCTTCGCCCAGAAGCGGTGCGCGGAATGCCACGCGGTGAGAGGCCACGGCGGTACGGTGGGCCCCGACCTCGCCACCGAGATCAAGGGAAGCCTCATGCAGATCGCGGGAGCCATGTGGAACCACGGGCCCCGGATGTGGGCGAAGATGGCCGAGCGCGGGATCGAGGTTCCCTCGCTCGACACCCAGGAGATGTCGGATCTCATCGGCTACCTCTATTTCCTCCAGTTCATCGACCCGCCCGGCGACGCGCGGCGGGGAGCCGCCGTCTACAGGGAGAAGCGCTGCGGCAGATGCCACGGGTCGGCGGGCACCAAGCTCGTGGCCCCCGCGCTGGCGCGCGTGGTCGAGAACCTCAAGACGCCGCTGGCGGTCATCACGGCCATGTGGAATCACGCGGGCCAGATGACCGAGACGACGGTGGAGGAGAACGTGGCGTGGCCCATCTTGAAGGGCGGGGAGATGGCCGACCTGATGGCGTACCTGCTGGTGGGAGAGCGGGGACCCGGCTCGACGCCAGCCGCGACGGCGCCGCGTCCGGCGCCCGCGAGAAAAGCACCCGCTCCAGCGAAATGACAAGGGGGAGGACCATGCGCGTGCGCTCGATGGTCGCGGTGCTGCTCGGAGCCTTCGTCTGGGTCGCGACCGCCACCGCGGCCGACCTCGAGCTCG
>MGCE01000055.1:0-7031 GCA_001790315.1 Candidatus Rokubacteria bacterium RIFCSPLOWO2_02_FULL_72_37 | reverse complement strand
GTGCCACGGCGCCGACGGCAAGGGCAACGCCAAGATCGAGAAGATGCTCAAGGTCAAGATCCCGCCGCTGGCCGAGGCGGCCGGGAAGACCGACGCGGAGCTGCTGAAACTAGTCTCCGAGGGCAAGAAACCGATGCCGAGCTTCCAGAAGAGTCTCAGCAAGGGCGAGCTGGAAGCAGTGGTTCACTTCGTGAAGGAACTCGCCGGTCCGTGATGCTGGTCGGCAGCCCACCGGAAGGGGGTCGCCCATGAATAGCCCCGTAAAGTGGAGTGTCGTTGTCTTCGCGCTGGTGCTGTGGCCCGGAGACTGGGCGTGGGCCCAGCCCGTCTTCGGCCCGAGCCAGAACCCTCTGGCGGGCTCGCGCGTCTTCGGCACCAAAGGGTGTGCCAAGTGTCACGCCGTGAACGGCGTCGGCGGCACCGTGGGGCCCGACCTGGGCCGCATCGCGCGATCGCGCTCGTTCTACGACCTCGCCTCCGCCATGTGGAATCACCTGCCGCGGATGGTGGAGCAGATGGCGCAGCAGGGCGTGACCCGTCCCCAGCTCAAGATGCAGGAGACCGCGGATCTGATCGGGTTCCTGTACACCCTCAACTACTTCGACGCGCCCGGCAACCCGGAGGTCGGGGCGCGGTACTTCGCCGAGAAGCGCTGCATCACCTGCCACCAGGTCAGTGGCTCCGGGGGCGTGGTCGGTCCGAACCTGGACTTCTTCAAGCAGTTCGGCTCGCCGCTCTTCGTCGCCGCGGCGCTCTGGAACCATGGGCCGCAGATGATGGAGGCGATGAAGAGCCAGGGCATCGAGCGGCCCGCCTTCATCGGCCCCGAGCTGCACGACCTCCTGGCCTATCTTGTGCCCGCCTCCGCCGGCCCGGGAGAAGGTCCGGTCTACGTCCTGCCCGGGCGCGCCGACACAGGACGCCGCCTCTTCACCGACAAGCGCTGCATCGCCTGTCACAGGGTGGGCGGCGAGGGCGGGCGGGTGGGCCCCGACCTCGTCGAGCGTGGCGTGCGCCGCAGCCTCCTCGAGTTCTCGGCGGCCATGTGGAACAAGGCGCCGGCCATGGTGACGGCGATGAAAGCGCGGGGCATCGCGATCCCGGAGCTCCGGCCCGAGGAGATGGCGGACATCGTCGCGTACCTCTACGCCGTCGGCTACTTCGCCGAGCCCGGCGACGCGGGCAAGGGCAAGACGCTGGCGAACAACAAGGGGTGCCTGCGCTGCCACGGCGCGTCCCGGGGCCGCGTGAAGGTGGCCGACGACCTCACCAAGGTGAAAGGCCTCGAATCGCCGGCGGCCGTGATCACGGCGCTGTGGAACCATGCGGTGGTGCCCTCGCCGGGTCCGGGCGGGAAGGGCGGGTGGCCGGAGTTCCGCCCCGAGGAGATGGCGGACCTCGTCTCGTGGCTCCAGTCGGCCGGAAAGTCGCGCTGAGGCGCCGCTCGCGAGCGGCGCCGGCCGCGCCCGCTACCCGGTCACCGGCGTCCGCTCGTCGAGCCGCCGCGTCGGCAAGAGCTTGATCAGCACGTAGAGGACCGCGAACGGCAGCGCCAGCAGCACCAGGGCGGCGACGAGGCCCTCGATCCCCGTGATCTCCATCTTGTAGGTCATCAGGCCCCGGAAGCTCTTCGAGAAGAGCTGGCCCCCGATCACGACGTTCCAGCGGGTGGCGAAGATGCCGAGCTGGATCAGGATCGCCGCGGTGAAGTAGAGGAGCTTGCGCAGCTCGTCCCCGAACCCCCGCATCTTGGCGAGCACCAGGATGCCGAGCGGGATGAACATCCCGAGGAGGATCTGGATCACGAACAGGCTCATGAAGAGCTTGTGCGTGATGAGGCTGCCCAGGATCTTCACCGACTCCTCGCTCTGGTACAGCCGGTGGATGAAGTCGAGCGCCTCGAGCGAGAAGTCCACGATGACCGCGTAGAAGAGGTAGGAGGCGATCTTGTCCAGGCACGCCATGTCGATGGGCTCGCGCCGGATCCCCGCCAGCACCATGTAGAGGAAGATGACGAGCGCGATGCCCGAGACGATCGCGGACATCAGGAACACGATCGGCATGAGCACGCTGCTCCACCAGGGGTTCGCCTTCACCGAGCCGAAGATGAAGCCGACGTAGCCGTGGAGCAGGAACGCCGACGGAATGCCGATGATCGTGATGAACTGGATCGCCTTCCGGTCGAAGGCGAGCGCCGCCTCGCTCACGTCCCTGGAGAACAGTGACAGCACGCGGTAGACCCAGTTGAGCGGGAAGCGCGCCGTCCGGGCCAGCGTGATCAGGTCGCGGCGGTACTCGAACCAGATCTCGAGCAGCAACACCCCCATCAGGTACCAGGCGTACACGAAGCCGAACATCGCCATCGCCGAGGTCGGGTTCGGCGTCAGGAGGATCTCGTAGAAGCGCAGGGGCTTGCCCAGGTGGAGCAGCAGGGGCAGGGGCGCGACGAGGAGGAACGCGAGCGCGGTCAGCAGGGCGAGCCGATAGGTCGGCTGGACCTCCTTGACCTTGAACACCTTCACCAGCGAGGCGAGGATGAACGCGCCCGCCACCAGGCCCGTGACGTACGGATAGACGACGATCAGGATCGACCAGTGGATCTCGATCTCGTTCGGGAAGATGAATCCCGTGATCTGGCCGAGCAGCTCGGCCAGGCCGTCGCCGCCGTGGGGGCTCATCGCACTTCTCCGTCGAGGTTGGCGTAGTACACCTTGGGCTCCGTGTTGAGTTGCGGTTTGAGGACGTGGAGCTTGTTGAGCCGGCGGAAGCGCACGAGGCGGCTCGCGCGGCTCTTGAGGTCACCGAAGATCCTGGCCTGCGTCGGGCAGACCTCGACGCAGGCGGGCTGCAGCCCCTTGACGAGGCGGTGGTAGCAGAAGGTGCACTTGTCCGCGGTCTTCGTCTTCGGGTGCAGGTAGCGCGCCCCGTACGGGCACGCCTGGATGCAGTAGCGGCAGCCGATGCACCGCTCGGCGTCCACGATGACCGCGCCGTCCTGCGTCGTGAACGTCGCGTTGACCGGACACACCTGGACGCAGGGCGGGTTCGCGCAGTGGTTGCAGAGCTTCGGGACGAAGAACGTCCTGACGATCTCGCGCGCGTCCTGCGTCGTCTCGCGCACGGCGCCGAGGCTGATGTTCTCGACGACGACCTCCCCGTCGCGGGCGATCGTGTAGCGCTCCACCCACGTCCGGAAGTAGAAGGGCTCGTCGGGGACGCCGTTTTCCGCCTTGCAGGCGACCGCGCACCGGTTGCACCCGATGCACTTGTCGACGTCCACCCCCATCCCGTAGAGGTGATGCGCGGGATCGTAGGCCTGCTGCCCGTTCGCCGCGGGCGGCGGCGTCGCCTGCGCGGGCGTCTCCTTGCCCGCCGCCTGCCGCGCCAGGGCGCTCAGCACCCCACCGGCGGGGAAGAAGACGATCGCGCCCTTCAGGAACTCACGCTTGTTCATAGCCGCCCCTCGGGGAGATGCGGATAGTGGCATTCCCAGCACAGGTTGCGCCCGCCGTGCGTGGCGAGGTCGACCTTCGGCGCCTCCTTCGGCGCGCCCTTGGCGTCGGCCCCCTGCGCATGGCACGTGCCGCAGAAGTCGCGTGTCTCGGGCTTCGACGGCAAGGCGCTCCGCGGTGCGCGCCGGTGCTGCTCGGGCGCCCTGTGGCAGGTCGTGCAGGCGACGAGCGCATGGCTCGAGACCGCCTTGCTCCGCTCGATCTGCCCGTGACAGGCCGCGCACTCGCGCGGCACCTTCGGAGGCACCGGGTCGTGCGGGTTGTGACACGAGATGCACGGCTTGAGGGGATTGTGGGCCGTCGGGTTGATCTGCGGGAAGCCCGTCGGGCGCGACGGATCGTAGGCGTGGCACACGGGGCAGAACTTCCGGTCGCGGGGCGCCGGCGGCTTCACCGCCGACGGATCGTCGGCGTGCCGGGCCGCAGGGCCGTGGCAGCCCTCGCACGACAGCGCGCGGTGGAAGCTCCGTGCCTTCTTCACCGCGACGTCCTCGTGGCAGTCCTGACACGCGGTCGAGCCCGCGAACTTCACCGGCTTGATCGCCTCGCGCTGGGTCGCGGCGGCCCAGTGCAGATCGGTCGAGACCAGCGACCGGGGGATCAGGACGAACCGCGTGAGGAGCGTGAGCGCCACGAGGACGCCGATGACGATCGCGAGCCTGTTGACCTGCTCAGGTATTCTCAACCGCCGTCTCCTTGTCGCTCTGGTGGGTCCGCATCAGCGCGAGGCCGGCCCCGACCCCTGCGGCGCCGTCCTGGAGGCGCTCCGCAGCAGGCCGATGAGGTTCGCCATCTCGTCGCCGACGAAGCGCGGATAGGACAGACCCTGCTGGCGTGCCATCGCCGCCATGCGCGGCGTGTGCGTCCACATGGTCGCGGCCCAGGCCGCGGCCGACTCGTAGTCGGCGCGCCGCTCCGCGAGGTCCGGCTTCACCGGTCCTCCCTCGCGGCGCAGGCTGTGGCACTTGAGGCAGCCCTTCCTCAGCAGCGTGACCTGCCCCTTGAAGAGGTCGGGCGCCGGATCGCGCGCGGCATCGCCCAGGAGATAGGCCATCAGGTCGGCCATCTCGCCGGCGCCGATCCGCGGCCACTCGAATCCGTCCTGGGCGAGCGACGCGGCCATCGCGGGCACGTGGTTCCACAGACGGCCCGCGAGCTCCATCTCGCCCTGCGGCCGCCGGAGCACGTCGAGGGCTGGACCGATCCCGGGCTCGCCCGGCGGCCGGTGACAGCGCCCACACTGCTTGGCGGCGAAGAGTGCGCGCCCCGCCTCGGCATCACCGGGCGCGGCGAACGCCGACCCGCCGAGTGCCGGGGCACAGGCGCCCGTCACGACGAGAAGGATCGCTACCGTGCGCTGCGGGCTCATTGCCACTTCCCTCGGTTGCCGTTCCGTTCTGGACCGCTGTGGGGCACTCATCGGCCTGATGCATTCCACAGACCATAGGTGAGCCGAGCCAGGTTCCTGGGCCGTTCAGTTGAAAACGAGTGTCATCCTCAAGACGCAGGGGTGCTTTCTGCGTGGACATTCCGCCTCAGGAGAGGCAACGGGACCCCACCCGGGTGGCCCGGGATGTCAGGGAGCCTCTTGCGCCCGGCGGGGCAACGATGGCAGCATCTGTCCCCTGTGAAGCACGCGACCAAGCGCACGCCCGAGACTCACGGACGCGAGTGGGGGGTGGCGGCGATCGCTGCCGCCGGCCTCGCGGTCTCGGGCTACCTCGCGACGACGAAGCTGATGGGTGCCGCGGCGCTCTTCTGCGAGACGGGAAGCGGCTGCGACGTCGTGCAGGCGAGTCGCTACGCCCTCTTCCTGGGCGTGCCGACGGCCGCGTGGGGCGCCGCCCTCTACGTCGTGGTGCTCGGTCTCGCCCTCGCCGGGCTCCCGGCCGGGCGCTGGCTCGCCGCCTACGCGCTCGCGGTGGCCGCTGTCGCGTTCTCGGCCTACATGACCTGGCTGGCGATCGTCGAGCTGGGCGCCGTCTGCCCGTGGTGCCTCGCGGACGCCGCCATCGCCATCGCGCTCCTCGCCGTCTTGCTCGTACGACGGCCGGCCTCGAAGGCGCGCCGGTCGCCGACCCGCCCGGCCCGGCTCGTCGGGATCGGCCTGGTCATGGCCGTCGGCACGGTGGTCTTCAGCGCGGGCGTCTTCGCCGCCGGGGCCCCCGCGGGCAACGCTTCCTACCAGGAGGCGCTCGCCCGCCACCTGCAGGCCTCGGGCGTGATCTTCTACGGCGCCTACTGGTGACCGGCGTGCACCGAGCAAAAGGCCCGGTTCGGGCCCGCGGCGACGCTGCTCCCGTACGTCGAGTGCGATCCCAAGGGCCTGGCCGCCCAGCCCGAGCGCTGCGAGCGGGCCGCCGTCAGGAAGTACCCCACCTGGATGATCTCGGGTCAGCGGTACGAGGGGGTCCTCACCCTCGACGAGCTGGCGCGAGCCTCCGGCTTCGCGCGGCCCGGGGGTGGATAGGCCAACCTGACTATTGTCATTCCAGGGGTGGTTAACATAGCATCCGACCCCGCGAACACATTCCGGAAGCCCTCCGGAACCCACGTGGGAGGACGGCCCTCATGAGTCGCTACATGGCCCGGCTGCTCGGCGTCGTCGGAGTCGTAGGCTCGGTGGTGCTCGGGCTGGTGGTCCTCGGCCTGCCGACCGAGGCGGCCGCCCAGAAGCCGGCCGCGGCGGCGATGGCACCGGGCTACGCCGGCAGCGACGTCTGCAAGGGCTGCCACGAAGACCAGGTCACGACGTTCGAGCGGACCACGATGGGGCGCCTCTTCCTCAAGCATCCGCGCAACGCGAAGGAGAGCCTCGGCTGCGAGGGCTGCCACGGTCCGGGCAAGGCGCACGCCGACGCCGGCGGCGGCAAGAACGTCGGTGGGCTGATCAGCTTCGCCAGGAACGATCCGACGCCGGTGGAGAAGCGCAACGAGATGTGCACGACCTGCCACAACAAGGGCGGCCACCTCTTCTGGAAGGGGAGCACCCACGAGTCGCGGGACGTCGCGTGCACGGGCTGTCACAAGGTGATGGAGAGCGTCTCGCCGCGCGCGCAGCTCGCCAAGGAGACCGTGCTCGACACGTGCGGCACGTGCCACCTCCAGAAGCGCGCGCAGCAGATGCGTTCCTCGCACATGCCGCTCCGCGAGGGCAAGATGAGCTGCACCTCGTGCCACAGCCCCCATGGCACGGTGACGCCGGCGCTGCTCAAGGAGAATTCGGCGCCGGACACGTGCTTCACCTGTCACGCCGACAAGCGCGGCCCCTTCCTCTGGGAGCACGCGCCGGTCGTCGAGAGCTGCGCCAACTGCCACGACCCGCACGGCTCGAACCACGAGAGCATGCTGAAGGTAGCGAAGCCGCGGCTCTGCCAGCAGTGCCACATCGAGAGCCGTCATCCGACCAGTCCGTACGGGACGGACACGGGGTCGCTCAAGTTCGTCCGCGGCCGCTCGTGCGTGGACTGCCATTCGAACATCCACGGTTCGAACCACCCGTCCGGCCATGCCTTCACG
>MGCE01000054.1:3798-18404 GCA_001790315.1 Candidatus Rokubacteria bacterium RIFCSPLOWO2_02_FULL_72_37 | reverse complement strand
TCATCATCCCATCCCCCGTGAAGCGCTCGAGCGTCCCCTCGTGGGCCAGGATGAGCTTGCCCATCTCGGCGTGGTACGCGCGAAGGACGCCCATGACCTCTTCGGGCTCGGAGATCTCGGCGAAGGCGGTGAAGCCGCGCAGGTCGAGGAAGACCACCGTGACCTCGCGGCGATGGCTCCGGAGCGGGTCCTCCGCGCCGCCCGTCACGATCAGCTCGGCGAGCTGGGGGGAGAAGAAGCGCTTGAGCCGCCCCAGGCGCTCGAGCTGGGCCACCTGCTCCTGGACGCGCTGCTCGAGGGTCTTGTTCCACTCGGCGAGCTGGCCCGCCAGGCGCTGCACCGTATCGTGCAGGTCCTTGATCCGCAGCATCGACCGGACCCGAGCGACGAGCGCGTCCTGGTCCACGGGCTTCGTCAGGTACTCGTCGCCGCCGGCCTCGAGGCCCGCGACGACGTCCTTCGAGTCCGCTCTGGCGGTGACCAGGATGATCGGCGTGAACGGCCGGGACGGGTCCGCCTTGAGGCGGCGGCACACCTCGAGCCCGTCCACCTTGGGCATCATGACGTCCAGCAGGATCAGATCCGGCTGCTGCGCCGTGGCGGCGGCGAGCGCCTCCTCGCCGTCGGCGGCCGTGATGATCTCGTAGCCGTGGAAGCCCAGGCAGCTTTCCAGGATGTCCACGTTCATGCGGTTGTCGTCCACGATCAGGATCCGCGCGGGGGTTCTCACGTCGGGCTCCTCCGCGCCCGTCTACGGCAGGCGCTCGCGAATCTTGGCCAGCAGCGCGAACGGGTCGTACGGCTTCGCGAGATAGTCGTCGCACCCCGCGTCGAAGGCCTTCACGTCGTCGCCGCTCAGCGCGTAGGAGGTGATCACGATGATCGGGATGTGATGGAGGGCGGGGTTCGCCTTGATCCGGCGGGTGGCCTCGTACCCGTCGATGCCGGGGAGCTGGATGTCCATGAGAATGAGGCCCGGGCGCGCCGTCTCCGCCATGGCCACCCCGGCTTCGCCCGTCTCGGCTTCGATCACCTCGTAGTCGGCGCTGGTGAGGAGGTCGCGCACGATCCGCCGGTTGTCCTCCTGGTCCTCGATCACGAGAACGCGTCTGCTCATCTTGCCTCCCGTCGTTCGACGCGGACCGGCAGCGTGAAGGAGAAGGTGGAACCCTCCCCGGGCGCCGAGTCCACCCACATGCGCCCGCCGTGCAGCTCGACGATTCGCCTGGCGATGGAGAGGCCCAGGCCGGTCCCCCCCTTCTTCCGGGTGCTGGAGCTGTCCACCTGCTGGAACTCCTCGAAGATCCTCTGCTGATCGGCGGGGGAGATCCCGGGACCCGTGTCCGACACCGACACCAGGAAGGAGCCGTCGGAGGCCGTCGCCTGCACCGTCACCTCGCCGACGTCGGTGAACTTGATGGCGTTGCTGACGAGGTTCAGCACGGCCTGGGTGAGGCGCCGTTCGTCCCCCCTGCCGCGGGGCAGGTCGGGAGCGGCCATGATCTTCAGGGACAGCTTCTTCTCCGCGGCCAGGGCCTCGACGGCCGTGGCGACCGTGTGAACGACCTCCTTCATGGAATACTCGCCCAGGGAGAGGACCAGCTGCCCCGCCTCGATCTTGGACACGTCGAGCACGTCGTTGATCAGGCTGAGCAGGTGGCGCCCGCTCTGGTCCACGCGCCCCAGGACGTCCCGGATTTTCCCGGGCACCTCGCCGTAGATGTTGTTGGTGATCAGCTTCGTGTAGCCCAGGATGGCGTTGAGCGGCGTGCGGAGCTCATGGCTCATGTTGGCCAGGAACTGGGACTTGTGCTTGCTGGCGCTCTCGAGCTGGCGGCCCTTGTCCTCGATCTCGCGGAACAGCCGGGCGTTGTGGATCGCGAGCACCGACTGCGCGGCGAGGGTCTGGACGAGGTTCACGACCTCCGGCGCGAAGCGTCCCGGCGCTTGCCGCCAGACCACCAGGCCGCCCATGATCCGCTGCTCGAGGAGGAGCGGGACGGCGAGCACGGACCGGTATCCGAGGCGCTCGAAGATGGCGCGGATCCGCGCGACGTCGTATTCGCGCTCGTCGAGGATGTCCGCCACCTGGATGGGCGCCCGGGCGGCGACCGCCTTGCCGACGGCGCCCTCCCCGAGGAGGATCGGTGTCGCCCGGAGGACCTCGACGACCTCCTCCTCCAGACGGTGTGAGCCCTTCAGGTGGAACGCTCCGGTCGCCTCGTCGTACTCGTAGATGACGCCGCTGCTGGTGGCCGACAGCTCGACGGCGCGCGCCACGATGGTGTCGAGCACGGTCTCGAGGTCCAGCGTGGAGCCGACCGCCCGGCTGACATCCGCCAGGGCTTTGAGCTGCTCGAGCGCGTCGGTCAGCTCCCGGGTCCGCGCCTCGACCTTCTGCTCGAGGCCCGCGTACGACTCCTGAAGTCGGGCGGCCGTCCGGTTGAACTCGTCTCCGAGCGTCTCCAGCTCGTCGCCCGTCCGGACCTGGATGCGGTGAGTCAGATCGCCCGCGCCGATCCGTGCGGCCCCGGCCTGCAATGTCCGGATCGGGGCGACCATGCGCCGGGCGAGGAGAACGCTCGCGAGCACCGAGAGCGCGAGGCCGAGCGCGAAGAGGATGATGCTGCGGACGATGGAGGCTTGCAGGGGCGCGAAAGCCTCGCCGAGCGGCTGCTCGACGAAGACGAGCCACCCGAGCGGGGCGATCGGGGCGTGGGCCGTGAGGAACCGCCCGCCCTGGAGCCCGGCGGCGATCATGCCGACGTCCTCCTCGCCTCCGGCGGGACGCCGGCCCCGCGCGGCGCGGACCTGGGGCAGGGCCGAGAGATCCCGCTTCTGGAGGACCAGGCTGATGTCCGGGTGGGCCACCAGGCGGCCGAGCGAGTCGACCACGTACGCGTAGCCCGCCTGGCCGATCCGGATGCGGGAGACCACGTCCCAGATCGCCTTGAGGGTGACCTCGGCGACGGTGACCTCGACGCCGTACTCGCCGGCCGGCACCGCGACCGTCATGTAGGGCTCGGACTCGTTCCGGAAGTACACCGGGCTGAAGTACGTCTTCCCGGCTCTGGCCTCGAGGAATTTCGGCGCCCGCGAGTGGTCCTCCTGGCTGCCAATGGCGTCCAGGCCCAGGCGGGACACTCGAAGCCGTTCCTTGCCGGACGCGTCGAGGTGGCTGATCTCGGCGATCGCCGGGATGTTGCGCAGCAGCCGGAGATAGTCGATCTCCCGTTGCTCCTGTGCCGCCACCGGGTCGTCGAAGGCGGCCTGGGTCGTCCAGCGCACCTGCCGCTCGATGTCCTGGACGAACTGCTCGATCCTCGCCGCCGCCGCCACGGCCTGTTCGCGCTCGATCCGGACGAGCGCCGCCTTCGTCTCCTGGTAGGAGAAGTAGAGGTCGAGAGCGCTGCTGAGCAGCAGCACCCCGCCGACGAGCAGGAGGAGGACGACGACGTACTTTCCGAAGAGCCGCCGCCCGGCGGGCCGGTTCATCGCCGGAGGATGTCCGCGCGGAGGAGCACCTTGCGGGGCACGGTCACCCCGAGGAGGGCCGCGGTCTTGAGATTGACGGCGAGATCGATCTTGTCGGCCCCTTCGACCGGGAGATCCTCGGGCCGCGCGCCGCGCAGGATCTTGGCGACGAGCCGGGCGGCCTGGACGCCCTGGGCGTGGTAATCGGAGCCGTAGGACACCAGGCCACCATGCCCCACCCAGAGGCTCGCCGGGAACACGGCGGGAATGCGCGAGGTCAACGAGACCTCCAGGAGGATGGCGGGGATGTCCATGGTCGCGATGTCCGGGGGGAGCAGGGCGTCGCCGGGTTGGATCTCCCGCAGCACCCGCTCGAGCTCCTCGGGACTGCGCACCGGCCGCGCCACCGGCGCGAGCCCCAGGCGCGGCGCCGCGTCCTCGGCCTTGCGGATCGCCGCCAGGGACGAGGGGTCGCCGGCGTAGTAAATGGCCCACACCCGGCGGAGGCGGGGGATCAGGGTCTTGAGCGCCTCCAGCCGTTTCGGCACCAGCTCGGTGGTGAGGCTCGAGACCCCCGTGAGGTTTCCGCCGGGCCGGGCGAGCTTCGCGACGATGCCCGCTGCGACCGGGTCCCCCACGAGCGTGAAGACGATCGGGACCGTCCGCGTGGCGGCCTTTGCCGCCTGCGTGGCCGCCTCGTTGCTGGTGAAGAGCAGGTCGACTCCCGCCTTCACGAGCGCCGCGGCCGCCTCGGATGTCGCCTGGGGGTTCCCCTCGGTGAAGCGGATGTCGAAGGTGACGTCCCGCCCCTCCTGGAGACCGAGCTCGCGGAGCCCCGCCTTGAGGCCCTCGACGGTGGGGTGGTTCGCCGCCCACGCCTCGTTGAGAACGCCGATGCGGTAGGGGCGTCGCGGCGCCTGTGCGCCCGCGTCACCGGAGAGCAGCGCGAGGGCCGCCAGCAGGGCCAGCCCGCCGAGCACCATGGGCGCACGGCCACCGCGCAGGATGCCGATATGATGGCCACGGCCATGGGCGTGTTCACGGTGGACCTGCGCGTCACTCGGCCCGGCCATCGAGATCAGCTCTTCGTGATGGCCAATGGCCCGTACGTCACTCGACACGTCGGCATCGCCGTCATCGAGTGCGGCGAGTTCAAGACCGTGGACGAGGTCGTCTTCGCCCAGCCCGGCGACCTCTCCCTGCTGGGAGCCAGGACACTCGAAGGGTTCAACGCCCGGGTCGACTCCCGGAAGAAGAGACTGATCGCCGCCGGCCCCGTCCCTGCTGCCGGTGTAAGAAGTCACGGCCGTTGACTCCACGGCGGTGTGGGGAAGCGCGGCTTGCCGGGGGCCAGCTCAGAGGGCCAGACGATCGCCTTCTTGCCGTCCTGCCACTGGAAGATCAGCATCCTGTGGGCGATCTGGACACCGTCCCGGTCGACCTTGAAGGCGCCGAAGACCGTGTGGAGGTCCATCCTCAGAATCGCGTGTCGGATCTTGTCGCCGTCGAGGGACCCGGCCCGCCGGATCCCTTCCAGGAGGATCTGGCACGCTCCGTACCCCTGCACGGTCTGGTAGGAGAGGTCCGCCCCCGGGAACTCCTTCCGGTAGGACTCGACGAACTCGCGCGCTCCCGGGTACTGGCGAGCGATGGGCACGAGGCCTCCGGCCCGCAGGGTCACCAGCTCGGGCTCCCACTGAGTCGGCCCGTAGAGGAACTCGGCGCCCCGCCCGAGCCGCTCGTAGAACCCGGGGAGGTTGACGCCGCTGGTCGCCGCGTACATCCGGGGGTTGACGTCCAGCTCCTTCATCTGCCGCGTGATCGCGACGGCGTCGTCGAAGTAGGTGGCGGCCGCCACGACATCGGGATTCGCGGCCTTGACCCTGGCGAGGATCGCGGAGAAGTCGGTCGTCTTGCCGGGATAGGCCTCGACGACCACGGCCTGGAGGCCGCGCTTCTTTGCCAGGTCGAGGCCGCCCC
This sequence comes from Candidatus Rokubacteria bacterium RIFCSPLOWO2_02_FULL_72_37, assembly GCA_001790315.1. Classification (GTDB taxonomy): domain Bacteria; phylum Methylomirabilota; class Methylomirabilia; order Rokubacteriales; family CSP1-6; genus GWA2-73-35. The sequence goes on along the minus strand of MGCE01000054.1, from coordinate 12,950 downwards.
GCGCGATGGCGGTGGGGAACGGGGTGTCCTCGTGGATCACCGCGATCGTCTTCAAGCCTCGCTTCACCGCCATGTCGACGAGGCCTTCGAGGTAGACCTCCCCGGGTGACAGGAACATGAAGAGGAACTTCCGCCCTTTCCTGTAATTGGGCGTCGCGGCCATGCAACACGCGACGAGCGGCTTCCGGCGCTTCTCCGTCACCCCGGCGACCGCGTCGGTGATGGGCGCCGAGAAGGGCGAGAAGACCGCGTCGACCTTCTCCTCGGCGAGGAGCCGCTCGTAGATCGCCACCGACCTGGCGGCGTCCGACCGGTCGTCCTCCGCCGTGAACTCGATCTGCCGGCCGAGGACCCCGCCCGTCTCGTTCGCGTGCTTGACGCAAAGTTGCTGGCCGCGGTGGACCGTCTGGCTGAGCTGCGCGTAGGTGCCGGTGCCGGAGAACGAGCCCCCGATCCTCAACGGTTGCTGGGCCTCCGCGTCCGGCGAGGCGCCCGACCAGGCCGCGAGGGAGAGACAGGCGCAAGCGAGCGCGCACAGCGCGAGCCTCATGGTGGGGCCCCTCCGCTTCACCGATGACTCCACGGCGGGGTGGAAAAGCGCAGCACGCCTGCCAACCCGTTGTCGCGTGGATCGCGCCCCGGAAATCGCCGTCCCGGCGGCGAGAGTCTACTGACGCCGCCAGCGATCGTCAACGTCGGCGCCGCGGCGCCGGCGATTTTCGCGATATGCTGGAGCCGTGCTGATGCGCGCGAAGAGAGGGCAGGCCCCCCGGCAAACCGTGTCGCCGGCCTCGTCGCTCTCGCGGGAGCGCCGTTCATCTTCGCCCACCAAGGTCTCTCCGGAAGAGCTTGTCGGTCAGGAATGGGCGGAGTGGTATCGTCTGACGCCAGCCGAGCGCTGGCTGGAGAGCGAGAAACTCTGGCAGATCTATTTGTCGTGGGAGAGACCCCTTGATCCGGAACCCGATACGCAAAGTCCTTTCTTCGATGCGGGCGCACCGGGTCCGCGCCCTCCTCATGGGAGGGCAGGCGTGCGTGTTCTACGGCGCGGCGGAGTTTAGCCGGGACACCGACCTCGTCATGCTCGCCGACGCTCGCAATCTCTCCCGGCTCCGCCGCGCCCTGACGGATCTGGAGGCAGAAGTCATTGCCGTTCCGCCTCTCCGGCTTGAGTATTTGCGGCGGGGCCACGCCGTGCATTTCCGCTGCCGGCATCCTGACGCCTTTCACATGCGCGTCGACGTCATGTCCCGGATGCGTGGTGTGGCGCCGTTCCCGGCGCTGTGGGCTCGCCGCACGACGATCACCCTGCCCGACGGGTTCTCGTGCGATCTCGTGTCGCTGCCCGACCTGGTCCGAGCCAAGAAGACCCAACGCGACAAGGACTGGCCGATGATCCGGCGACTCGTGGAGGCGCACTACTTCCAGCATCGCGAGCACCCGACGCCGCCGCACGTTCGATTCTGGCTCCGCGAGTTCCGCACGCCCGAGTTGCTCGTCGAAGTCGCCCGTACCCATCGTGCGCGGTGCCTCCGCCTCGCCCGACAACGACCGCTGCTCGAAGACGCGGCCGCCGGACGAGTCGCGGCCGTCGAACGAGCGCTGAGAAGAGAGGAATCCGCGGAACGGCAGCGCGATCGGCAGTACTGGTTGCCGTTGCGTCGGGAGCTCGAGCGCCTGCGCCATCGGCGTGCCGCACCGAGCATGGGGGCACCTCGGCGCCGCCGTTCGCGGACGGATGCTTGAGGCTCGAGCCTCTTCACCGTCGCTGGCTCCACGGCGGCGTCGGAAAGCGTGGCTTGCCCGGCGCCAGCTCTTCCGGCCAGACGATGACCTTCTTGCCGTCCTGCCACTGGAACATCACCATCTTGTGCGCGATCTGAAAACCGTCCGGATCCACCTTGAACGCGCCGAAGACGGTGTTGTGGTTCATCTTCAGGATCGCGTCGCGGAGCTTCTCCACGTCCAGAGACCCGGCCCGCCTGATGGCCTCCACGAGAATCTGACAGCCGCCGTAACCGGCAGCGGTGTGATAGGAGAGATCGGCGCCCGGGAATTCTTTCCTGTGAGACTCGAGGAACTCCCGCGCCCCGGGATACTGCCGTGCGATCGGGATCAAGCCGCCGGCCCGGACCTCGACCAGCTCGGGCGCCCAGGGGGTGGCGCCATAGACGAACTCCGCATCACGCCCCAGGACGTGTTGGAACTTGGCCGTGTCCACGCCCACTGTGAGCCCGTACATCCGGGGATTCACGTTCGATGCCTTCAACTGCCGGACGATGGCCACCGCGTCGTCGAAGCGCGTGGCGGCCGCCAGCACGTCGGGGTCGGCCGCCCGGACCCTGGCGATGAGGGCGGAAAAATCGGAGTTGCCGAGGGGGTAGCTGTCGGCGAAGAGCACCTGAAGCCCCTTGCGTCGGGCCAGCTCGATGGTGCCCCGGGCCGTGGTCCTCGCGAAGAGCTCGTCGACGTTGATCACGACCACGGTCCTGAGTCCCCGGCGGGCGGCCAGGTCAATGAGCCCTTCCAGATAGTCTTCCGCCGCGGGGAGCATGCCGAAGATGAACTGCCGCCCCTTCCGGTAGATCGAGGTGGTCGCCGCGACGGGAGCCACCATGGGCATCCTGTGCTTCTCGTTCACGTCGGCGACCGCCTCGCTGATGGGCGAGCCGTACGGACCGAGGACCAGATCCACCCGGTCCTGCGTGATGAGCCTCTCGTAGATGCGGATGGCCGTGGGGAGCTCGGAGTGATCGTCTTCCACGACGAGTTCGAGCTTGCGTCCCAGGACCCCGCCCTTGTCGTTCGTGTGCTTGACGCAGAGCTGGTAGCCGCGCAGCTGGTTCTGGCCCAGGGCCGCGTAGGCGCCGGTCTGCGACAGCGACGCGCCGATCCGGATCGGCGGCTCGGCCTCTGTGACCGGCGTGCCCACCCCCGCCAGCGCCGCGAGAACCGCGGCGGCGGCGAACGTCTTCGCGACGGGGCTCACGGGCGCTGGCTCCACGGCGGGGTGGGGAAGCGCGGCTTGCGGGGTGTCAGCTCGCTGGGCCAGACGATCGCCTTCTTGCCGTCCTGCCACTGGATGGTGACCGTCTTGTGCGCGATCTGGAAGCCGTCCGCGTCGACCTTGAAGCCGCCGTAGACCGTGTTGAGATCCATCTTCAGAATCGCGCTCCGGATCTTGCCCCGGTCGAGGGAGCTCGCGCGCCGGGTCGCCTCCATGAGGATCTGGCAGCTTCCGTAGCCGGCTGCGGTGTGGTACGAGAGATCGGCCCCGGGGTACTCCTTGCCGTGCGACGCCACGAACTCCCGGGCGCCCGGGTACTCGCGGGCAACGGGAATGAGCCCGCCCGCCCGCAGCGTGACCAGCTCAGGCTCCCACGGGCTCGCGCTGTAGACGAACTCCGCGGTTCGCCCCAGAACCTCGTAGAACCTCGGGAGGGCCCCGCCCACCGTGACCCCGTACATCCTGGGGTTCACGTCGAGGGTCTTCATCTGGCGGCTGATCGCCACCGCGTCCTCGAAGAAGGTGGCGGCGGCGAGGACGTCCGGGTCGACGGCGCGGACCCTGGTCAGGATCGCCGAGAAATCGCTGGTTCCCTTCGCGTAGGCTGCGGCGAAGACCATCTGGAGCCCTTTCCTTCTCGCGAGGTCGGCGACCCCCTGCGCGGCGGTCCTGGGAAAAAGGGTGTCCTCGTTGATCAGGGCGATGCTCTTGAGCCCGTGTCGGGCCGCCAGGTCGACGAGGCCTTCGAGGTACACCTCGCCCGGGGACGGCAGCATGAAGAGGAACTTCCGCCCTTTCTTGTACATCGAGCTGGCGGCGGCGATCGGGGAGACCAGCGGCATCCCGTACTTCTCGGTGACATCGGCCACGGGCTCGGTAAGGGGCGTGCCGTACGGACTGAACACGAGGTCCACCTTGTCCTGCGCGATGAGCCGCTCGTAGATGCGGATGGCCGCAGCGGCGTCGGACCGATCGTCCTCCACGAGGAGCTCGAGCTTCCGTCCCAGGACCCCGCCCTTGTCGTTCGTCTGCTTGATGCAGAGCTGATAGCCTCGCAGCTGGTTCTGGCCCAGGGCCGCATATGTCCCGGTCTTGGACGCCGACGCGCCGATCCGGATCGGCGGCTGAGCCTCTGTGATCGACGCCGTGGCCCACGCCAACGCCGCGAGGACGGCAACGGCGACGACCTTCCCGGCGTTGTTCACGGGCGCTGGCTCCACGGCGGGGTGGGAAACCGCGGCTTGCCGGGCGCCAGCTCGTCGGGCCAGACGATGACCTTCCGGCCGTCCTGCCACTGGAACACGAGCATCGTGTGCGCGACCTGGACGCCGTCACGGTCCACCTTGAATCCGCCGTAGACCGTGTTGAGGCTCAGGGTGAGGATGGCCGCCCTGACCTTCTCGCCCTCGAGGGAGCCCGCGCGCCGGACGGCCTCCACGAAGACCTGGCATCCGCCGTACCCCTGAGCCGTGTGATAGGAGAGCTCGGCTCCCGGGAATTCCTGCCTGTGGGCTTCGACGAACTCCCGGACCCCCGGGTAGCGGCGGGCGACCGGGATCAGCTCGCCGCCACGGAGCAGCGTCACCAGCTCCGGCTCCCATTGCGCCGCGCCGTAGACGAACTCCGCGTTCCGCCCGAGGACCTCGTAGAACTTCGGCAGGTCTCCGCCGACCGTCACGGCGAACATCTTGGGGTTCAGGTTCAGCGCCTTCAGCTGGCGCGTGATGGCCACGGCGTCGTCGAAGTACGTGGCTGCGGCCAGCACGTCCGGGCTCGCCGTCCGGATCTTGCCGAGGATCGGTGAGAAGTCGGTCGTTCCCTTGGCGTAGGCCTCGACGGCGACGATCTGCAGTCCGCGCTTCGTCGCCAGCTGGACCGTGCCGCGGGCGATGGCGTCGGGAAAGACGGTGGCCTCGTGGACGAGGGCGAGCGTCCTGAGACCCCGCCGGCCCGCCATGTCGATCAGCCCTTCCAGGTAGACCTCGGCCGGCGAGAGCACCATGAAGACGAACTTGCGCCCTTTCTTGAAGATGGAGGTCGCGGCGGCCGCGGGCGCCACCAGGGCCATCCGGTGCTTCTCCGTCACGTCGGCCACGGCCTCCGTGATGGGGGAGGAGTACGGCCCGAGGACCGCATCCACCTTGTCCCGCGTGATCAGCTGTTCGTAGATGCGGGCGCCGGTCGCGGGATCGGACCGATCGTCTTCCACGAGCAGCTCGAGCCGGCGCCCCAGGACCCCGCCCTTCTCGTTCGTGTGCTTGACGCAGAGCCGATACCCGCGAACTTGGTTCTGGCCCAGGCGCGCATACGGCCCGGTCTGGGAGACCGACGCGCCGATGCGGAGGGGCGGCTGCGCCAGCGCTCCTGGGGCCGTGCCGACCGAGAGGGGGAAGACGATGAGCGCGGCGGAGAGAGCTCTCCACGACGGCGCCGTTCGCGCGCGCGTCCGGAAGGGAGGGGCGATACCGACCCTGCATTTCATCGTTCCCTCGCCTCGGCGCCGGACACCGCGCGGTTCTGATCCGACTCCCGCCGTGATGATCCGCTGGCGGCAGGGACGTCGTCAAGGGCGGCGTGAGTAGGGCGGACGGCCGCATCCCCCGGGGCCGGATCGACGATGGACCGGCCGAGGTCCGGCGTCAGCGCGCGCGCTCGGGCAGCACCACGATGCGGAAGCGCGCCTCGGGGCGCGCGTAGCGCGCGAATGCCTCGCGGACCTCGTCGGCGGTGAAGCGCGCGTAGTCGGCTGTGATGCGCGCGAGGTCGTCGAGCGAGATTCCGCGGTAGTCGAGCGTGGCCAGCCGGGCGCTCCAGAACTCCGGGCTCCGCAGGGCGTCCGCCAGGTACGTGAGGAGCTGCTGGCGCGCCACCGTCATCTCCTCCGCGCCGGGCCCCTCGGCGGCGAAGGCGGCGAACATCTCGGCCACGGCGTCGGCGAGGGCGCCGGCCTTCGCCGGGTCGGTGGGCGCCTGGGCCGCGAACACGCCGAAGCCCGGGTACGCCTCGCCGGGCGCGAGCTGCGCGCCGATGCTGTAGACGAGCTGGCGCTCCTCGCGGATCGCGCGGTTCATGCGCGTGGAGAGCACGCGCGCGGCCAGGAAGAGGAGCCGGCTGTCCCGTGTCTGCTGGATGTCGGGCGCGAAGAACCCGTCGAGCACCTGGGCCTGCTCGGTCCGGGTCGGCACCGTCCGCTCCACGCGCACGGGGCCGGCCGGCCGCGGCACCGCGCGCAGGTGGCGGAGCGTCTTGTCGTCGATGCGCGGGCGCGGCGGGAGCGAGCCGAGGGAGCGCGCGATGAGCGCCACCGCCCGGTCCCGATCGATGTCGCCCACGACGGCGACCTCGATCGGCGCCCGCGCGATCAGCGCCCGGAGCGCGGCCTGGGTCGCCTCGCGGCCGAGGCGCTCCGCCTGGACCGCCGTCACCGGGCGCAGGCGCGCCTCGCCCGCGGGGTAGAACGCGTCGGCCCGGGCCTCGGCGAGCACGCCGCGGGGCTCGCGGGCCCGCTCGGCGATCTCGCGCACTTCGTTCTCGCGCCACTGGGCGAAGACCCCGGGCTCGACGACCGGATCGGTCAGCAGCAGGTAGGCCAGCTCGAATCCCGACTCGAGCGCCGCGGGATCGCCGGAGACCGTGAGGGTCACGGTGTCCCGGCCGAGGCCCGGCTGCACGCGCACCTTCTTGCCGGTCATGAGCGTGCGGATGTCGGTGCTCGTGAGGCGGCTGGTGGCCGGCCGGCTCCACGCGGCCATGGCGGCCTCGGTGACGCCCCGCGTGTCGGCGGTCTCCTCGATCTCGCCGCCCGCGAGCGTGATGGTCACGACGGCGTCGTCCCGGCGCTGATCGACCTTGCGGTGGTGGACGCGCACGCCGTTGTCGAGCCATCCCGACCAGACGCCGGTGGCCTCGTGCACCCGCTCCTCCACCACCGTGCCGCCGCGGAGCGGCCCGGCCAGGAGGGCCGCCGGGGCGGACCGCTGCGGCGGCGCCGGCGGGCGGAGGGCGAGGGTGGCCCGGCCAAGGTCCGCCAGTTCGTCCTCCGACGGGACGCTCGCGGTCGCCGGCATCGTGAGCACGAACACCGCGTTCCCCGGATCGAAGCCCACCGCGAACGCCCGCCCCACCTCTTCTGCGGTGATGCCGGGGAGGAGGCGGCGCTCGAGCGCGAGGCGCTCGGCCGCCGCCACGACGGGCTCGCGCCGCGCCACCGCCCCGTTGATCCGCTGGATCATCTGGCGGGCCGGCAGTGTCGGCTCCTGCTGGGCATCCTGCTCGGCGCGGGCCAGGAACGCGACGCGCGCCTCGGCCAGCTCCGCCTCGGTGAAGCCATGAAGGCGGACCTGCTGCGTCGCCGTCGCCAAGTCGCTCAGGGCCGGGCGCCAGCGCTCGGGCGGTGTGGTGACCTTGACGGTCGCCATCCGCGCGGTGTCGGCCCAGCGGCTCACCCAGGCCTCGCCTCTCACGAACGCGACCCGCCCGTCGCCCAGCGCGGCCTCGAGCCGCCGGCCGAAGATCCACGGCCCGAGGTCCTCGACGAGCTGGCGCCGGTACGCGGCCACGGTGGTGACCGGCGGCGCTGCCGGCTCGACGCGGGTCAGGGAGATCTCGGCGTGAGCGAGCCCGGGGTCGGTGGCGACGATGGCGCGGGTGCCGGCGCTCGGCCGGACGCCGACCGGCGGCGGCTCGGGCCGCGGCGCGCGCGCCGCCTCGCCGAAGTGCCGGGCGATGACCGCCGTCAGCGCCGACGGGTCTACGTCGCCGACGGCGATCACCGTCATGCTGGCCGGCACGTACCAGCGCCGATAGAACTCGCGGAACTGGGCCGGGCTCATCGCGCGGATGGTTTCCTCGGTGCCGATGGGCAGGCGGCGGCCGAGGACCGACTCGGGCGCCAGGCGGGCCAGCACGGCCTCCTGCACCCGCTGGCGGGGCCCGGCCCGGGCGCGCCGCTCCTCGAGGATGATCCCGCGCTCCTTGTCGATCTCCTCCGGCGTGAGGGCCAGCCGGAACGCGACGTCCGAGAGGTAGAGGAGCCCGCGGTCGAGCGTCTCGGGCCGGGCGTCGGGGAGCGCCAACGTGTACACGGTCTGGTCGAGGCCCGTGAAGGCGTTCTGGTCGCGACCGAAGGTCATCCCGAGGGCCTGAAAGAACGGGATGAGCGAGCCCGGCGGGAAGTTGGCGGAGCCGTTGAAGGCCATGTGCTCGAGGTAATGGGCGAGGCCTCGCGTCTCCTCGGTCTCGTTGAGCGAGCCGGTCGCAACGTGGAGCCAGATCGCGATCCGGCCCGGGGGATTCGCGTGCCGGCGGACGACGTAAGCCAGGCCGTTGTCGAGCGTGCCCGCCACCAGGGCGGGGTCGGTGGGCAGCGGCTCGCCGCCGAGCGGCGGCGCCCCAGCCCGGAGCGCCGGGCCGCCGCAGGCCGCCAGCGCGAGCGCGAGCGGGAGCAACGCCGCCCGCCATCGGGACGGGCGGCGACCGGGAATCAGAAAGCGCCTGCGGGGAACCACCAGGGCATCGTAGCACCCCGGCCCACCACGCTTCGGCTCAGACGCCGCCCTCTCTCCTGCACGGCGTCGTGGGTCTGCGAGACCTTTCTGGAACAGTTCGGCTCGGGCGAGCGGCGGAGCCGCCGCCGGGCCCGAGCCCCCGGCGGATTCCGACGCCGTCTCCGCGGCTACCCGGAGACGCTGCGCGCGGTCAGATCGGTCCAGAGCGCGTCGGCGCCGCGTGCGACGACGGCGCGCCCGAGCGTCGCGGCCCAGCGGCTCTCGCTCCCGAACTCCGCGCGCCAGGACCAGAGCCGGCGCGTCGCGAAGTGCAGCGAGTGCTCGTAGGTGAAGCCGATCGCGCCGTGCACCGCATGCGCGATCGCCGCGCCGACGCCCGCGGCCTCGCCCGCGCGGACCTTCGCGGCGGCGACCTCGAAAGCGGGATCGCGACGGTCGGCGGCGCGGAAGGCGTGCGCCGCAGCCGCGCCCGCCGCGGCCACGTGGCCCGCGAGGACCGCGAGCTGCTGCTGGATCGCCTGGAAGCTCCCGATCGCCCGGCCGAACTGGCGGCGCTCGCCCGCGTAGCGCACCGCCTGCTCGAGCACACTCTCCAGCCCGCCGGCCATCTGCGCCGCGCGGACGAGCGCGCCGTAGAC
>MGCE01000054.1:0-3791 GCA_001790315.1 Candidatus Rokubacteria bacterium RIFCSPLOWO2_02_FULL_72_37 | reverse complement strand
ATCGGGGCCGCGTCCCACGCGAGCGTATCGCGCGGCTCGAGGGCGAGGCTCTTGCCGGGCGTCACGCGCGCGGCGCCCGCGGCGACGAGCGCGACCACCGGCCGCCCGTCCGCCTCCGCGAGGGCGACGACGTGGCCGGCCGCAGCGCCCCACGGCACGCGCGTCGCTGTGCCCTCGAGCGCTGCGCCCTTGCGGGTGAGCCTGAGTGCCTCGCCGGCGCGGACCGGCGCCAGCGTGAGCGGGCCCGTCGGCACCTCGAGCCCGGCGCCCGCGAGGAGCCAGGCGGCGACGATCGTCTCGGCGAGCGGCACCGGCGCCGCGTGCCGGCCGGCCGCGCGCACGACGACCTCCGCGTCCTCCCAGCGGCCGCCGGCGCCGCCTTGCGTCTCGGGCACGAGCGGCAGCGTGAGCCCGCCCTCCTCGAGCGCGCGCCAGAGCCTGTCGGGCCAGGCGCCCTGCTCGGCCGCCTCGAGCGACTCCTTGGTCACGAGGTCGCGGAAGAGTCGCGTGACCGTGTCGGCGAGCAGCGTCCCCAGCTCGCTCACTGTAGCGATCTCCGCGAGGCCGGTGCGAACCGCGGGTGGCCTGCTGTCGGCGCGGGTCGCGTCATCTGAGCCCCAGGCCGCGCGCGATGATCCCGCGGAGGATCTCGCGCGTTCCGCCGCGCAGCGAGAACGAGGGCGCGCGCTGCACGAGGTAACCCAGCACCTCCTCGAGGTCGCCGCCGCCCGCGCCCGGCAGCGGCTCGACGTCGAGGAGCGCGTGGACCACCTCGGGCGTCTCCTGCTCGAAGGCGGTGCCGACGTCCTTCACCACCGCGGCCTCGAGGTTCGGGTTCTGCCCGGCCTCGAGCATGCCGGCGACCGAGAGCGACATCTGGCGGAGCGTCACGAGGTGCGCGACGAGCCGCCCGACGGCGGCCGTGCCGCGCTCGCTCGGCCGCTCGGCCTCCCGGCGGACCAGCTCGAGCAGGAGTGCCATGCTCGACAGGTACCGCTCGGGGCCGCTCCGCTCGAACGCCAGCTCGGTCGTGACCTGCTTCCAGCCGTCGCCCTCGCCGCCGACGCGCATGTCCTCGGGGATCAGGGCGTCCTCGAACACGACCTCGTTGAAGTGGTGGGCGCCGCCGAGGTCGATGATCGGGCGGATCGTGATGCCCGGCGACGAGAGGTCCACGAGGAACTGCGAGAGCCCCTCGTGCTTCTTGTCGGGGACGACCTGCGTGCGGAAGAGCGCGGACAGGTACTGCGCGCGGTGCGCGTTGCTCGTCCAGACCTTGGTGCCGTTGACCCGGTAGCCGCCGTCCACGCGCTCGGCGCGCGTGCGGATCGAGGCGAGATCCGAGCCCGAGTCGGGCTCGCTCATGCCGATCGCGAACGCCAGCTCGCCGCGCGTGATCGCGGGCAGGAAGCGCTCGCGCTGGGCCTCGGTGCCGAAGCGGAGCAGCAGCGGCCCGCTCTGGCGGTCCGCCACCCAGTGCGCGCCGACCGGCGCCCCCGCGGCCAGCATCTCCTCGAGCACCACGTAGCGCTCGAGGAAGCTCCGCTCGTGACCACCGTAGCGCGTGGGCCACGTCATCCCGATCCACCCGCGCGCGCCCACCTTGCGGCTGAACGCCGGGTCGAAGCCGCCCCAGGAGTCCGCGCGCTCGGCGCGCCGGCGGTCTTTCAGCTCGGCGCGCAGGAAGTCGCGCACCTCGGCGCGGAGCGCCTCGGCCGCGGGCGGCAGGTCGGTGAGGTCGAACCTGAACGCGTGCACGATGCGCCCTGCTTAGCACGCCCTGCCGCGCCGCGCAACCGCCGGCACTGCCTTGTGGAGGGAGCACATGATCTGTCCGCTCCCGAGAGCACGTGAACTGTCCGCTGTTCGGGCTCGCCAAGCTCCAGCGTCTGCTGGCGGTCTTCCTCCGGGTCGTGTTCGGCTGGTTGCGGGGCCGGGCCGCGAGCCGAGGGATCCGGGACAGTCAGTGCGGGGCGGTCACCGTCATCCAGCGCTTCGGGGGCGCGCTGAATCTGAACGTGCACGTCCACTCGCTGGTGCTCGACGGGGTGTTCACGCGGTCGCCGGCCGCGGGGGCGCCGGGGTTCCAGGCGTTGCCGGCGCCGACGGACGCCGAGGTGGCGGAGGTGCTCGACCAGGGGCACCGTGGCGTGCGGCGTCTGCTGCGCCGCCGGGGGCGGTGGCCCGCGGAGGACGCGGCCGTGGGCGATCCGGTGGCCGAGCAACGGCCGCTGCTGGCCGAGTACGCCTCAGCCTCGATCCAGGGGCTGGTGGCCAGCGGTCCGCGGGCGGGGCATCGCGTGCGCCGGCTCCGGTCGGCGGCCGCGGTGGTGGCACGAGCGAGCGCCTCCACCGCAACCAACTCGCCAAGGGCCTGTATCACACCTCGACCGCCGACACTCGTCCCGTAGCGCCCCCCTCTGTCGCATAGCATCGCACTCACCCGGAATCCGGACGCGCTGCGCCGGGCGCTGCATGCCGCCGCGGGGGGCCAAGCGCGAAGGGTTGACCGGGGGGGCGCCCGGCGGGGCGACAGGGCGTTTCGAGGCACTGAGCTCTGTGGCCGGCTCGAGCACGGCTGCGTTCACGTGCGCTGCGAACGGTGCACCGATGAAATGGTCGTGGCCTTCAGCTGCAAAGGCAGGAGTTTCTGTCCCTCCTGCGGCGGCCGGCGAATGAGCGTGCTGGCCCTGTTCCTCCGTGCCGTCTTCGGCTGACTGCGACGTCTCGCGCTCGACGGGGTGTTTGCGGAGCCGGCACCGGGAGTGGTGCTTGACCGCCCGTCGACCAAACCTCGGGCGGGCGGCTATTTGACCTTTGTGACCGGCTGGTCGGGATGAGCCGGATTGGGAACGAGGCGCTGACGCTGGCAGTCCACAAACAGGTCAAGCTTCTCGAGCACGGTTTGTCCGATCAGCACTTCATCGCCCAGCACCAGGGCTTCTTCCAGCGTGTCTCTCCCTTCGAGTTCGACGATGAGAGGTTCCGTCACGTTCACAGCTTCCTTGCGGCCGTCGGCGTACTCGGCCACTCGCTGGCCGCGGACTCCGAGACCGAGACGAGAGGCGACCTGCGAAGGCAAGACCATGCGGACGGCTCCGGTGTCGACGAGGGCGTCGGCCTCGCAGGTCCTGACCTGTTCGGGCTTGAGCATGCCCCGTCGGACCAGAGCCTCGTCGACCGCGTTAGTCAGCTTGGCCTTGACCCGAACTTCACCCATGGATTTCACTATGGTCAGGCACCTCCCCTCACGCCTTCAAGTGTGCAATTCATAATACGCCCATCCCCAGCCGTCTCTCCAGCACCCTAGCGAGGCCACGGCCGCCGCGCTCCGCGCCCAGTCGGCGGCGGCCTCGATCGTCGTCACCGACGCTGCGTCCGGACTTGAACCGGGCGATCCCCGCCGCCGCGAGGTGCCGCGCCAGTTCGGGCAGCGTGAGGCTCGTCCCGGGCCGCGGATTCGGGGACATCTACATTCTGCGCTTCTCTCTGAGCACGACCGAGGGCACCGGTACCGTGCTCAGTGTGTGGATCGTCCGCCACGGAGAAGACTTTCCGCGGCTCACGACCTTTGACCACGTCGCAACCACTGGCCCCGTCGTTCTCGAGCTGCTGCAGGGCTGTCGATCGGAGCCCGAACGGGGGCGGCTGGAGCAGTGTCTCCGGGCGCTGCGTTGGCTGCCCGTGGAGAAACGGCTGCTCCCTGCTTCAGCAAGATCGCGACTTCCAGCACATCGCTCGCCACACAGGGCTCTGTCTCGTCGACTCGTAGCTCGAGTGTCGTCAGCCCG
>MGCE01000053.1:441-8023 GCA_001790315.1 Candidatus Rokubacteria bacterium RIFCSPLOWO2_02_FULL_72_37 | reverse complement strand
CCACGCGGCACGCGTCCGCTGTCCCGCTGCCGCTGGGTTCCGTCCGGGCCCGCGCGGCTCGCCGGCCACGTGGCGGGAACGGGTCCTGGCACCCCGCCCCCGCCCGCCCGGCGGCTCCACGCCCGGCAGGGCTCGACATGACTTCGAGAACGGCACGCTCGTGCCATTCGGACCGAGCCGCTAGGGCTACAGGAGCGCGAGCAGCCGCTCGTTGGTCTCGCGCAGTCCGACGGAGATCCGGAGGTGGCCCGGGAATCCCACGCCGGCGCCGTCGCGCACGAGGATCCCCGCGCGGAAGAGGCGGTCGCGCGCCGCCTCCGCGTCGGGGACGCGGACCAGCACGAAGTTCGCCTGCGACGGCGGATGGGCGAAGCCGCGACGCGTGAGCTCGGCGGAGAGCCAGGCGCGCTCCTCGATCACGAGTTTCCGCGTGCGCTCCCAGTGCTCGGTGTCCTCGAGGGCGGCGCGCGCCGCGACCTGGGCGAGGCGATTGACGTTGTAGGGAGCGCGAACCCGGTTCAGGCGATCGATCGTCTCGGCGCTCGCGACCGCGTACCCCACCCGCAGCCCGGCGAGCCCCGCGATCTTGGAGAACGTGCGCAGCACGACGAGGCGCGGGTGGCGGCGGAGCAGCGCCACGCCGTCCGGGTACTCGGGATCGTCGCAGAAGTCGGCGTACGCCTCGTCCAGGATCACGAGCGGCGGGTCGGCGCCGAGCGCCGCGAGGAAGGCGCCGAGGGGGCCGCGGCGCACGATCGTGGCGGCGGGGTTGTGCGGCGAGCACAGGATGACCGCCTTCGTGCGCGGAGTGAGCCGGCGCCGCATGTCGTCGAGGTCGGTCTCGTACCCGGCGAGCGGGCTCGGCACGGCGGTGGCGCCCGCGAGGGCGACGCCGGTCGTGTACGGTTCGAACGAGGGGTGCGGGACGAGCACCTCGTCGCCCGGCTCGAACGCGGCGAGCGCGACGAGCCCGATCAGCTCGTCCGCGCCGTTGCCGACGACGACCTGGCCGGCGTCGACGCCCAGGCGCTGCGCGAGCGCCTCGCGCAGCGCCGTGGCGCCGCCGTCGGGATAGAGGTGGACGCGCGCGGCCTCGCGGCGCACCGCCTCGACCACGCGCGGCGAGGGCCCCAGCGGATTCTCGTTCGCCGACAGGCGGACGAGGTCGATGCCGCCGAGCTCCTCGGCGAGGGCCTCGAGCGACTTGCCCGCCGCGTAGGGCACGAGCGGCTCGAGCACGGAGCGCCAGATCCTCCTCACCCGGGCATTCTAGTCAGTTCGCGGGCCGTTGTGCTACCCTCTGCCCGTCATGTCCGTCGAGTTGTATCGCCGGGCCAGGCGGGCCGAGGCCAAGGCCGCGAGCGCCCCGGACCGGCGACGCCTTCGGCTCGAATTCTTCCGCCAGGCCCTCGCCGAGGGATTCGACTCCCTCAAGGTCAGGCACGCCGAAGGCGCGTCCGGCCAGGAGTCCGTGCGGACCCACGCGCGCCTCATCGACGACGTGATCCTGGGGCTCACGCGACTGATCGCGGCCGACGGCGCGCGGGACGGGCTCGCGCCGACGCCCCTCGCGGTCATGGCGCTCGGCGGCTACGGGCGCGGCGAGTTGAACCTCCAGTCCGACGTGGATCTCATGGTGATCTACGAGGGCGAGCTGTCGCCGTACGTGCAGCGGGCGATGCAGGAGCTTCTCTACACGCTCTGGGACCTCGGGCTCCAGGTCGGCCACAGCCTCCGCTCCCTCGACGACTGCGTGGCGATCGCCCGCACCGATTTCTCGAGCCGCACGTCGATGCAGGAGGCGCGCTTCCTCGCGGGCGACCGGCGGCTGTTCGCGCGTTTCCAGCGCGTGCTGCGCGAGAACGTCTACCGGCGCGACTTCGGCAAGTTCCTCGAGACCACGCTGACCGAGCGCGAGCAGCGCTACCGGAAGTTCGGCGCCTCGCCCTACATCGGCGAGCCGAACATCAAGGAGTCGGCGGGCGGGCTCCGCGACATGCACACGGCCATGTGGCTCGGCGCGGCGAAGTTCGGCGCGCGCACGCTGCGCGAGCTGGCCGACAAGGGCCTGATCACCCCGCGCGAGCAGGCCGCCGCGGACGCCGCGCTGACCTTCCTCTGGCGCGTGCGCAACGAGCTGCACTTCTTCTCCGGCCACAAGAACGACGTGCTCGCGCGGGACGTGCAGCCGCGCATCGCGAAGAACCTCGGCTACGAGAACGACGAGACGAACCTCGGCGTCGAGCGGTTCATGCACGACTACTACCTGCACGCGCGGGTCATCCATCGCGTCTCGCGTCGGCTGATCGCGCGCTGCCAGGAAACGCTCTCGCTGCGAGGCTCGGCCGAGCGGCGGCACCGGCAGCAGGCGCTGGCCGACGGGCTCGTGTTCTTCGACGGGGCCCTCCACCTGGCCGATCGCGACCCGCGCAGGCTCCGCGAAGACCCGACGCGCCTGATGCGGGTCTTCTGGCACCTCCACCGGCTCGGCTGCGACCTCTCGCTCGACCTCGAGCGGGCGGTCGAGGACGCGCTGCACCTGATCGACGACGGCTTCCGCCGCTCGTCGATCGTGCGCGACCTCTTCCTGGACATCTGCCGGAACTGGGGCCGCGTCGCGCAGACGTTCTCCGAGATGCACGAGATCGGGCTCCTGGGCCGCTACCTGCCGGAATTCGGCGCGCTCACCTGCCTGGTCCAGTACGACGTGTACCACAAGTTCTCCGCGGACCAGCACTCGCTGCTCGCGGTCGAGCACCTCGAGGCGCTCGCGCCGGGTCAGTCCGCCGAGTCCGAGGGCGCCGCGCTCGTGTTCAACGAAGTGGAGAAGCCCGAGCTCCTGATGCTCGGCATGCTGCTCCACGACATCGGCAAGGCCAGGGGCCACGGCCACGTCGCCAAGGGCATCCCCCTGATCCGGGAGCTGACCGCGCGCATGGGCCTCGAGTCCGCCGACGCCGACGCCGTCGAGTTCCTCGTGGCCCATCACCTGACGATGTCGCACGTGGCGCAGCGGCGCGACATCGACGACCCGAAGACCGTCGAGGACTTCGCGGCGACCGTCGCCGACGCGCAGCGCCTGCGCCTGCTCTATCTGTTGACGTACGCGGACATGCGCGCGGTGGGGCCCGGCGTGCTCACGCCCTGGCAGGCACGCATCCTGCACGATCTCTACGCGCGCACGCTCGCGCGCCTCACCGGCGGGCGCGCCGAGCGGCAGAACCGGACGCAGCTCGCCGCGCGCCTGCACGCCGCGGTGGGAGAGGACGTCGAGTTCCAGGCGGTGAAGGCGCACCTCGCGATGGTGTCGGACCGGTACCTCGTCTCCACCAGCGTGCAGCGGATGGCGGAGCACGTGCGGATGCTCCGGCGGCTCGATGGGGCGTCGGCCGTGACGGAGCTGTTCCATCATCCCGATCTCGGGTCGTCCGACCTCGTGGTCGTCACCCGCGACGTCCCGGGCCTCTTCTCGCTCATCGCGGGGACGCTGGCGGCCCACGGGATCAACATCATCTCCGCGCAGATCCACACGCGCGCCGACGGGGTCGCGATCGACACGTTCCAGGTGAACGACCCGCTCGGCGAGACCGTGACGTCGCAGGCGCGCTGGGTGCGGCTGGTCGACGCGCTGCGGGTCGTGATCACCGGCGAGGAGCGGGTCGAGACGCTGCTCGAGCGACGCCGGGCGGCGGGGCGCGCGGCGACCGGCGCGGCCGGGCCTCCCAGGATCTCGCTCGACAACGAGCTTTCGGACATCGCCACGGTCCTGGAAGTCAAGTGCCCGGACCGGCTCGGCCTCCTGTACCTGATCACGCGCACGCTCTCGGCGCTCGACCTCGACATCGCGAGTGCTCGCATCGCGACCGAGATCGACCAGGCGCTCGACGTCTTCTACGTGCACGATCGGCAGGGCCGGAAGCTCGAGGACCCGGCGACGCTCGCACGCGTCCGCGAGGCGCTCGGCGAGGCGCTCGTCCAACCCATCTGACGATGCTCGGCCGCTATCGCGAGCCCGCGCGCGCCTGGAGCGATCCCGTCGGTCGCGCGCTGTTCCGGCTCCGGCTGCGCCCCAACCACCTCACGCTGCTCGGCCTGGGCGTGAGCGTTCTGGCGGCGGCCGCGTTCTGCGCCGCCCACATCCGGACGGCCGGCGCGCTGCTGATCGTGGCCGGCCTCTGCGACTTCTTCGACGGCTCGCTCGCGCGCGCCTCGGGCCAGGTCACGGCGTTCGGCGCCTTTCTCGACTCGGTGATCGACCGATACTCGGACCTGGTCGTGCTGCTGGGCATCGTCGTGCTCTTCGCCCGCATGCCGCACACGCGTGGCGCGATCGTCGCGATGGCGGGACTGATCGGCTCGATGATGGTGAGCTACACGAAAGCCCGGGCCGAGTCGATCGGCGTAACGTGCACGGTGGGCCTGATGGAACGGCCCGAGCGGATGATCTGCCTCATCGCCGGGGCCCTGCTCGGCCTGCTCGAGCCCGCGCTCTGGGTCCTCGCCGTCCTCTCGAACCTGACGGCGCTGCAGCGCATCGCCTTCACGTGGCGCGCGGCGCGCGCCGCCGCCGCCCTCCGCACGCTCGCGGTCGCGGGGCTCCTGCTGGCCGCCGCGCCGGCGGCGGCGGGTCCGCCGTCCGCGGTGACGCCCGAGCTCGCGGGCGTCTGGGCGCGGGCGGTGGCGGCCTGGCAGGGCGGCGACCCGGACCCGCTCATCCGTGAGTTCGGCCGTGGCGCGGCGCTCGATGGCATCATCGGCGACCACGCGCGCCTGGCGCTCGCGCAGGCCCTCGCGACGCGCGGCGATCTCGACCGCGCGCGCGCCATGGCCGTGAGCGTCGCCGACCGCTGGCGCGACAGCCTGCTGGCGCCCGAGGCTCTGCTGCTCGCGGCGACCCTCGACTCGCGGGCCGGACGCGACGCGGCCGCGCAGCCCGTGCTCGCGCGCCTGATCGGCACCTATCCCGATGCGCGGGAGGTGCCCGGCGCGCTCTACCTGCTCGGGATGTCGGCGGAGGCGCTGGGCCAGTCCGAGCTCGCGGCGCAGGCGTACCGGCAGCTCCGCCTCCTGGCCCCGGCGAGCGACTGGGCGGACGGCGCCGGTGACCGGCTGCGCGTGCTCGACGCGCTCGGCGTGCGGCTGCCGCCGCTCACCCTCGTCGAGCGCCTGGAGCGCGCGGAGCGCCTGCTCCGCGGCGGGGCCGCCGACACGGCGACGCGTGAGGCGGAGCGCGTCGTCGACGAGACGCGCGAGGGCGGCATCGCCTACCGGGCGCTCCGGATCGTGGCCGACGGCGCCCGCCGTCTGCGTCGCTGGGACCTCGCGGCGCGGGCCCTCGAGCTGATGCTGTCGCGCGCACCCGCGGCGGAGCGGCCCGCGCTGCGCCTCGAGCAGGCGCGTCTGGTCGCGCGTGGCGGCGGTCGCGCGCGGGCGCTCGACCTCTTCGCCGGGGTCGCGGCGAGCGGTGCGCCGCCCGTGGCGGCGGAGGCGCTCTACGAGCGCGCGCGGCTGCTCGAGGAGCTCGACCGCGTGGCGGCGGCGGCCGACGCCTACCGGGCGGTGGCGGCGCGCCATGCGGCCCGCGACGTCGCCGGCGCCGCGCTCTGGCGTCTCGGCTGGCTCGAGTACCTCGGGGGCGACGCCCGCGCGGCCGCGGCGAGCTGGGACCGGCTGGCGAAGGCCGGCGCGGCGCGCGCCTGGAGAGTGCCCGCGTTGTACTGGGCGGCGCGCGCGCACGAGCAGACCGGCGGCGCCGAGCCGGCGGCGCGCGCGTACGCCCAGGTGCTGGCCGTGGCCCCGCGGAGCTACTATGGCGTCCTGGCGGCGGCGCGCGTCCTGGCACCCGTGGCCAACGGCGCCCGCGCGACGCTGAGCCTCCCGGCCGAGCCGCAGGCGGCGCTCGCGAACGACCCGCAGTGGGCCCGCGTCGAGCTGCTGCGGCGGATCGGCCTGACGGCGCCCGCGTGGCGGGAGATGGGCGACGTCGTGCAGCGCGCGGCGGGCGACACCGTCCGCCTCTACGGGCTCTCGGGCGTGTACGTGGAGGACGAGCGTTACCACCTGGCGCTCCGGATCCTCCGACGGTACTTCGCGGAGCCCGCCACCACCGGCGACCCGGGCCTGCCCCGGGCGTTCTGGCGGATGCTCTATCCATTCGGCTGGCGCGACCAGGTGGTCGAGGCGGCTCAGGCCACCGGGCTCGACCCGTACCTCGTCGCCGCGGTCGTGCGCGAGGAGTCGAGTTACCATCCCGCGGCCGTCTCGCGCGCCGGCGCCCGCGGGCTCATGCAGCTCCTGCCGGCGACGGCTCGCCCGCTCGGCGGCAGCGGAGACCTCGAGGACCCCGTGTTCAACCTCACGCTGGGGACGCGGTTCCTCGCGGGCCTGCTGCGCGAGTTCAACGACCCGCGACTGGCGCTCGCGGCGTACAATGCGGGGCCGACGCGGCTGCGCCAGTGGTGGAGCGCGCGGCAGACGGACGACATCGAGGTGTTCGTCGAGCGGATCCCGTACGACGAGACGCGCCGCTACGTGAAGCGCGTCATCCTCGGTTGGGACGAATACCGGCGCATCTACGGAGGGAGCGGCGGATGAGCGGCGGCCACGAGCACGACCACGACGACCGGCACACGGCACCGTTGAGCGACACGCAGCTCCGGGTGAAGGCGCTCGAATCCCTCCTGACCGAGAAGGGGCTCGTCGACGCGAGGGCGCTGGACGAGCTGATCGACCTCTACGAGACGAAGGTGGGGCCGCGCAACGGCGCCCGGGTCGTCGCGCGCGCGTGGGCGGATCCCGCCTACAAGAAGCGCCTGCTCGAGAACGCGAGCGCGGCGATCGCCGAGTTCGGCTTCACCGGGCGGCAGGGAGAGGACATGGTCGTCCTCGAGAACACACCCCGGGTGCGCAACATGGTCGTGTGCACGCTCTGCTCCTGCTACCCGTGGCCGGTGCTGGGTCTGCCGCCCGTCTGGTACAAGTCGGCCCCGTACCGGTCGCGCGCGGTGCTGGACCCGCGCGGCGTGCTGAAGGAGTTCGGCGTCGACGTCGGCGACGACGTCGAGGTGCGCGTGTGGGACTCGACCGCCGAGGTCCGCTACCTCGTGCTGCCCGAGCGGCCGCCCGGCACGGAGGGAATGAACGAGGACGAGCTGGCGGAGCTCGTCACGCGCGACGCGATGATCGGCGTCGGCCGGACCAGGGCGCCGGAGCGGAGGGAACCGTGAACGGCGTACACGACATGGGCGGCATGCACGGCTTCGGGCCCGTCGTCGCCGAGGCGCACGAGCCCGTCTTCCACGCGGAGTGGGAGCGGCGCGCGTTCGCGCTGACGCTGGCGGCGGGCTTCCTCGGCGAGTGGAACATCGACATGTCGCGGTTCGCGCGGGAGCAGATGCCGCCCGCCGCGTACCTCGCGTCGAGCTACTACGAGCACTGGCTCTGGGGGCTCGAGCATCTCCTGGTCGAACGCGGTCTCCTGACGCGCGGGGAGATCGAGGCGCGCGTCGCCGCGCTCGCCGCGCGGGAGGCGCGCTGATGCGGGTGCTGCGCGCCGCCGACGTCGGCCGGGTGATCCTCAAAG
>MGCE01000053.1:0-433 GCA_001790315.1 Candidatus Rokubacteria bacterium RIFCSPLOWO2_02_FULL_72_37 | reverse complement strand
GCGCGCGTGCACGAGCCGCGGGCCGCGAAGTTCCGGCCGGGCGACCGGGTCGTCGCGCGCAACGTGCACCCGGTCGGTCACACGCGGCTGCCGCGCTACGTGCGCGGGCGGCGCGGCACGGTGGATCGGGACCACGGCGTGTTCGTCTTCCCCGACACGCACGCGCTCGGGCAGGGGAAGACACCGCAGCACGTCTACAGCGTGCGCTTCACCGCGCGCGAGCTGTGGGGGCCCGCCGCCTCGCCGCGCGACGCGATCTACGTGGACCTCTGGGACGACTACCTCGATCCCGATCCGGGCCCATGAGCGAGCGCCCCGACCTCGACGCGCTGCCGGCGATCCCGCGGGACCGGGAGGGGCCGGTCTTCGCCGAGCCGTGGGAGGCGCAGGCGTTCGCCCTCGCGGTCCGCCTCCACGAGCGGGGCTGCTTCAC
>MGCE01000052.1 GCA_001790315.1 Candidatus Rokubacteria bacterium RIFCSPLOWO2_02_FULL_72_37 | reverse complement strand
CATCGTCCAGCCGTTGATCGCGGCGATCACCGGCGCGTCGAGCTCCCGGATCGTCCGGTTGACTTCCTGACCGCGGCCCAGGAACCGCTGGACCGTCTCGGCGGTGAGGCGCTCCTCCTCGCGGAGATTGGCGCCGCCGCAGAAGGCGCGATCACCCGCCCCGGTGAGCACGACCGCGCGGGCGCCGTCGCGCTGGAACTCGCCGAGCGCCTCGAGCATGCCCTGCCGGTTCACGTCGCTCAGCACGTTCATCGGCGGGTTGTCGATGACGACGTAGCCGATGCCGTCCTCGAGCCACCAGCGCGTCTGCGCGTTCTCGCCCATCTCACTCCCCCGTGAACGTCGCCGGCCGCTGCGCGAGGAACGCGGCGACTGCCGTCGTGTGATCACGGGTCTGGATGAGCCGGCGGACGTGGTCGTGCTCCTCGGCGAGCGCCCGGGCGGGCGTCAGGTCGCGCACGCGGGCGATCGCGTGCCGCGCCGCGCGCACCGCGAGGGGTGCGCCGGCGCCGATCAGCTCCGCCGCGGCGCGTGCCTCGGCGTCGAGGCCCGCCGCGGGGACGACCCGCGTCACGACGCCGAGGCGGAGGGCCTCGGCGGCGCCGACGGCGCGGCCGGTCAGGAGCAGATCCTTGGCGCGGGCCTCGCCGAGCAGGCGCGCGAGCCGCCGGGCGCAGCCCGTCACGTCCACGACGCCGTCCGCGGAGACGATCGCGCTGTCGGCCGCGAGGCGAAGGTCGCAGGCGAGCGCGAGCTCGAACGCGGGCCCGACGCAGCGGCCCGCGATCGCGGCGACACTCGGCACCTCGTCCGCCGCGAGCCGCGCGAGCTCCTCCGCGACCTCGGCGACCGGGCCGTCGAAGCCCGTCACGAGGCGGGCACGCCCGCCGCCCAGGGCGCTCACGTGGATCACCGGATCGCGCCGGCCGCCCGAAAGGCCGCGATCTCCCCCGGCGCGTAGCCGGCCTCGCGGAGGATCGCGTCGGTGTCCTCGCCGAGCTCCGGCGCGCTCTTGCGCATCGTCGCCGGCGACTTCGAGAGTTTCACGGGATTGCCGAGCGCCTTCACGCGACCCACCCGGGGATGCTCGAGCTCCTGCACCATCCCGCGCGCGAGCGCGTGCGGGTCGGCGAGCGCCTCGGGGACGCTGTAGATCGGGCCGGCGGGAATGCCCGCCTCCTCGCAGAGGGCGAGCCAGTGATGCCGGGGCCTCCCGACGGTGACCGCCTCGACGAGCGCCTGCAGCGCCGCGCGGTTCCGGAGGCGCACGGCCGCGGTCGCGAACCGCGGATCGCTGGTGAGGGGTTCGAGGCCGAGCAGCGCGGCGAAGCGCGGCCAGAGCCGCTCGTTCGCGGCGCCGACCGTGAAGTGGCCGTCGCTCGCGCGGAAGGCCTGATAGGGCGCGCTGAGCCGATGCGCGGTGCCGAGCGGGCGTGGATTCTCGCCCGTGTACCAGTACTCCGTGGCTTCCCACGCCGAGAGCGCGAGCCCCGCCTCGAAGAGCGAGGTGTCCACCAGTTGACCGCGGCCCGTCACCCGGCGGGCGCGCAGCGCCGCGAGGATGCCCATGAGGCCGAAGAGTCCCGCGCCGAGGTCGGCGATCGGGACACCGACCTTGACGGGCGGCCCATCCTCGCCTCCCGTCGCGCTCATGATCCCGCTCATGCCCTGGGCGATCAGGTCGAAGCCACCGAGGTGGGCGTACGGGCCGGACTGACCGAATCCCGAGATCGAGCAGTAGACGAGCCGTGGGTTGATCGTTGCGAGCGTGGCGTAATCCACGCCGAGGCGCGCGGCGACGCCGGGCCGATAGTTCTCGACGAGCACGTCCGCGGTCCCCGCAAGCCGCTTCAGGATGTCGACGCCCTCGCGCCGCTTGAGGTCGAGCACGAGCCCGCGCTTGTTGCGGTTCACCGCGAGGAACGAGGCGGAGACGCCGGGAATCAGCTCGAGCTCCCCCCCGCGCGTGCTCTCGCCGCCCGGGGGCTCGATCTTGATGACGTCGGCGCCCATGTCCGCCAGGAGCATCGCGCAGAACGGCCCCGCCATGACCTGGGTGTGGTCGAGGACGCGGATGCCGTCGAGGGCCGTCACGGGAGCGACTCCATCGCCAGCCGGAGAGTCTACGCTAGAACCGCGCGCCGGAGTAGGCTCGGAGGGTGACCGTGCCGTCCGGGCTCCGCGCGCTCCGCCACCGGGACTTCCGCCTCTTCTGGTCCGGCCAGCTCGTCTCGCTGGTCGGCACGTGGATGCAGTCGGTCGCCCAGGCGTGGCTCGTGCTCCAGCTCACGGACTCGCCGTTCCGGCTCGGCCTCGTCTCGACGCTCCAGTTCCTGCCGATCCTGCTCTTCTCGCTCGTGACCGGGGCGGCCGCGGACCGGTTTCCGAAGCGCCGCATGCTCCTCGGCACACAGACCGCGCTCGCGCTCCAGGCGCTCACGCTCGCGGCGCTCGTCTTCGCCGGCCAGGTCCGCTACTGGCACGTCGCCGTGCTCGCGCTCCTCTACGGCTGCGCCAACGTGCTCGACATCCCGACCCGCCAGTCGTTCGTGGTCGAGCTGGTGGGCCGTGGGGATCTGGTCAACGCGATCGCGCTGAACTCGGCCGCGTTCAACACGGCGCGGATCGTCGGCCCCGCGGCGGCCGGGCTCCTGATCGGGCGCTTCGGCGTGGGCCCGGCCTTCCTGCTGAACGGCCTCTCGTTCCTCGTCGTCATCGGCGCGCTCGCCGCCGTCCGCGCCGAGGGACGCCCGCGACCACGCCCTCCCGGGGGAGTGCTCGCGGAGGTCGGGGAGGGCCTCCGGTACGCGCTCGCGACGCCGCGCGTGGCGATGGTGCTGGGCCTGGTGCTGACCATGAGCGTCTGCGTCTTCAACTTCAACGTCTCCGTGCCGCTCTTCGCGCGGAACGTGCTCGGCGCGGGGGCCGAGGGGTTCGGTTTCCTCATGTCCGCGGTCGGGTTCGGCGCGGTCACGGGCGCGCTCTCGCTCGCGACGCTCGGCGGCCGCCGGCCGCCGCTCGCCGCGATCGGCGTCGCCGCGGTCATCGCGTGCACCGGCCTCGTCGCGCTGGCCACGGTCGGGCGCTTCGGCGCGGCCGTCCCGCTCCTGTTCGTGATCGGCTTCGGCGCGATCATCTTCATGGCGGGCTGCAACACGACGCTCCAGCTCGGGGCGCCCGACGAGCTTCGGGGGCGGGTCATGGGGCTCTACGCGCTCATGTTCGGCGGCTCGACGCCGATCCTCTCGTTCCTCGTCGTCATCGGCGCGCTCGCCGCCGTCCGCGCCGAGGGACGCCCGCGACCACGCCCTCCCGGGGGAGTGCTCGCGGAGATCGGGGAGGGCCTCCGATACGCGCTCGCGACGCCGCGGGTGGCGATGGTGCTGGGCCTGGTGCTGACCATGAGCGTCTGCGTCTTCAACTTCAACGTCTCCGTGCCGCTCTTCGCGCGGAACGTGCTCGGCGCGGGGGCCGAGGGGTTCGGTTTCCTCATGTCCGCGGTCGGGTTCGGCGCGGTCACGGGCGCGCTCTCGCTCGCGACGCTCGGCGGCCGCCGGCCGCCGCTCGCCGCGATCGGCGTCGCCGCGGTCATCGCGTGCACCGGCCTCGTCGCGCTGGCCACGGTCGGGCGCTTCGGCGCGGCCGTCCCGCTCCTGTTCGTGATCGGCTTCGGCGCGATCATCTTCATGGCGGGCTGCAACACGACGCTCCAGCTCGGGGCGCCCGACGAGCTTCGGGGGCGGGTCATGGGGCTCTACGCGCTCATGTTCGGCGGCTCGACGCCGATCGGCTCGTTCCTCGTCGGCTCGCTCGCAGAGGTGGCCGGCGTTCGGGTCGCGCTGATGGCCGCGGGCGCCACGGGGTTGGCGGTGCTCGGCGCGATCGCCCTCTGGTGGCGGCGCCGTGGCGCTCCTCGCGATACGCCGACAGGCTCCTGGTCTAGGCGCGCGGCCCCACGGCGCGGGCCGTCGGGTCTTCCCCGACCTTGACGAGCAGCTTGCCGAAGTTCTGTCCGCGCAGGAGGCCGATGAACGCCTCGGGCGCCCGCTCGAGCCCGATGACCACGTCCTCCCTGTACTTGAGCTTCCCGTCCCGGAACCAGCGCGTGCACTCATCGAGGAAGTCGGCGAGCCGATCCATGTGGTCGGAGACGATGAAGCCCTGGATCAGGGCGCGGTTCGTGAGCACGGGCCGGAGGTTCGGGCCCGCCGGCGGCTCGATCGCGCTGTACTGCGAGATCAGGCCGCAGAGGGGGATGCGCGCCCGCAGGTTGATGAGCGTGAGCGCGGCGGCGAGGACGTCGCCACCCACGTTGTCGAAGTAGACGTCGATCCCGTTCGGGCACGCCTCCCTGAGCGCGGGCCGGAGCGCGCCGCTCTTGTAGTTCACGCAGGCGTCGAAGCCGAGCTCCTTCACGACGTACGCGCGTTTCTCGTCGGAGCCCGCCACCCCGACCGCACGGCAGCCCTTGAGCCGGGCGAGCTGGCCGACGACCGAGCCGACCGCGCCCGCGGCCGCCGAGACGACCACGGTCTCGCCGGGCTTGGGCCGGCCGATGTCCAGCAGGCCGACGTAGGCCGTCATGCCGGGCATCCCGAGGACGCCGAGGGCCGTCGAGAGCGCCGCCTGCCGGGGATCGAGGGTCCGGAGGCCCGCGCCGCGAGAGAGCGCGTACGCCTGCCAGCCGTTCGCGCCGAGGACGAAGCTGCCCTCGGGGAACGCGGGATTCCGGGAGGCGATTACCTCACTGACGGTGCCGCCGACCATGACCGAACCGAGGGCGGGGTTCATCCCGCCCGTGTACGAGCGGCCCTCGTCCATGCGGCCGCGCATGTAGGGGTCGAGGGAAAGGTAGATGGTGCGGCAGAGGATCTCCCCCTCGCCGGGAGCGGGCACGGGCGCCTCGGCGAGCTCGAAGTCGGACGGCCGGGGCTCGCCCCTGGGGCGACTCCGGAGCACCACCTGGCGGTTTAAGTTTTGCATGAGGCCCAGGCTACACTAGAGTGTAGAGGGATGGCGATGCGGAATCTCGCCATGAACCGGTGACGGAGTACCTGCCGGACACCCCGTCCGTCGCCCGCGCCTACTGCCCCGGTTGTGAGCCCGACGCTGACCCGAGTCGCGAGATCCTCGACGTGCGCTGGTGCGAAAGCCATTGCCCGGCCCGCGACGGTGCCGACGACGCAATGGTGAGCGCGGCGGCGTACCTCTCGGGGAGCGCGGAAGCGGGCGGCGACGACAATCGGCGCTGGTGCGAGGTGCTCCACCGGCGCTAGCCGCCGCGGCTCAGTCCAGGGCCGCGACGAGCTCGCCGAACGAGCGGACGATCCGGTGGGGGAGGACTGTGCTGTCCCCCGGCAGTCCCTGCCCGGTCCGGTCGACCCACACGCCGCGGAGGCCGAGGCGTTGCGGGGCCCCGACGTCGAACTCGAGGTGGTCCCCCGCCATCCACGCCTCGCCGGGCGAGGCGCCGAGCGCCGCGAGGGCGTGACGGTAGACGATCGCCTCGGGCTTGCCCGCGCCGAACTCGCCCTCGATCACGATCGCGTCGAAGAAGCGCGCCAGGTCGTGCCGCTCGATCTTGTCGCGCTGCTGGCCCGCGTCACCGTTGGTGACGAGCGCGAGCCGGACGCCGCGGCGGCGCAGCGCGGCGAGGCTCGCGGTCGTGTCGGGGAACAGGCGCATCGCTTCACGGCGGCGCACCCAGAACTCGCGCGCGATCGCGGGGGCGACACCGTCGGGCGCGACGCCGAGGCGCTGGAGGCCGATCTCCACGATGTGCGTCCACGCGCCGAGCATGTTCACGCGCTCCCGGCGGTGGCGCTCGGGGTCGCTCCAGAACCAGCGCCGGGCCTCCCCCAGGACGGTGGCGAGGCGCTGCGGGTCGACGGCGCCGTCTTCCGGACAGCACGCGTGGACGGCGGCGGTCCAGTGCTCGTCCACGCCCCCCGAGTAGTCCAGCAGGGTGTCGTCCAGATCGACCAGCAGCGCGTCCACGGCTCCATTGTACCGGGGCTCGCGGCGCCACGCCGCGCTTGACGCGCCCCGCGGACCGCACGAGGCCCCGATCCGCCGACCGGTGGTCGTGAGGGCGAGGTGCGGCGGCGCCTCAGCGCGGCGCCCGGTCTTCACCGAACGCGGGTGACGGGTCGGCGCCCGCCTTGACGAGCGTCGGATCCAGCAGCGTGTACGGATTCACGTTGCCGAGCGCCGCGACGATCGACTCGGCAACGCCGGCGCGCCGCGTCCGGAGGCCGGCGAGGAAGGCGCGGAGCTCACGCCGGACGCTGTCCCGGTCGCCGCACACGCAGCCGACGGTGGCAAGGCCGTGGGCGCGCGCCCAGGCCTCCGTCAACGACTCGGGGACGAACACCAGGGGGCGAATCAGGCGGAGGGCGCCACGCCGCGAGCGCGACACGGGCGGCAGCGAGGCGATCCTGCCGTTGAAGAGGATGTTGCGCAGGAGCGACTCGGCGCAGTCGTCGGCGGTGTGGCCGAGCGCCAGCACCGAGCAGCCGAGGTCCCCGGCGGCCTGGTAGAGCACGCGGCGCCGATGACGGCTGCAGACGTCGCAGCCGTGGGCGACACCGTCCGCGACGAGGCAGAGCGTCGCCGCATCGCGGCGGAGCACCCAGGGAACGCCGAGTCGGGCGATCGACGCCTCGATCGTCCGGATGTCGGCCTTGAACTTCCCCTGCTCGACGGTGACGGCCACGAGCTCGTACGGAAACGGCGCGCGGCGGCGGCACGCCGCGAGCGCGGAGAGGAGGCACAGGCTGTCCTTTCCGCCCGACACCCCGACGGCCACCCTGTCGCCCGGGCGGAGCATCGCGAAGCGCCCCATCGCGCGGGCGACGAGGTCAAGGACGCGCGGCTCGACGCGGGACCCGGTCACCGCGCGAGCACCCCGAGGATCACCTCGACGGCGCGCAGCATGAGGGGGAAGTCCATGCTCGGCTGCTCGAGCGCCGAGGCCGCGGCCATCGACGGAAGGAGCGGGAAATGGACGAAGCCGACCCGCGGAGGCCGCACGTGCTCGCGCACGGCGTGGAGCGTCCGGTAGAGCGTCTGGTTGCAGAGGTAGGTGCCCGCCGTGTTCGAGACGTACGCCGGGATGCCCTCGGATGTGAGCGCCTCGCGGAGCTCGTCGAGCGGGAGGGTCGCGAGGTACGCCGTCGGGCCGCCGGGCACGCACGGTTGCCCGGTCGCGCGATACCCGGCGTTGTCGGCCAGCTCGTAGTCCATCACGTTCAGCGCGACGCGCTCGAGCGCGACCCGCGCGCGCCCGGCCGCGAGCCCGAGGTGCACCACCGCCACGGGCGCCGTCTCGTCGAGGACCGACCCGAGCGTCGCGGCCGCGTGCGCGTGGTGAACGGGCAGGACCAGGCCGCGGACGGCGTGGGCGCCGGCGCGGCGGCCGTCGACCGCCCTGGCGAGTCCCTCGGAGGGGTTCACGGTATGGCCACCGAACGGCTCGAAGCCGGTCACGAGGATCACGGGCGATGCTCCACGGAGACCTCCGTCGCTCGACGAGGGTCAGTGTACCCCACGGTGTCGCTATCCTCGCTCGACGAGCGGGCGGAGTCGCGGCAGCGTGAGGGCGACCACCAGCGCGACGGCCGTGAGGACGAGCCAGGACGGCGCGTAGACGCCGGTGGCTTCGAGCACCAGGCCGAAGAGCGGGGGACCCACGAGCGTGCCGCTCCATGCCGCGGCCGTCGCCGCGCCGGTCAGGAGCCCGGCGTGACGGGCGCCGCCGATCTCGCCGACCAGCGCGAAGTAGAGGCCGACCCATCCGAAGGCGCCGGCACCGGCGACGAAGGCGAGCAGCCCCATCGCGGCGAGCGGGAGCGTGTCGCCGACCGCGAAGAGCGCGTAGGCAATGGCCCCGATCACCGCACTCGCGACGACGCCCGGCCGGCGGCGCCCGCCGAAGGAGCGATCGCTCACGACACCCCACACGAGCCGAGCCGTGGCGCCGCCGGCCTGGGCGAGGGCGAGGAGCCTCCCCGCCGTCACCGCCGAGACGGCGAGCGTCTCCTTCGCGTAGAGCGCGAGGTAGGCGAGCACCGAGGACTGCGCGATCGAGAGGAGGAAGCCGCAGCCGAAGACGACGAGGATCGCGGGGCGGCGCAGGAAGGCGCCGAGCTCCGCGAGGCGCGGTCGCGCGAGGCCGGGAGTCGCCTCGTGCGTCGGAGGCCGGCGGTAGAGCAGCCCGACCAGAGTCGCCGAGACGAGCGAGGCGGCGCCGGCCGCGGCCAGCGCGTGGCGCCAGGAGAGCGCGAGGGCGACGGGCGGGAGGACGAGCGCCGCCGCGAGGCCGCCGAGCGTGAGCCCGGTCTGCTTGATTCCCATCGCCATCCCGCGCCGGGGCGGCGGGAACCAATCGATGACGGCCTTCCCCGTGGCCGGGTTCAGCACGCTGAAGCCGAGGCCGCCGGCGACGAGGCAGGCGAGGAGCGCCGGGAGCGTCGGCGCCCAGGCGGCGATCGCGACCGTCGCGCCGAGCAGGAGCTGGCCGAGCGTGAGGGTCGCACGGACGCCCAGACGGTCCACGAGCCAGCCCGCGGGGAGCGACATCGCGACGCCGCCCAGGTAGACGGCCGGGATGAAGAAGCCGACGTGGCCTCGCGAGAGCCCCAGGGCCTCGAGCAGGAACGGCGAGAGAGGCGCGACGGCGAGCGCGGTGAACGCGCCGAGGCCGTGCGAGAGGGTGGCGAGCGCGAGGATGACCCCGCGGGGCATCACGCGCGGCGCAGCAGGGTCTCCGCGGCCTCCATGAGCGTCTCGGACAGGGTCGGGTGGGCGTGGATCGTGACCGCGAGGTCCTCGACGGTGAGCGCCGCCTCGACCGCGAGCGCGGCCTCGGCCACGAGCTCGCCCGCGCCCGGGCCGACGAGCCCGACGCCGAGGACGCGCGCCGTGTCGGGGTCGGCGACGAGCTTCGTGAGACCGTCGGCGCGGCCGAGGGTCGCGGCGCGGCCCGAGCCCGCCCAGTGGAACTTCGCGACCTTCACGGGCCGGCCGGCGCGCGCCGCGTCGGGCTCGGTGAGCCCGCACCACGCGACCTCGGGGTCGGTGAAGACGACGGCCGGCACGGCCACGTTGTCGAACGCCGACGGCAGGCCGGCCAGGACCTCGGCGGCGACCTTGCCCTGGCGCATCGCGCGGTGGGCGAGCATGGGCTCGCCGGTGACGTCGCCGACGGCCAGGATGTGCGGGTCGGCCGTGCGGCAACGCTCGTCCACGGACACGAAGCCGCGCGTGTCCACGGCCGCGCGCGTCGTCTCGAGGCCGAGCCCCGCGCTCTGCGGGCGCCGGCCCACGGCCACGAGCACGCGGTCCACGACGAGCGTCTCGTTGCTCGAGAGCTGCGCCTCCACGGCGCCACCCGCCTCGCGCAGCGCGACGATCTTCGTGCCCAGGTGGATCTTCGCGAAGCGCTTCTCCACCCGGCGCGCGAGCGGCTGGACGAGGTCCCGGTCCACGCCGGGCAGGAGCCCGTCCAGCATCTCCACGAGCGTGACCCGGCTGCCGAGGGCGGCGTAGACCTGGCCGAGCTCGAGCCCGATGTAGCCCCCGCCGATCACGAGCAGGCGCTCCGGGACGTCGCGGAGCTCGAGCGCCGCGGTCGAGTCCAGCACGCGGTCGCTCTCGAGGTGGATGCCGGGCAGCGGGGTCGGCGCCGAGCCGCTGGCGACGATCGCGTGCTTGAAGCGGATCTTCTGCGGCACCTCGCCCTCGACGCGGAGCTCGCGCGAGCCCTCGAAGACCGCGCGGCCGGCGACGATCTCGACGCCCCTGGCCTTCGCCACGGACGCGAGCCCGCGCGCGAGCTTGCCGACGACGCGCTCGGCCTTCCACGTGCGCAGAGGATCGAGCGCGACGCGCGGGGCGCCGAAGTCCACGCCGAATTCCCTGGCGCGCTCGGCCTCGTCGAGCACCGCGGCGACGTGGAGCAGGGCCTTCGAGGGGATGCAGCCCTCGAAGAGGCAGGCGCCGCCGAGCCGCGCCGCCGCGTCCACGACGACGGTCTCGAGGCCCAGCTCGGCGCAGCGGAACGCCGCGGAGTAGCCGCCCGGCCCGCCGCCGACGACGGCCACGTCCACCTCGACCACGAGGTCGCCCATGACCATTCTAGGGCGCGGGCACCCGGGCTGACGCCACGCCCGCGCCCTGGCGCCGCGGCACGCGGGCTGACGCCACGCCCGCGCCCTGGCGCCGCGGCACTGGGGCTGACGCCACGCCCGCGCCGACGCGGAGGAACGCAGCCTCGACGCTCACGCTCACCACTCCAGCAGGAGGCGCTCGGGCGCCTCGAGGCGGCGCACGATGGCCGCGGCGAAGCGGGCGCCGTCGGCGCCGTCGGCGACGCGGTGGTCGAAGGTGAGCGTGAGCGGCAGGAGCATGCGCGGCACGACCTGGCCGTCGCGCACGACGGGCTCGAGCCGCGCGCGCGCGACGCCGAGGATCGCGACCTCGGGGTAGTTGATGATCGGGATCGCGCCGGTCCCGCCGAGGGCGCCGATGTTCGTGATCGTGAAGCACCCGCCGCGCAGGTCGTCGAGCGTCGCCTTGCCCCCGCGCACGCGCTCGGCGAGCGCCGCCAGCTCACGCTGCAGCTCGGGCAGCGGCTTTTGGTCCACGTCGCGGAGCACGGGGACGATCAGCCCGCGCTCGGTCGCGACGGCCACGCCGAGGTGGCAGTAACGCTTCACGATCAGCTCGCCGGCGGCCGGGTCGAGGCTCGCGTTGAACTGCGGGTG
>MGCE01000051.1 GCA_001790315.1 Candidatus Rokubacteria bacterium RIFCSPLOWO2_02_FULL_72_37 | reverse complement strand
CCCACTCGGCGTCAAGGGCCTGGGCGAGGGCGGCGCGATCTCGCCGCCGGCGGCGATCGCCAACGCGATCGAGGACGCGCTCGCCCCCTTCGGTGTCACCATCACCGAGACGCCGGTGACGCCCGCGCGCATTCGCGCCCTGCTCGCGGCCCGGCGCTAGTCGTCCTCCTCGAGCACGAACAGCTCGCCCTGGCGCCAGACACCGGAGAACGAGCGCCGATGGATCGGGCAGGGGCCCAAGCGGTCGAGGGCCGTCAGGTGCTCGGGCGTCGCGTACCCCTTGTGCCGGGCGAAGCCGTACGCGGGATACTGGGCGTCGAGCTCCCGCATCAGCCGGTCGCGCGTCACCTTGGCGACGATGGACGCCGCGGCGACGCTGGCGCACCGGCGGTCACCGCCGACGAGATTCCGCTGCGGGCAGGGCAGGTCCGCGAGCGCGACGAAGTCGGTGATGATCAGCTCGGGCGCGACGGCCAGCGCGACGAGCGCCCCGCGCATCGCCGCGCGCGTCGCCTGCAAGATGTTGACGCGGTCGATGGTCTCGTGGTCCACGACGCCGACGCCGACGGCGAGCGCCCGCTCCCGGATGAGCGCGCAGAGCTCTTCGCGGCGCTCGGGCCGGAGGAGCTTGGAGTCGGCGAGGCCCGGGATGCGCCGCTCGGGCGCGATGATCACCGCGGCCGCCACGACCGGTCCCGCGAGCGGCCCCCGCCCCGCCTCGTCCACACCGGCCACGCGGGCGACCCCCGCCCGCCAGGCCTGGGCTTCGTAGCGGTACGGCGCCGAGCGGGGCCGCGTCACGTGGGCGGCGTGCCGGGCTACTGGGTGGTTTCGCCGCTGGCCGGCACGATCGCGGCGCGCTTTTCCTTGAGCCGCGCGGCCTTGCCGGCCAGCCCGCGGAGGTAGTAGAGCTTCGAGCGCCGCACGCGGCTCTTCCGCACGACGTCCACCCGCTCGATGCGGGGCGAGTGGAGCGGGAAGGTGCGCTCGACGCCGACGCCGTACGAGATGCGGCGCACCGTGAACGAGGCCCGTGCCCCCTCGCCCCGCCGCCGGATCACGACACCCTCGAAGAGCTGCGTGCGCTCCTTCTCGCCCTCGACCACTCGCACGTGCACGCGCACCGTGTCCCCGGGGGCGAACCCCTGCCGGTCCTTCTTGAGCTGCGCGGCTTCCACCAGTCGAATCGCGTCCATGCCTAGTCTTCCCTTTCTGCGTTCGCGGGCGCCTCGAGCGTCTCGGGCGTCTCCCCGCGTTTGAATCGATCCAGCAGCTCCCGGTCCTCGACCGTGAGGTCGGCGGTCTCCAGCAGCTCGGGCCGGTCCCGCCACGTGCGCCAGAGCGCCTGCGCCCGTCGCCAGCGCGCGATCCGCGCGTGGTCGCCCGAGAGCAGCACCGCCGGCACTCGCGCGCCGCGGAACTCCTCCGGCCGCGTGTACTGGGGCGGCTCGAGCAGCCCGCTCGCGAACGACTCGCGCTCGGCCCCGCCCTCGGCGCCGAGCACGCCCGGCAGCAGGCGCGCCACGGCGTCCGTCACCACCAGGGCGGGCAGCTCGCCGCCGGTCAGGACGTAGTCGCCGATCGAGATCAGGTCGTCGGCGAGCCGCTCGCTCACGCGCTCGTCCACGCCCTCGTAGCGACCCGCCAGCAGGATCAGGTGCGCCTCCCGTGCGAGCACGGTCGCCATCCGTTGCGTGAACGTGCGGCCCCGCGGATCCAGCAGGATGACGCGCGCGCCGGGCGTCGCGAGCGCCTCGACCGCGGCGAAGAGCGGCTCCGGCTTCAACACCATGCCGCCGCCCCCGCCGAACTGGTAATCGTCGGTGATCCGGTGCTTGCCCTGCGCGTAGTCTCGGAGATTCGCCACCCGGATGTCAACGAGACCGCGGGCACGCGCGCGGCCGAGCATCGAGACCGCCAGCACGGGCTCGACCATCTCCGGGAACAGCGTCACGATGTCGATGCGCATCGGTCTAGAGCTCGAGTAATCCTTCCGGCGGCCGGATGACGACCCGGCGCGCGCCGAGGTCCACGTCCACCACGATCTCCGGCACCGCGGGAATCAGGTGCTCGCGGCCGTCGCCCGCGACGATCCAGAGATCCTGCGCGGCCCCGGGCTCGATGCCGGTCACACGCCCGATATCACGTCCGTCCTCCCGCAGCACCCGGCAGCCCTCCAGCTGCCAGGGGTAGAAATGCCCGGGCGCGAGCGGCAGCGCCTCCGCCTCGGGCAGCGCCACGAGCCACCCGACCAGGACGCTGGCGTCGGCCGCGGAGCGGCAGCCCTCCAGCGAGACGAGCACCGCATCGCCCTGCCGGCGCGCCGCGGTGATGCGACGCGACTCCCGACGGTCCCGCGCCGCGTCCCACAGCACGCACTCGGTCACGCGTGCGAATCGCTCCGGGTGGTCCGTGAGCGGCCTCACGCGGACCTCCCCGTGCAGTCCGTGCGTGCGGGTGATCTCGCCGATCACCACGAGCCGCCCCGGCACGTTCCGGCCTACTTGGCCAGGGTGTTGGCCAGGAGCTTCTTCACCGTGTTCGACGGCTGCGCGCCCTTCTTGATCCACGCCTCTGCCTTCGCCCGGTCGATCGATACCGTCGGCGGCTCGGTCAGCGGATTGTAGTGTCCCAGGATCTCGATGAACCGGCCGTCGCGCGGCGAGCGGGAGTCGGCCACCACCACGCGGTAGGCCGGCCGCTTCGTCGTTCCCGTGCGTCTCAGTCGTATCGTCACTGCCACGTCCTCACCCCCTCGGTGTCGGGAATCCGGGAAGCCCCTTCATGCGGGGCAGCTTCCCTTCCATGCCCTTGAGCTGCTTCATCATCTTCCGGAGCTGCGCGTACTGCTTGAGGAGCCGGTTCACGTCCTGCACGCTGGTGCCGCTGCCCCGCGCGATGCGCTGGCGGCGACTGCCATTGATGGTCTCGGGCTGGCGCCGCTCGCCGGGTGTCATCGACGAGATGATCGCGTCGAACCGGCCGAGGTCCGCCGACTCGGCGGCGAGATCCTGAGGCGCGCCGCGGAGCGCCTTGCCGAACGGGAGCATTCCGAGGATCTGGTCGAGCGGGCCCATCTGGCGGACCTGGCGGAGCTGCTCGCGGAAATCGTCGAGCGTGAACGCGTCCTCGCGCAGCTTGCGAGCCAGCGCCTGCGCCGTCTCCTGGTCCACCGTGGCCTGCGCCTTCTCGACGAGCGAGAGCACGTCGCCCATGCCGAGGATGCGGGAGGCGAGGCGATCGGGGTGGAACGGCTCGAGCGCATCGGCCTTTTCCCCCGTGCCGACGAACGCGATCGGGCGTCCGGTGACGGAGCGGACGGAGAGCGCCGCGCCGCCGCGGGAGTCGCCGTCGAGCTTGGTCAGGACGACCGCGTCGATCCCGACCACGCGGTTGAACTGGTCGGCGATGTTGACCGCGTCCTGGCCCGTCATCGCATCCACGACGAGGAGCACGTGGTGCGGCTGGATCTCCTTGCGGATCGCCTTGAGCTCCTCGAGCATCGGCGCGTCGATGTGCAGGCGCCCCGCCGTGTCGAGGATGAGCGGTGTGAGCCCGCGCGCCGCGGCCTCCTCGCGCGCCTGGCGACAGATCGCGAGGGGCGCTTCGCCCGCCCCGCCGACGACCGGCACGCCGAGGTCCCGGCCGAGCACGCGGAGCTGGTCCTGCGCCGCCGGGCGATAGACGTCGGCCGCGGCGAGGATCGGGTGCTGCCCCTGCTTGGTATAGTGTCGCGCGAGCTTCGCCGCCGTCGTGGTCTTGCCCGAGCCCTGGAGCCCGATCAGCATGATCACCGTCGGCGGATGCGGCGCCGGCGCCAGGCGGTGGCCGCTGCCGCCGAGCAGCTCGACCAACTCGTCGTGCACGATCTTCACGACCTGCTGTGCGGGCGTGAGCGACCTCAGGACGTCCTGACCGATCGCTCTCGCGCGGACGCTCTCGACGAATCCCCGGACCACCTTGAAGTTGACGTCCGCCTCGAGGAGCGCCACCCGGATCTCGCGGAGCGCCTCCTGGACGTTATCCTCCGTGAGGCGGCCGCGGCCGCCCAGGCGGTCGAAGATGGTTTGCAGGCGCGTGCTGAGGGTGTCGAGCATGGAACAATAAACTTTACGCAAATACGCGCCAAGTTTCAACTACTTCGGCGGGCCCTCAGCCGGCCCGGCCCGCCACCCGGAACCGAGAGGCCTCCGGGCGAGCTAGCGGGGACGAGCCGCGTCGCGCAGCACCCGGACGGCCGCGGCGGGGTCGGCGGCGCCGAAGATCGCCGATCCGGCGACCAGCGTGGTGGCGCCGTCCTCGGCGAGCGCCCCGGCGAGATCGGGCTTCACGCCGCCGTCCACCGACACGTCCACCGGCCGGTCGCCGAGGAGCGCGCGGACCTCACGGATCTTGAGATGCGCGCTCGGCAGGAACGCCTGACCGCCGAAGCCCGGATTGACGGACATCACGAGCACGAGGTCGAGATCGTCGAGTACGTACCGGAGGACGTCGGGGAGGGTCGAGGGGCAGAGGGCGACGCCCGCCCGCGCACCGAGCTCGCGGATCTGGGCCAGCGTGCGCTGGAGGTGCGGACACGCCTCGGCGTGGACGGTGAGCATGTCGGCGCCGGCGGCGACGAAGTCGCCGACGTACCGCTCGGGCTCCACGATCATCAGGTGGACGTCGAGCGGCAGCCGGGTGCGCTTGCGGAGCGCGGCGACGACGACCGGGCCGACCGTGATGTTGGGCACGAAGCGGCCGTCCATCACGTCGACGTGGAGCTGGTCGGCGCCGCCCGCCTCGACCCGCGCGACGTCCTGGCCGAGCGCCGCGAAGTCCGCCGAGAGGATCGACGGCGCGATCTTGATCACAGGCGCAGTTATATCACGTGCGCCGTCGGGTCGCGGTGGAAGCGGACGGCGGTGA
Organism: Candidatus Rokubacteria bacterium RIFCSPLOWO2_02_FULL_72_37; assembly: GCA_001790315.1. Lineage (GTDB taxonomy): Bacteria > Methylomirabilota > Methylomirabilia > Rokubacteriales > CSP1-6 > GWA2-73-35. The sequence goes on along the minus strand of MGCE01000051.1, from coordinate 2,654 downwards.
AGCCGTCGGTGCCGTGGCGATGCGGCAGACAGCGCAGGAAGCCGTCCGGATCGAGCGGCAGCGGGAACTCCGCCGGAGGGTCGGGATGGAACGCCGGGTTGGCGGCGAGGAAGTCGCGCACGACCCCCGCGTTCTCCTCGGGCTCGAGCGAGCAGGTGGCGTAGACGAGCCGCCCGCCGGGCCGGACCATGGCTGCGGCGGCCGTGAGGATCCGGCCCTGGCGCGCGGCGCTGACGGCGAGATCGGCCGGCTGGCGGCGCCACTTCACCTCGGGGTTGCGACGGAGTACCCCGAGGTTCGAGCACGGCGCGTCGACGAGCACCGCGTCGCACCCCGCCCTGAAGCGCGGCGCGAGCGCCTCGACCGTGCCGTCGAGCGCCTCGATGCTCGAGAGGCCGAGGCGCGCGGCCGCCTCGCGCACGTGCGCGAGGCGCGCCGGTGCCGGGTCGAGCGCCAGCACGCGTCCGCGGTCCTCCATGAGCTGGGCCAGGTGCGTGGTCTTCGTGCCGGGCGCGGCGCACGCGTCGGCGACGGTCTCGCCGGGGCGCGGTGCCAGCAGGTGCGCCACCAGCATCGAGGCCTCGTCCTGCACCGCGAAGGCGCCGTCGGCGAAGGCCCGCCACGCGGAAGGAGCGCCGCCGGGACCCGTGACGACCAGCCCCTCGGGGGCGTAGGGGGTCGGACGCGAGGCGAGGCCCTCCTCGGCGGCCAGGCGTGCACCAAGGTCGTCGCGCGTGGTCCGGAGCGTGTTGGCGCGGAGGGTGAGGAGCGGCCGCTCGCAGAGCGCGCGCATGAGCGCCTCGGCCTCCGCGCCGCCCCAGCGTTCGACCCACCGCGCGGCGAGCCACGTCGGGAACGAGCAGCGCGTCGCGAGCGCCTCGAGCGGATCGCGCGGTGGCGCGGGCTCGCGCTCGCGGACCCCGCGTCGCGCGAAGGCGCGGAGCACCGCGTTGACGTACTCGGCGACGCCGGGGCGCCCGCGCGCGAGCGACACGGCGTCGTCGACCGCGGCGAACGGCGGCACGCGCTCGAGGAACGCCAGTTGGTAGGCGGTCACGCGGAGGATCACGCGGACGCGCGCGTCGAGTGCCGCGAGCCGCCGCCTGGAGTGCGGTGCGAGGATCCAGTCGAGGTAGCGCTGCCAGCGGAGCGCGCCGAAGACCAGCTCCGTCGCGAGCGCCGCGTCACGCGGCGCCAGGCGGAGCCGCGCGAGCTCGGCCTCGAGCGCCAGGTCGGCATACGCGGCGTCGCGCTCGACGCGCTCGAGCACGCGCACCGCGGCGCTGCGCGCCGGGGCCGGTCGCGCGGCGGTCCGTCGCCGCGACGCGGGCGTCACCGCGCGCCGAGGCGCGCGCCGGGAGCGAGGCGGGCGCCGCGCAGGTAGTCGGGCCACGACATCGCGCGCCGATTCTCCGGCTGCACCTCCGTCGGTAGCAGTGCCGCGTCTGCGTCCCCGGTCGCCACGGCGAGTCCGGCGCTCGAGGCGACGAGCGTGCCCGGCGCGGGTCCCACCGCGGCCGACACCACCGTCGCGCGCCAAATCGTGAGCACCCCGCCCGGCGCCTCCGTCGTCGCGCCGGGCCAGGGGTTGCAGCCGCGGACGAGTCTGACGAGGTCGCGCGCCGATCGCGTCCAGTCGAGGCCCCCGTCGCTCTTCTTGAGGCGGGGCGCGAGGGTGGCCTCCTCGTGGCGCTGCGGCTCGGGCGAGAGGGTGTCGAGGCGGCGCAGCGTGTCGAGGAGCACCTCGGCGCCGAGCGGGGCGAGCCGCCGGGCGAGATCGCCCGCGGTCTCCTCGGACCCGATCGGCGTCGCCGCCCTGAGGAGGATCGGGCCCGTGTCCATGCCCTCGTCCATCTGGAACGTGGTGATCCCCGTGATCGTCTCCCCGCGGATGATCGCCCACTGGATCGGCGCCGCGCCGCGAAAGCGCGGCAGGAGCGAGGCGTGGACGTTGATCGAGCCGCGCCGGGGTGCCTCGAGCACGGCCCTGGGCAGGATCTGGCCGAACGCGACGACGACGCCCACCTCGGCTCCGAGGGCCGCGAGCCGCGGGGCCCACTCGGGGTCGCGAAGCCGTGCGGGTTGCAGCACCGGCACGCCGGCGGCGGTTCCGCGCGCTTTCACGGGCGGCGGCTGGAGCCTCCGGCCACGGTGCGCGGGACGGTCGGGCTGCGTGACGACCGCGACGACGTCGTGGTGCACGAGCAGCGCCTCGAGCGTCGGCAGCGCGAACTCGGGCGTGCCGAAGAAAAGGACTCTAAAGTGCGAAGGCGTGGTGAGCGGAGTCCTCCCGGAGGCCTTCCTTCTTGATCCGTCGCTTGAGGCGATCCCGCGTGACCGGATCCAGCCGGTCGATGAAGAGGACGCCGTCGAGGTGGTCCATCTCGTGCTGAAGCACGCGCGCGCGGAGTCCGCTCCCGCGGATCGACACGGATCGCCCCTCGGCGCTCGTCGCCTCGACGCGGACCCACTCGGCGCGGGTGACGGGCGCGAAGATGCCGGGGATCGAGAGGCATCCCTCCTCCGCGGTCACCCGACCGCCCTGCTCGACGATCACGGGGTTGACGAGCGCCTCGGCGCCGCGCCCGTGCTCGTCGCCGACGACGACGAGCCTGAGCGACACGCCCACCTGCGGCGCCGCGAGGCCGATGCCG
>MGCE01000050.1 GCA_001790315.1 Candidatus Rokubacteria bacterium RIFCSPLOWO2_02_FULL_72_37 | reverse complement strand
TGGACCGCGAAGCCTGGATCTCGAACCGGGGTATCCTCGTCGAGGCGCGGAGGGGAACCCTGACGTTGTGGGGAATGGTCGAGAGCGACGCCGAGCGCGCCGCGCTGGAGACGATGGCGCGCGCGCTCCCGGGGTGCCGGGCGGTTGACAACCAGACCATCGTCAGATCTCGAGTCGTCGCGAGGTACGGCTCAGCCTGAGGCCGCGCGGGTCGCGCCCGCGGACAGCCGCGCCGCCGAGGCCCGGGTGCTCGAGATCGTGCAGGGCCTCGTCGATGAGCTGCAGGGGGCCCAGGCACCGCGCGCGGTGGCGCTCGACCAGGCGCTCGAGCGCGAGCTCGGCGTCGGCAGCCTCGAGCGCGTGGAGCTGTCGCTGCGCCTCGAGCAGGCCTTCGGCGTCCGCCTGCCCGACCGGGAGGTCATGGAGGCGGAGAGCGCGCGGGACCTCGTGTACGCTCTCGCCCGGGCCGCCCCGGCGGCGCTCGAGCGCCTGGCGGAGCCGGCGCCGCTCGTCGGTGCGGGCGCGGTCGCGCCCGCCTCCGCCGCCACCCTCGTGGACGTGCTGCGCTGGCACGCCGAGCGCGAGCCCGACCGCCCGCACGTCATCCTGCGCGACGCGGACGAGCGCGAGCGCACGATCACGTACGGGGAGCTCTGGGCCCGCGCACGCGCCGTCGCCGCCGGGTTGCGCCAGCGCAAGCTCGGGCCGGGCGAGACCGTCGCGCTCATGCTCCGCACGGAGGAGGCCTTCTTCACCGCGTTCTTCGGCACGCTGCTCGCGGGCGCCGTGCCCGTGCCGATCTACCCGCCGTTCCGCCCCGATCGCATCGAGGAGTACGCCAGACGCCAGGTCGGCATCCTCCGGAACGCCGGGGCGCGCCTGCTCGTGACGTTCGCCGAGGCCGGGCGCGTGGCGACGCTGCTCCGGCCGCGCGTCGCCTCGCTCGCCGAGGTCACGACGGTCGACCGGCTCGCCGCGCCGGTGCCCGAGCGGCCGCCGCTGCGGCTCGGAGCGGGTGACCCGGTGCTCATCCAGTACACGTCGGGCAGCACCGGCGACCCCAAGGGCGTCCTGCTCACCCACGCCAACGTCCTCGCGAACATCCGCGCGATCGGTGAGGCCATCGAGATCCGGCCCGACGATGTGGCTGTGAGCTGGCTGCCGCTCTATCACGACATGGGGCTGATCGGCGCCTGGCTCGGCGCGCTCTACTTCGGCGTGCCGGTCGTGATCCTGTCGCCCCTCGCCTTCCTCGCGCGGCCGGCCCGCTGGCTCCGCGCGCTCCACGCCCATCGCGCCACGCTCTCGCCGGCGCCGAACTTCGCCTTCGACCTCTGCGTGCGCGGCGTCTCCGATGCGGAGATCGCGGGCCTCGACCTCTCGACGTGGCGCCTCGCGCTCAACGGCTCCGAGCCCGTGAGCGCCGCGACCCTCGACCGCTTCGCGCGCCGCTTCGCGCCGTACGGCTTCCGGCCCGAAGCGATGTGCCCGGTGTACGGACTCGCCGAGGCGGCGGTGGGGCTGACCATCTCGCCGCCGGGCCGCGGGCCGCGCCGCGACGGTCGCGTCGTCTCGTGCGGACGGCCTCTGCCGGGACACGAGATCCGCATCGTCGACGCCCAGGACCGGCCGGTCGCCGACCGCGTCGAGGGGCGGATCGAGTTCCGCGGCCCGTCGGTGACGAGCGGCTACTGGAAGAACCCCGCGGCGACGCGCGCGACGTTCCGTGGCGGCTGGTGCGACTCCGGTGACCTCGGCTACCTGGCCGAGGGCGAGCTCTACGTCACGGGCCGCGTCAAGGACCTCATCATCAAGGCGGGGCGGAATCTGCACCCGCAGGAGATCGAGGAGGTGGTCGGCGACGTGCCCGGCGTCCGCAAGGGCTGCGTCGCGGCCTTCGGCGTCTCCGACCCCGCGGTCGGGACCGAGCGCCTCGTCGTCGCCGCCGAGAGCCGCGAGACCGGGCCCGAGGCGCGCGAGCGGCTGCGCGGGCGCATCGTCGAGCGCGTGCTCGCGGCCGTCGGGGTGCCGCCCGACAGCGTGGTCGTGTGCGCGCCGCACTCGGTCCTCAAGACGCCGAGCGGCAAGGTCCGCCGCGCGGCCACGCGCCAGGTCTGGGCGGCCGGCCGGCTCGAGTCCCGGCCACCTGTGTGGCGCCAGTGGACGCGGCTCCTCGCCGAGGGCGCGGCTGCGCGCGCCGTGCGCCTGCCCGTCCGCGCCCGCGAGCTCGCGTACGGCGCCTGGGTCTGGGGCTTCGTCGGGATCGCGTTCGCCCTGCTGTGGGCGCTGGTCCTCGTGCTCCCCGGCGGCCGGCCGGTGGACCGCGCGGTCCGGCGATGGTGCCGACTGGTGCTGGCGATCGTCCGGTGCCCGCTGCGCGTCGAGGGCCTCGAGCATCTGCGCGGGCTCGGGCCCGCCATCCTCGCCGCCAACCACTCGAGCTACCTCGACACGCTCGCGTTGCTCGCGGCCCTCCCGCCCGGCCTCCGCTGCGTCTTCGTCGCCAAGCGCGAGCTCGCGGCGACACCGCTCGTCGGCATGGTCATCCGCAAGGTCGGCCATCTCACGGTGGATCGTGTGGACCTCTCGCGCGGCGTGGCCGACGCCGAGCGCGTGACGGAGGCACTGCGGGCGGGCACGTCGCTCCTCTTCTTCCCGGAAGGCACGTTCCTCCGGTCGCAGGGGCTACTCCCGTTCAAGCTCGGGGCGTTCAAGGCGGCCGTGGACGTCGGCTGCCCGGTGGTCCCGATCACCCTGTCCGGGACCCGCGCGATCCTGCCCGCCTACTCGTGGCTGCCCCGGCGCGGGCCCATTGTGGTCACGATCGGCGCACCGATCGTGCCCGCCGGCCGCGCGTGGCGTGAGATGGTGCGGCTGCGCGACACCGTGCGCGACGCGATCGCGCGAACCTCGGGCGAAGGCCGCGTCGAGGAGCGGTCTAGCGCTTCTTGACCCGGGGCGACTCGGCCCCCCACACTGTGCGCGGCGGCCGGTCGGCCTGGAGCAGGACCGCGCCCTTCTTGAGCGTCACGCTCGCGCGCCGCCGGCGCCGACGCACCTGGGCGGCGGCGACGCCCTTGCGCGGCGGGCGCCCGGCCTTCTTCGACCGTGGCGCTCGCTGCGCCGACTTCCGTCTTGCCTTCTGCTTTTCCCTCGCTTTGCCCATCGTCGCCTCCTCGCGCGCCCCGCGCACGCCATCGAAACCATGCAAAGAAACCATGCAAACCCGCAGCCAGCCGGCGCCGCGTCCCACGCGCGGCCGGGACCGCCCGCTGACCCGGGCGCCGGGGCCCGGGCGCCTCAGCTGGGGCGGGGACGGGGCACCCGGTCGGGACGGGCCGGCATCGAACCTTCCGACGGAGGCCACTTCCCGGTTGGCAGCGGGACTGCAATGACGAGAGACATGGCCGAGCTGTCGCCGAACGCCCTCCGGGTGCTCGAGGCCCGCTACCTGAGGCGGGATGCCGCACGGCGCGTCGTCGAGACGCCCGCCGAGCTCTTCCGCCGAGTCGCCCGGGCCGTCGCGCAGGCCGAGCTGCCGCTCGGGCCCGCGTGGCAGGCGGAGGAGTGGCAGGAAGTCTTCCACAGCCTGCTGGCCTCGCTCGACTTCCTGCCCAACTCGCCGACGCTCATGAACGCGGGCACGCCGCTCGGCCAGCTCGCCGCCTGCTTCGTCCTGCCCGTCGAAGACACGCTCGAGTCGATCTTCGCGGCGCTCGGCCGGATGGCGCTGCTCCAGCGGGCGGGGGGCGGTACCGGGTTCTCGTTCTCCCGGCTCCGCCCACGCGGCGACGTCCTCGCCTCGACCGGCGGCGAGGCGTCGGGACCCGTGTCGTTCATGCGGATCTTCGACTGCGCGACCCAGAACGTCAAGCAGGGCGGCCGCCGCCGCGGCGCCAACATGGGCGTGCTGCGCGTAGACCACCCCGACATTCTCGAGTTCGTCGAGGCCAAGCGCGCGGGCGAGGAGCTCCCGAACTTCAACCTGTCGGTCGGCGTCACCGACCGGTTCATGGAGGCCGCCGCCGGCGGCGAGCGCTATCCGCTCGTGCACCCCGGTGACGGGCGCGCCGTCGGCGAGCTCGCCGCGCGCGAGGTGTTCGACCGCATCGTCGACGCGGCGTGGCGGGGCGGCGACCCGGGCCTGCTCTACCTCGACACGATCGAGCGTGCGAACCCGACACCGGCGCTCGGCGCGATCGAGGCGACGAACCCGTGCGGCGAGGTGCCGTTGCTCCCCTGGGAGAGCTGCGTGCTCGGCTCGATCAACCTCGCCCACCTGGTGCGCGCGGGCGGCCTCGAGCCCGACATGGACTGGGAGCGCCTCCGCCACGCCGTGCACGTCGGCGTCCGCTTCCTCGACGACGTGATCGAGGTGAACCGCGACCCGCTGCCGGAGATCGGCGCGCTGACACGGGGCAACCGCAAGATCGGCCTCGGCGTGATGGGCTTCGCCGAGTGCCTGATCCTGCTCGGCGTGCCCTATGACGCGCCCGGGGCGGTTGCCTGGGCCGACCGGCTCATGGCCTTCATCGCCGCCGAGGCGCGCGCGGCCTCGCGCGACCTCGCGCGAGGGCGCGGCCCCTTCCCCAACTGGGCGCGCAGCGTTTACGCGGCCACCGGCGAGCAGGTGCGCAACGCGACGCGGCTCTCCATCGCGCCGACCGGGACGCTCAGCATCATCGCTGGCACGAGCGGCGGCATCGAGCCCTTGTTCGCGCTCGCGTACCGGCGCGCGCACACGCTCGGCGGCGCGCCGCTCACCGAGATCAACCCGATCTTCCTGCGCTGGGCCGAGGCGCACCGCCTGGACGCGTCGGGGCTCGTCGAGCAGGCGCTCGCCGCGGGGAGCCTGCGCGGCGTGTCCGGCGTCCCCGAGCGCGCGCGCCACCTGTTCGTGACCGCTGGCGAGGTCCCCGTGCGCCAGCACCTCCTGATCCAGCAAGCCTTCCAGCGCCACGTCGACAACGCGGTCTCGAAGACGATCAACCTGCCGCACGACGCCACGCGCGCGGACGTGGCGCAGGCGTACCGGGACGGCTGGACGCTCGGGCTCAAGGGGCTCACGATCTACCGCTCGGGCTCCCGGCCCGCGCAGGTGCTGACGCTCGGCGTGGACGAGGACCCGGCGGCGCGCGAGTTCTTCACGCGCTGCGACCCGGGCGCCTGCCGCGTCTGATCACGTCGACTCAGAGGGCGTGAACGAATCGGATTCGCGGGCGCCCGGTGGGGGGAGTCGGGGGGAGCGGCGGTCGCTCCCCCCGACGTCGACTTAGACGCCCCGGAGCGCGTGGCGCGCCTCGCCCGCGCGCTTGATCGCCCCGCCGAGCAGGCGCTCGAGGGCACCGCGGAGATCGTGGAGCTCGCGCCGGTTCCAGCGGCCCTCGAGCTTCGCGAGGTAGCGGCCCAGCTCGCGGTCGGCGAACACCTCGAGGAGCCAGCGCGAGAAGTCGCCGCGGGCCGCGTGGAAGGCCAGCACGTCGTCGCCGACGATCCCGACGCCCTGGAAGAACTCGCCGAGACTCCCCGCGGTCGCGACGAGGCGCCCGTCGGGCGCGCGGAAGAAGAAGCGGCGCGCCTCGGGCAGCCGGCCGTCGGCGTACTTCCCCAGGTGCCGGACGTGCGACGTCATCCGGGGCGCCGCCGTGAACGTGCGGGTGCGCGGCCCGGCGGGCTCGGTGCGGAGCAGGAGGAACTCGCCCATGGGCAGCTCGGGCAGGACCGCGGCCAGATCGGCGGTGTCGGCCGGCACCCGCGCGAGCACCTCGCGCAGGCAGTCGAGCTGGGCGGCCGCGGCCGTGCGCGCCAGCAGGAAGACGTCCACGGCGGCCAGCACCGACGGCCGGAGCCGGCTCGCGCAATACGTGACGAGGCAGAGCCCTTTGTCCTCGACGCCGAGCGCCCCGTCGGGCACCCCGTCCTTCCCGAGCCAGTAGTGCGCCTCGTCGAGGACGAGCCAGTGCGGCGGCCCGGCGCGACGCCGCCGCTCGCGGATCAGCCCGAAGCCCGCCGCGATCAGCGCGGCCTTCCGTTCCTGCTCGAGCGTGGAGAGATCGAGGACCACGCACGCGGCGGGGTCATGGTCGAAGCGCTCGAGCGCGTGGTCCCACGTCTGGAGGCTCCGGGTCTCGAACCAGCTCACGCCCGGCACGGGCGCGAGCACCTGGTAGTCCCCCTCGGGATCGACGACGCACACGGCGTAGCGCCGGCCGAGCAGGCGCTCGATCAGCACGCCGGCGAGCCACGACTTTCCCGAGAGGGGATCGCCCTGGATCAGCACGTTGACGCCCCGCTCGGGGATCTCGACCGGCTCGGCCGTTTCCGCGACCCAGCCGATCGCGAGCCGGTGACGCGGCGAGCGCGCGACCGGCAGCAGGTTGCCCAGGATCGGGCCGGCGATCGCGCGCGCGACTCCGCTGCCGTTCTCCCCGGGGAAGATGAAGTCGGCACGATCCTTCAGCTCGGGTACGGCGTTGACCGGACACCCCGTCCAGCCGCACGCCGCGAAGAGGTCGAGGTCGTTCTCGGCGTCGCCGAGCGCGAGGACGTCGTGATGCGCCAGCCCGAGGGCGCGGACCGCCTGACGGACGCCGTCCCCCTTCGAGATGCCGGGCGGGAGCAGCATGACCGCGGCACGGTTGTAGGCGATCGCCATCCGCATGCCGAGCGTCCGCAGCGTGTCACGCACGCGCGCCTCTTCCGCGCGCCACGTCCCGACGATGACGCGGCCGACCTGGAAGGGAATCCCCCGGGCGTCCAGCTCCGCGAGCAGCCGGGGCGGCGGCGGCGGCGCGTGATCGCGGAGGACACCGCGCGCCGGGAAGTAGAGGACGCCGCCGTTCTCGGCGACGACCGCGTCGAAGAGGTCGATCGTCTCGCAGACGCGCAGCAGCTCGAAGAAGGTCCGCCCGGTGACCAGGATCAGGCGTAGACCCGCCGCGCGCGCCGCCCGGAGCGCGGCGAGGGCCTCGGCGCCGATCCGGTCGTTCGAGGCGATGGTGCCGTCATAATCGCAGGCGAGCGCCTTCCAGATCACGTCGCCCCCACCAGCCGCGCGACGGCGCGCGCGTCCTCGCGCGTCAGGCCCTCGAGGGCGCCGCGGACCACCTCGACGACGTGCGGGATCACGTCGCCGGCGCGCTCGAGCAGCACCGTGTCGCCGACGCGGATGTCCTTGCGCCGGATCTCGTCCTCGTTGTGGAGCGTGACGCTCGAGATCACCACACCCGCGAGGTGGACCGGCCGGAGCGTCGCGACGGGCGTGACCAGCCCGGGATGCCGCGCCTCGAGCGCGCGCAGCTCGCGCACCAGCGCATCGTACTCGGCATCGGAGATCTCGGGTCGAGCCTGCTCGTAGTAGAGGCGGTCGTGGCGGTGGATTTCCCGGCGGAGCCGCGCGACGCGCCGGCGGACGTCAGCCCGGGCCACTGCCGGAGGCCCGCAGCGCCTTCAGGCGCTCGACGTTCGCGGCGAGCGTGCGCTCGACGGCGGCGTTCACGCTGCCGGGCGGAAAGGCGCCGTC
>MGCE01000049.1 GCA_001790315.1 Candidatus Rokubacteria bacterium RIFCSPLOWO2_02_FULL_72_37 | reverse complement strand
TCGGCGTGCTCGAGCTCATCAACGCGCTCGATGAGAACAACGCCATCATCCCGTTCGACCCCGACGACGAGAAGCCCCTGCGCGCGCTCGCGTCCCAGGCCGCAGTCGCGATCCGCAACGCCCGACTCGAGGACCTGTCGTTCAAGGACGGCCTGACCGACCTCTACAACCGACGCTACTTCACGCTCCGCATCGACGAAGAGGTCAAGCGCTGCGCCCGGTTCGGGCACCCGCTCGCTCTCGTGTTCCTCGACCTCGACGACTTCAGGTCTTGGAACGAGGCGAAAGGCCACACCGCCGGCGACGAGACGCTCAAAGAGGTGGCCCGCCTGCTCGTGAAGCACTCGCGGAGCTTCACGATCATCACGCGCCGGGAGGGCGACGGCTTCGGGGCGATCCTCGCCAACACTCCGAAGGCCGGCGCCGTCAGCTACGCGCAGCGGATCCGCGCCCTCCTCGAGGGGCACCCGTTCGTCCACGGCGCCGTCACGGCGAGCTTCGGCGTGGCCTCGTTGCCCGCGGATGCGACCTCGGCCGGCGATCTGATCGCGGCCGCCGAGCGGGCGCTGACCGAGGCGAAGCGCCAGGGCCGGAACCGGGTCGCAACGCTCTGACGCGCCCCACGTGCTCCGCCGGCCGCATCGTCGGTGCCAGCGGACAACGACCACGCCATCGCGGCAGCGGCCTCGGGTTCCCGGAGCCGTCTGCGGCCTGCCCTCCCGTGGCGGGCCCCGGGGGACGGGTTCTGCGGTAAGCTAGCGCCCGGTGAAGTTCGAGGTCGAGATCCATCAGAACGAGGTCAAGGAGTGGGTGGCGACGGCCGTGGCCTGGAGCGTCACGGTCACGGGCCGCACCGAAAAGGAAGCGCTCGCCTTGCTCCTGGACGCCCTCGCGAAGCACCTCAGGAAGAGTGCGGGCGCATGAGCGGCGCGCTCGGAGGTCTCCGGGTCGTCGACTGCTCCCGCCTGATCGCCGGCGGCGTCCTCGCGACGACCCTGGCCGACCACGGCGCCGACGTCATCAAGGTCGAGAACCCGCGCGGTGGCGACCCGCTTCGCACCTGGCTCCGCGACCGCGGCGAGCTGTGGTGGAAGGTCTACGCCCGCGGCAAGCGCTCGATCACGCTCAATCTCACCCGCCCGCGCGGCCAGGCCGTCCTCCGGCGGCTCGTCCGGGATGCGGACGTCCTCATCGAGAACTTCGTGCCCGGGACGTTCGAGAGGTGGGGGCTCGGGTGGGACGTGCTCTCGGCCGAGAACCCTCGGCTCGTCTTCGCGCGCGTCTCGGGCTGGGGACAGGACGGCCCCTACCGTGACCGCCCGGGCTTCGGCACGATGGTCGAGGCGATGAGCGGCTTCGCCGCGGCGACGGGACCGGCAGACGGCCCGCCGACCCTGCCGTCGTTCCCGATGGCGGACATGGTGGCGGCACTGGCGGGCGCGACGGCGGTCCTCGCGGCGCTCCGCCACCGCGACCAGGTCTCCGGGCGCGGCCAGGTGATCGACATCTCGCTCTACGAGCCGCTGCTGTCGGTGCTCGGGCCAGCGGTCGCCGAGTACGCGCTCGACGGGCGAGTCCGGATCCGGCACGGCAACCAGTCCGACAACGCCAGCCCGCGCGGCACCTACCGGACGCGCGACGGGAAGTGGGTCGCGCTCTCGGCGTCCACGCCGACCTCGGCGACCGCGCTCTTCAAGAGCCTCGGCCTCGAGGCCATGCTCGCCGATCCGCGCTTCGCGACCAACGACGCCCGCGTGGCCCACAACGACCTCGTGGACGCGGCGCTCTCGCGGGCGATCGGCGGGCGGACGCTCGACGAGATGCTCGACCTGTTCGAGAAGGTGGATCTCACCGCCTCGCCCGTGTACGACGCCGCCGACATCAGCAAGGATCCCCACGTGCTCGCGCGCGGAATCCTCATGGACGTGCCCGACCCGGTCCTCGGTGCGGTGCGGATGACCGCGCCGACGCCGCGCCTGTCCGCCGCGCCCGCGTCGATCCGCTGGGTGGGGCCGCCGCTCGGTGCCCACAACCGCGAGGTGTACGCCTCGATCGGACTCGACGATGCCGAGATCGAGGACCTCGCGCGCGACGGAATCATCTAGGGTGACCGCGCGACGTGCCCTGACCCGACTGGCGCCGGCCGCCGTCCTCGCGGCCACCCTGTGCGCCGCGATGCCGGGCGGCGCGCGGGCGGCGGAGTACACCGGGCCCCTGATCGACGCCCATTCGCACCTGCCGAGCGCTGGCGCCATCACGGCCTACGTCGAAGCGATGAAGCGCCACGGAGTCACCCGGGTGGTGCTGCTCGGCGTCGGCGGCGTGCAGAAGGACGATCCGGCCTGGATCGCCGCGGCGGCCCGCAGGTATCCCGACCGCGTCGTTGCCGGGCTGCCGCTGTCCGATCCCACCGGCGCGGAGGCGGCGGCGCGTCTGGACGCCGCGCTGATCCGTGGCCGCGCGCCCGTCGTCGGCGAGGTCCACCTGCGGCAGATGGGGCGACGCGCGATCGAGCGCGACCCGGGCGATCCCGCCTTCGGCCGGATCCTGGACGTTCTGGCCAAGCACGCGGTGCCGGTCGTCGTCCACTACGAGCTCACCGACCGGGCCGCGGCCGCGCTCGAGCGCGCGCTCGCCGCTCATCGCGCCGCGACGGTCGTCCTGGCCCACGCGGGCGCGGGGCCACCCGCGCGGGTCGAGGGTCTCCTGGCGCGGAATCCCAATCTGCGGGTCGACCTGTCCGGGATGCACTTCCAGCGCACGCCGGCCCTCGCCACCGAGACGGGACCGCTGGATCCGGCTTGGAAGGCGCTCATCGAGCGGTTCCCCGATCGCTTCCTCGTGGGAGTGGACGTCTGGGCGCCGCGGCTCTTCGAGCCCGCGATGCTCGACCGGCTCCTCGCGTGGACCCGCCGCGTGCTCGGCGAGCTCCGCGCCGACGTCGCCGAGCGCGTCGCCTGGCGGAATGCGACGACGCTCTTCCGTCTCGAGTAGGGACGTGATCGGCAACCCGTTCGCCGAGGCCACGGCCGCCTCGCTGCTCGACGCGGTCGCGGCCCGCTTCCCGGAGCGCGAGGCGATCGTGTTCGGGGAGGAGCGCATCACCTTCGCCGCCCTTCGGGCGCGCGCCGTGCGGCTGGCGCACGGGCTCGCCGCCCTCGGCCTCGGGCGCGACGACAAGGTCGCGATCTGGCTGTCCAACCGGCCCGCGTGGTTCGCGGCGCAGCAGGCCTGCGCCCGACTCGGCGCCATCGTCGTCGCGCTGAACCCCCGCTACCGGGCCCACGAGCTCACCTACATCCTCCGGCAATCGGACGCCAAGGCGCTCCTCCTCACCGATCACCTCGGTGGGATCGACTACCTCGAGACGCTCCAGGAGGTGCTGCCGGAGCTGGCAGCGGCCACGCCAGGTGAGCTCGACGCCCGCGAGTTCCCCGAGCTCCGTCACGTGATCGTGGACGCGGAGGACCCCTACCCGGGCTGCCACCGCCTGCGCGACGTGCAGGACGCCGGGGGCGACTCCGCGGGCGTCGCTGCATCCTCGCGACCCGACGACGTCTTCACGCTGCTGTACACCTCGGGCACGACGTCGTTCCCCAAAGGAGCGATGATCTCGCACCGTAACTGCGTACCGCACGCCTGGAACGTCGGCGAGGCGCTCGGCGTCACGCCGCGCGACCGGGTGCTGCACGCGCTGCCGGCGGCGGGCACATGGGGCGGCGTGAACATCCCGCTGGCGACCTGGAGCCACGGTGCCTGCCTCGTCCTGATGGCGACGTACGATCCGCTGCGCGCCCTCCAGCTCATCGAGCGCGAGCGCTGCACGGTCTGGAACGCCGTCGACGCGATGGTGACAGCGATGCTCGAGCACCCGGACCTCGACCGGTACGAGCGTTCCTCGCTCCGCACGGGGGGGATCGGCTCGACCGGGGGCGGCGGCCATGGGCTGTTCGAGGCGTTCGTCGAGCGCATCGGCGTCACGCTCGGCTACGAGCCCTACGGCATGACCGAGGTGAACGCGATGGCGATGTTCCACCGCCTCGACGAGCCGGTCGAGCTCAGGAAGCTCCCCGGGATCATCCCCGCCCCGGGGCTCGAGGTGCGCGTGGTACACCCGGAGACCGGGGCGCCGTGCGACTCCGGCCAGGAGGGCGAGCTGCAGTTCCGGGGACCGCTCGTCTCCCGCGGCTACTACAAGAAGCCGGACGAGACGGCTGCCGCCTTCACCACGGACGGCTGGTTTCGCTCGGGCGACCTCGGCGTCCAGGACGGACGGGGACACACGATCTTCAAGGGGCGGCTCCGCGAGACGTTGCGCATCAGCCACTTCATGGTGGCGCCGGGCGAGATCGAAGCCTTCCTGATGTCGCATCCGGACGTGGCGCAAGCGTTCGTCGTGGGAGTCCCGGATCCGCGCCTCAACGAGGCGCCGGTGGCGTACGTGATCGCGGCTGAGGGCGCCCGCCTCACGGCGGAGGACCTCCGCGCGTTCTGCCGCGGTCGGATCGCGTCGTACAAGATCCCGGTCGGCTTCCGCCTCGTGAAGGACGTGCCGCGCACGCCCGGGCCGCACGGCGACAAGGTCCAGCGCGGCCGCCTCCGCGAGCAGGCGCTCGCCGACTTCGGGGATCGACGATGACGGTCACGCTCGCCGCCCTCCCGCGTCGTACCCGCAAGACCCGGACGGCGGGTGGACTAGGTCGTCTGACGCTTGTTGCGGCCGCGGGCCCGCCGCTACAATAGTCGTCGCCCCGGGCAAAGGAGAGACACGTGAAACTCGACGTTGGCATGCTCACGCACGACCTGAAGTCGATCCCCGACTACGCGAGGAAGGTCGAGGCCCTCGGCTACGACTGCCTCTGGTCGTCCGAGACCCAGCACGATCCGTTCCTGCCGCTCGCCGTCGCCGCGACCGTGACCTCCCGGGTCAAGCTCGGCACCGCGATCGCGGTGACGTTCCCGCGCAGCCCGATGATCCTCGCGCACATCGCCTGGGACCTCGCGAAGGCGTCCGACGGTCGCTTCATCCTCGGCCTCGGCACGCAGGTCAAGGGGCACAACGAGCGGCGGTTCTCGGTGCCGTTCGAGTCGCCGGGACCGAAGATGCACGAGATCGTGCGGGCGCTCCGCGCGATCTGGGACTGCTGGCAGAACGACACCAAGCTCAACTTCAAAGGGCGGTTCTATCGGTTCGACCTGATGACGCCGTTCTTCAATCCGGGCCCCATCGCGCATCCGGGGATTCCCATCTACATCGCCGGCGTCAACCGGCACATGTGCCGGATCGCGGGCGAGGTGTGCAACGGCCTTCACGTCCATCCGTTCAACAGTCCGAAATATCTGCGCGAGTACGTCCACCCCGCGGTCGAGGAAGGCCTGCGCGCCTCGGGGCGTCGTCGCGCCGACTTCACCTACGTCACGTCCACCTTCGCCGTCGTCGGTGACACCGAGCAGGAGCTGGAGCGTGCGCGCCAGTCGGTACGCCAGCAGATCGCGTTCTACGCGTCGACCCGCACGTACGAGCCCGTGCTGGCCGCGCACGGATGGCAGGATCTCACGCCGGCGCTCCACCGGAAGTCCGTCGAGGGGGACTGGGTGGGCATGGCCGCCCTGATCAGCGACGAGATGGTCGACACGTTCGCGGTGACCGGCACCTACGCGACGCTCGGGGCGAAGATCAAGGAGCGCTACGCGGGGCTCCTCGACCGCACCTCCCTCTACCAGCCCTGGCAGCCCGGGCTCGACGACCCGCGCCTGCCGCGGCTGATCAAGGAGTTCAACTGATGGCGGACCTGTACGAGCTCGGTGACGCGCCACCGCTCGGCGAGGTGCCGACGCGGATGCACGCGTACGTCGTGCGGCAGAGTCGCTTCGGCCAACCGCGCGACGCCTGGAAGCGCGAGGTCATCCCGACGCCCACGCTCGGTCCGGACGAGGTGCTGATCTACGTGATGGCGTCGGGCATCAACTACAACAACGTCTGGGCCGCGCTCGGCGCGCCCCTCGACGTCATCGCCGAGCGCCAGAAGCTCGGTGAGCCCGAGGACTTCCACGCCGGTGGCAGCGATTGCTCGGGCACCGTGTGGGCCGTCGGTCGCGACGTCAAGACCCTCAGGGTCGGGGACGACGTGGTCGTGCACAGCGGCTGGTGGCGGTCCGACGACCCCTGGGTGCGCTCCGGCCGTGATCCGATGCTCGCCGAGAGCACGCGCATCTGGGGTTACCAGACCAACTACGGCAGCTACTGCCAGTTCGCGCGCGCGCAGGCGCATCAGTGCGTGCCGAAGCCCGCCAGGCTCACCTGGGAGCAGGCCGGTTGCTTCCTCCTCTGCGCCTCGACGGCCTACCGGATGCTGATGGGCTGGCCCCCGCACGTGGTGGAGCCCGGCGACATCGTGCTCGTGTGGGGCGCGGCCGGCGGGCTCGGAAGCATGGCGCTCGAGATCACGCGCGCGCTCGGCGGGCGGGCGGTCGCCGTCGTCTCCGACGACGCCAAGCGGGCGTTCTGTCTCGAGCACGGCGCGACGGGGGTCATCAACCGCAACGGCTTCTCTCACTGGGGCGTGATGCCCGACACGAACGACGCCAAGACGTACGGCGAGTGGGCCAAGGGCGCGCGCGCCTTCGGCAAGGCGGTCTGGGACGCCCTCGGCGAACGCGTCAGCCCCAAGATCGTCTTCGAGCACCCCGGCGAGGCGACCCTGCCGACCTCCGTGTTCGTCTGCGCGACCGGCGGCATGGTCGTCATCTGCGCCGGCACGACGGGCTACAACGCGACGCTCGACCTCCGCTATCACTGGATGCGTCAAAAGAGGTTCCAGGGCAGCCACCTGTCGAACGACGAGCAGGCGGCCGCCGTCACACGCCTGGTCGCCGCGGGCAAGGTCGATCCGTGCCTGTCGAAGACCTACGCCTTCGACGACATCCCGGCGTGCCACCAGCTCATGCTCGAGAATCGGCATCCATACGGCAACATGGGCGTCCTCGTGAACGCCCGGAATCCGGGGGAGGGCGCGACCGGGTAGGCGCCCCTCGAC
This sequence comes from Candidatus Rokubacteria bacterium RIFCSPLOWO2_02_FULL_72_37, assembly GCA_001790315.1. GTDB lineage: Bacteria > Methylomirabilota > Methylomirabilia > Rokubacteriales > CSP1-6 > GWA2-73-35. The sequence goes on along the minus strand of MGCE01000049.1, from coordinate 553 downwards.
TGGGCGCCCTTTCGCTCCCCCGGTACAATGAACGCCATGAAGACGCTCGCGATCCTGGTCGGCGGGGGTCCCGCCCCCGGTATCAACGCGGTCATCGCGGCGGCGACGATCGAGGCCCGCAACCATGGCTGCCGCGTGCTCGGCGTCTACGATGGATTCAAATGGCTCGTCGAGGGCGACACCGAACGCGTCGTCGAGCTCACGATCGACGACCTCTCGCGCATCCACTTCGACGGCGGCTCGATCATCCGCACCTCGCGCACGAACCCCGCGCGCTCGCCCGAGGGCGTGGCCCGGGTCGCCGAGACGCTCAAGCGGCTCGGCGTCGAGCATCTCATCACGATCGGCGGCGACGACACCGCGTACGCGTCCTCGCGCATCGCGCGGGCGATGCCGGGGCTCACCGTCGCGCACGTGCCGAAGACCATCGACAACGACCTTCCCCTGCCCGGCGACGTCGTGACGTTCGGCTACACGACCGCCTGCAACCTCGGCAAGGAGCTGGTCCGCAACCTCATGCAGGACGCCTCCACGACCGAGCGCTGGTTCTTCG
>MGCE01000048.1 GCA_001790315.1 Candidatus Rokubacteria bacterium RIFCSPLOWO2_02_FULL_72_37 | reverse complement strand
ACAATGCGTCGACCCCGGTGCACCCGGAGGTCCTCGCGGAGATGCTGCCGTACTTCTCCGAGCTGTACGGCAACGCGTCCAGCATCCACGCCTTCGGCCGCGCGGCGCGGGAGGGCATGGATCTCGCGCGCGAGCGCGTCGCGCACTTCCTCAAGGTCACGCCCGGCGAGGTGGTGTTCACGTCCGGGGGCACGGAGTCCGATAACTTCGGCATCAAGGGCCTGGCGCTCGCGCGTGGGCGGGGCCACCTCGTCACCTCGAAGATCGAGCACCATGCGGTCCTGCGCACCTGCCAGGCCCTCGAGGGCATGGGCTTCGACGTGACGTACGTCGGCGTGGACGAGCACGGGATGGTGGACCCGGACGAGGTCGGGCGGGCGATCCGCCCCGACACGATCGCGGTGAGCCTCATGCACGCGAACAGCGAGGTCGGCACGCTCCAGCCCCTCGAGGAGATCGGGCGCGCGACGCGCGAGCGCGGTGTGGCATTCCACGTCGACGCCGTGCAGACGTTCGGCAAGATCCCGTTCGACGTGCAGGCGCTGGGGATCGACCTCCTGTCGTTCTCCGGCCACAAGATCTACGGCCCGAAGGGGGTCGCCGGGCTGTACGTCCGGAAGGGCACGCGGATGGTGTCGATCCAGCACGGTGGCGAGCACGAGCGACGCCGCAGGGCCGGGACCGAGAACGTGCCAGGCATCGTCGGCCTGGGCAAGGCCGTCGAGGTCCGGGCGCGCGAGATGACCGCGGAGGCCGAGCGGTTGACGGCGCTCCGCACGCGGCTGTGGGAGGGAATCCGGGAGCGCGTCTCCGAGGTCCGACTCTCCGGCCACCCGGTCGACCGCCTGCCGGGGACCGCCAGCCTGCTCTTCCGGAGCGTCGAGTCGGAGTCCATCGTGCTGGGCCTGGATCTCAAGGGCGTCGGCGTCTCGGCGGGCTCCGCCTGCACGTCGGGCAACATCGAGCCCTCGCACGTGCTCGTGGCGATGGGGGTCCCGCTCGACTGGGCGATGGGGGCGGTTCGCTGCTCGCTCGGCCGCTCGACCACCGCCGAGGACGTCGACTACGTGGTCGGATGCGTCGAGTCGGTCGTGCGGAAGCTCCGCGAGGCGCTGCCTGTCGGAGCCTCGTGAGGTACAGCGCCACGCTCGTCGATCACTTCCTGAACCCGCGCAACGCCGGGATGATGCACGCGCCCGACGGGGTGGGCGAGGACGAGTACGAGGGGTGCGGCGACCTCACGCGGTTCTTCCTCCGTGTCCGCGACGGTCGGGCCGTGGAGGTGCGATTCCAGACGTACGGGTGCGGGCCGACGATCGCCGCCGCGAGTATGGCGAGCGAGCTCGTGCGCGGGCGGACGGTGGAGGACCTGGCGCAGGTGAAGGCCGAGGAGATCGAGACGGCGCTCGACGGCCTTCCTGACGACCGCAGGCACGCGGCGGAGGTCGCCGCGGCGGCGCTGCGCGCGGCCGCCCTCGACGCGCGCGGCCGAAGGGGCTGAGCGTGTTCGATGCGATCCGTCGCGACGTGCGCGTCGTCCTCGAACGGGACCCGGCGGCGCGCTCGGCGCTCGAGGTCGCGTTCTGCTATCCGGGCGTCCATGCCCTGACGTTCCATCGGCTCGCCCACGGGCTCTGGCGGCGCGGCTTCGGGACCGTCGCGCGCTTCGTGTCCCACGTCGGCCGATTCCTGACGGGCATCGAGATCCATCCCGCCGCGGTCCTGGGGCCCGGGCTCTTCATCGACCACGGGATGGGGGTCGTCATCGGCGAGACCGCCGAGGTCGGCGCGAACGTGACCCTGCTCCAGGGCGTCACGCTCGGGGGGACCAGCCTCAAGCGCGAGAAGCGCCATCCGACACTCGGCAACAACGTCGTCGTCGGCGCGGGCGCCGCGGTCATCGGCGCCATCAGGATCGGCGACAACTCGCGCATCGGTGCCGGCTCGGTGGTGGTCCGCGACGTTCCCGCGAACTGTGTTGTCGTCGGCGTGCCGGGCCGGATAACATACAAGGACGGGCAGCGCGTGGGCGGGCTCGACTTCGACCAGACGGATCTGCCCGACCCCGTGGCCAAGGCCCTCGAGCAGCTCGTCGAGCGGATCCGCGCGCTCGAGGCCGATCTGGAGTCGCTGCGCAAACGTACGGAGGAGGATCGTTCGTGACGCCGAAGGACGTGCTCAGCATCAAGGAAGCCTCGACCTATCTGGCGATGGACGAGAGCACGCTGGTCCGCCTCGCGACCGAGCGGCGCATCCCCTCGCTCCAGGTCGACGGAGCCTGGGTCTTCTCCAAGAAGTCCATCGACAAGTGGCGTAGCCAGCAAGCGCGCCGGCCGTGATCGCGCGCGAGGCCGCCTGGTCGATCCTCACCGAGTTCACCAGGAGCGAGAGCCTCCGCAAGCACGCCCGGGCCGTCGAGGCCTCGATGCGCGCCTACGCCGCCCGGTACGGCGAGGACCCGGACGCGTGGGGCGTCGCCGGCATGCTCCACGATTTCGACTACGAGATGCACCCCCGTGCGCCGCACCACCCGAGCAAGGGCGGCGAGGTCCTGCTGGCCCGCGGCGTGCCGGAGCCCATCGTGTATGCGATTCTCGCGCACGCCGACTACGCGGGCGTGCCACGGGTGTCGCTGCTGGACCGCGCCCTGTACGCGTGCGACGAGCTGTCGGGTTTCGTCCACGCCGTGGCGCTCGTCCGGCCCGGGCGCGTGATCAGCGGACTCGAGCCGGCGTCGGTTCGGAAGAAGCTCAAGGACAAGGCCTTCGCCCGAACGGTCAACCGCGACGACGTCTACCGGGGTGCCGAGGAGCTCGGCGTCCCGCTCGACGCCCATATCGCGTTCGTCGTCGCCGCGCTGACCGATGTCGCTCCCGACCTCGGTCTCTCCCGCGCCTGAGAGCCGCTGGCATCGGCGCTCGGCCGCGAGGTCAGGGGGGGGGATGCTCCCACCGCGGTGACCGTCCCGGCCCGAGGGTGCCCTCCGCGACCCGTGGAGTCAGGGTTGACCCGTGCGCTTGCAGGAGCGATTGTCGTCCAGGGTGATGGCGAGCGTGGTCGCGGAGGGCACCCTCGGGCCGGGACGGTCACCGTGACGCGGGCGATCGCGCACGTGGACATGGACGCGTTCTACGCGTCCGTCGAGCAGCGCGACCGGCCCGAGCTCGCGGGCCGTCCCGTGATCGTCGGCGCCGACCCCGGAGGCCGCGGGGTCGTCTCCGCCGCCTCGTACGAAGCGCGTGTCTTCGGGGTGCGCTCGGCCATGCCCATCGGCCGCGCCGCTCGCCTCTGCCCCCGCGCCGCGTTCCTCCCGGTGGACATGGCGAAGTACCGCGCGGTGTCGGTCCAGATCATGGGGATCCTCGCGGACTTCTCGCCGCTGGTCGAGCCCGTCTCGGTGGACGAGGCGTTCGTCGACCTCACCGGGACGGAGCCCCTCTTCGGCCGCCCCGAGGCGGCCGTGCGACGCATCAAAGCCCGCATCCGCGCCGAGGCGCGCCTGACGGCCTCGGCGGGCCTGGCGCCGAACAAGTTCCTGGCAAAGGTCGCCTCCGACCTCGAGAAGCCCGACGGTCTCGTCGTCGTGCCGGCCGGGGAGGAGGCGTCGTTTCTGGCGCCGCTGCCGGTGGAGCGGATCTGGGGCGTCGGGAAAGTCATGGCCGAGGAGCTCCGCGAGATGGGCGTCACGACCGTCGGCCAGCTCCAGCGGGTGCCGCGCGCCGTGCTCGCGCGGCGCCTCGGCCGCCACGGCGAGGACCTGCATGCGCTCGCGTTCGGCCGCGACGAGCGGCCGGTCGTCCCCTTCGAGGACCCGAAATCGATGGGCGCCGAGGAGACGTTCGGCGCCGACTGTGGCGACCTCGAGCGGCTTCGGACGACGCTGCGCGCGCAGGCCGAGCGCGTGGCCGCCGAGCTCCGCGACGGCGGCTTCGCGGCCGCCCGGGTGACGCTGAAGCTCCGCTATGGCGACTTCGAGACCCACACGCGCAGCGTGAGTGCCGAGCCGACGCAAGACGGCCTCGAGCTGTATCGCCGCGCGCTCGCGCTGCTCGCGCGCCTCCGGCCGAGCCGGCCGGTGCGCCTGATCGGGTTCTCGGCCTCGCACCTCGGCCCGCCCAGCCGGGGCCAGCTCGGGCTCTTCGAGCCCGACGCGGTGCGTCGGGAGCGGCTCGCCGCCGCCATCGACCGCCTGACGGCGCGGTTCGGCGCCGGAACCGTCGTGCCGGCGACGCTGTTGTCCCGGCGAAACCGGCGCGGGTAGGCCGGGGCGGCGCGGGAGGTGTGCGGGGGCCGGGGCGGTTCGCGTATAATTTTGCGCGCTGGAGCGAGGTGCTGGCGTTGGGGTGTTCGCACTGGGTAGGGAGGATACGTCCATGAGGATGCGCTTCACAGGACTGCTATTGGCGCTGCTGCTCCTGGCGATACCCGCCGCGGCCCAGACGCCGGGCGTGACGGACTCCGAAATCGTCATCGGTCTGACGACGCCGCTGTCGGGGCCGGCCGCCGCGTGGGGCAACACCGCGCTCGCCGCCGAGGCGTGGGCGAACCACGTCAACACGCAGGGCGGCATCAACGGGCGCAAGTTGCGGGTTCTCATGAAGGACGACGGCTACAACCCGGGCCGTGCCGTGGCCAACCTCAAGGAGATGAAGGACCAGGTGTTCCTGAACGTCGGGCTGCTCGGCTCGGCGATCCTCAACGCCGCCAAGGACGACGTGGCCGAGTACAAGCTGCCGGTGATCAACCCGTACGGCAACCCGGCGATCTGGGCCAAGCAGCCGCGCGCGAAGATCCGCTACGTGTTCGTGAACTACCCGGACTACGCCGACGAGGCGGAGTTCCTGACGAAGTTCTCCGTGGACAAGCTCGGCGCCAAGAAGGTCGCCGTCTTCTACCAGAACGACGACTACGGCAAGGGCGGCCTCGAAGGCGTCAACCGCGCGCTCAAGGGGCTCGGGGGCAAGGCCACGCTCGCCGCGGCCGTCTCCTACGAGCTGTCCGACCGCGAGATGGGCACCCACGCCCTCAAGCTGAAGGACTCGGGCGCCGACGCGGTCGTCTTCTACTCGACGATCACCCACGGCGCGAACGTGATCAAGGAGATGGCCAAGGTCGGCTTCCGGCCCAAGCCCGTCGCCTCGTTCCCGCTCGGCGACTACCTGATCATGTTCCGCCTGCTCGGCGAGTTGTGGGAGGGGGCGCACTTCGCGATCCTCTCCGGCGCCGCGGTGGCGAACGATCCTCCCGGCAAGGTGCTCGTGGACATCCTGACCAAGGTCCAGCCCAAGCTCGTGGGCAAGGAGAACACGGCGCTCACCGGCTTCACCTCGATGGCGATCGCGCTCGAGGGGATCAGGAAGGCCGGGCGCAACCTGACGCGCGAGAGCTACGTGGAAGCGATGGAATCCGTGAAGGGCTTCACCGCGGAGGGCATCCTGCCGGGGGTCACCTTCGGGCCGAACCGGCGCCACGGCCTGAACGCCGTCCGCCTGCTCAGGGCCAACAAGGCGGCCGACTTCTCCTACGTCGAGGCCGCCCCGACGCAGTTCTTCCAGCCGCATTTCTAACGGCGTGACACGTCAGCGCCGCGGGGGGAGGGCCCGGCCTGGCCCTCCCCCCGTCGTCTAGGATGGAGGCCTTGCTCGAGGTCCGCGAGCTCTCGCTCAGGTTCGGCGGGATCACGGCGCTCAGCCAGATCGGCCTCGCGGTCGCCGAGGGCGAGACGCTTGCGGTCATCGGCCCGAACGGCTCCGGCAAGACGTCGCTGTTCAACTGCATCACGTCGATCTATCGGCCGACGTCCGGCGCCATCAGCTTCCGCGGCGAGCCGCTCACGCGCCATTCCCCGGACGAGGTGACACGGCTCGGCATCGCCCGGACGTTCCAGAACCTCCGCCTCTTCCACAACATGTCGGTGCTCGACAACCTGATGGTCGGGCGGCACCTGCACTTCAGGAAGAACCTCCTGGCCGCGGTGCTGCGGTTGCGCGGCGAGGAGACCCGGCACCGCCGCCGCTGTGAGGAAATCGTAGAGTTCCTGAACCTCGAGCCGGTCCGCAAGACGCGGGCCGGGGACTGCCCCTACGGGGTGCAGAAGCGGGTCGAGCTGGGGCGGGCGCTGGCGACCGAGCCCCGCCTTCTGCTGTTGGACGAGCCGGTCTCCGGACTCACGCAGGAGGAGAAGGAGGAGTTCGCCTACTGGATCCACGAGATCCGGGGGCGCTTCGGCATCACGATTCTTCTCGTCGAGCACGACCTCCGCGTGGCGTCGCGCCTGGCGGGCCGCATGGTCGCGCTCGACCACGGCGTGAAGATCGCGGAGGGAACGCCGGCGGCGGTCCAGCGCCACCCGGACGTGATCAAGGCGTACCTCGGTGAGTAGCACGCCACGCGAGCCGGGGGGGCGCGGGGGGATCCTGTGAGGAGCACGCCACGCGAGCCGGGGGGGCGCGGGGGGGGCGCCTCGCCCCACCCGCTGTTAAAAGTCGCCTCCGTCGAGACGCTCTACTTCGACCGGATCTACGCGCTTTTCGGCGTCTCGCTCGAGATCGAGGAGGGCGAGATCTTCACGGTGCTCGGCCCGAACGGCGCGGGCAAGACCACCCTGCTCCGGACCATCGCTGGGCTCCTCAAGGACCAGCCGAAAAAAGGGGAGATCCTGTTCCGCGGCCGGCGCATCGACGGCTGGCAGCCCGAGGCGGTGGCCCGCCTCGGCATCGTCTACGTGCCGGAAGATCGGGGCCTCTTCCGCGAGCTGACGGTCGCGGAGAATCTCGAGCTCGGCCTCTGGGGCCGGCGCGACGACGGCGTCCGGAAGGACCTCGACTTCGTGTACGGGATGTTCCCGATCCTCAAGGAGCGGGCGCGTCAGGAGGCCGAGACGCTCTCCGGAGGCGAGCAGCAGATGCTGGCGCTCGGGCGCGCGATGCTCCGCCGGCCGCGCCTCCTCATGCTCGACGAGCCCTCGCTCGGCCTCGCGCCGCGGATCGCTCGGAGCGTGTACGACGCGCTCGGCACCATCAGTCGCACGGGCACGACGATCCTGCTCGTCGAGCAGAACGCGCGGCTCGCCCTGGGCGTGGCCCGGCGCGGCGCCATCCTGGAGGCCGGGCGGGTGGTGCTGGAGGGGACGTCCGCGGAGATCCAGGCGAACGAGAACGTACGTGAGGTCTACCTCGGACTCGGAACCGAGGAGGCGGCGGTCAAGGGCTGGCGGCTCTACCGCAAGAGGAGGCGATGGTGATGGGCGACGCGATGGCGCGGAGCCTGCCGGCGGCGTTCCGCGCGCAGGTGGCGAGACAGGGCGAGCGGCTCGCGATCCGCTTCAAGGAGTACGGAATCTGGCACCGGGTCACGTGGCGCGAGTACAGGGAGGAAGTGGAGAAGGTCGCGGCCGCGCTGCTCGCGTTCGGGCTTCGCCCCCAGGAGAACATCGCGGTGCTCGCCGAGAATCGCCCCGAGTGGCTCTACGGCCACCTCGGGATCATGACCGCGGGGGGCGTGACGTGCGGGATCTACCCGACGTCGGCGCCCGAGCAGATCACGTACCTCCTGAACCACTCCGAGGCGCGGCTGATCTTCGTCGAGAACGAGGAGCAGCTCGACAAGGTCCTCGCGATCGCCGGCGAGACGCGCGTCGAGCGCATCGTCGTGTGGGATGCCAAGGGGCTCTGGGGCTTCACAGACGAGCGCGTGACGTTCTTCGCCGACTTCGTGAAGCAGGGCCAGGCGTTCGCCGAGGCGCACCCGCACGCCGTCGCCGAGCGGTGCGAGTCCCTGGAGCCGGCCGACACCGCGATGATCATCTACACGTCGGGCACGACCGGACCGCCCAAGGGCGCGATGCTCACGCACGGCTCGATCCTCTGGGTCACCGAGGCGTTCCTCAGCGTCAACCCCACCCGGCCGGACGACGAGGTGGTCTCGTACCTGCCGTTCGCTCACATCTACGAGAACCTGATCTCCGTCTTCGGCCCCCTCCGGGTCGGCTACGTCGTGAACTTCGTGGAGAGCCTCGACACGCTCTTCCAGAACCTCCGCGAGGTTTCGCCGACGTACTTCGCGAGCGTCCCCCGCATCTGGGAGAAGCTCGCGTCCACCGTCGAGCTGCGCATGGACGACTCGACCTGGCTCAAGCGGCGGCTGTACCGGGCGGCCGTCGCGATCGGGCGCAGATACGCGCGCGCCAAGCTGGCCGGCCGCCCGATTCCGCTCGGGTCGCGCCTCGCCTACCGGCTGGCGTCGTGGGCGGTCCTGGCGCCGCTCAAGCGGCGGCTCGGCTTCGAGCGGACGCGGATCGCGGTCTGCGGGGCCGCCCCGGCCTCGCCCGAGCTGTTCGAGTACTACCACGCGCTCGGCATCCCGCTCGTCGAGGGGTACGGTCAGACGGAGTCGACGGGCGTGATCTCGGTGAATCGCGTCGAGCGGCCGCGCGTGGGCACCGTGGGCGAGCCGATCCCGGGGATCGAGGTCGCGCTCTCCGACGACGGCGAGATCCTCACGCGCGGGCGCCACGTCTTCAAGGGCTACTTCAAGGACCCGGAGCTGACGGCCCAGACGATCGACCGCGACGGCTGGCTCCACACGGGCGACGTCGGCGCGTGGGAGGACGGTTACCTCAAGATCATGGACCGCAAGAAGGACATCATCATCACGGCGGGCGGCAAGAACATCACGCCCGCGTACATCGAGAACAAGCTCAAGTTCAGCCCGTACATCCAGGACGCCGTCGTCATCGGTGAGCGGCGGCGCTACCTGGTCGCGTTGATCCTGATCGACGAGGACAACGTCACGAAGTTCGCCCAGGACCATCGCATCCCGTTCACGACGTTCCAGGACCTCACACAGAACCCGCAGATCGTGCGCCTGATCGAGGACGAGGTCGAGAAGGTCAACAAGACGCTCTCGCAGGTCGAGGCGGTCAAGAAGGTCGCGCTGCTGCCCCGCCGCTTCTACGCGGAGGAAGGCGACGTGACGCCGACGATGAAGGTCAAGCGGCGGGCGCTCGAGACCCGCTACGCCGACGTGATCCGGGACCTCTACGAGGCCTGAGTGGATCTCGTCGAGTCCTACGCCGAGGATCTGCGCTTCGCTCGTCGCCCGGCGGCGCGCGTGCTGCTCGGCCTGCTCCTCGCGGCGCTCGCGGTGTTCCCGTGGGTCGCCGCCGAGCACCTGGTCTTCCTCGCCACCCTGATCGCCCTCTATTCGATCGGCGTGATCGGCCAGAATCTCCTGATCGGGTACACGGGCCAGATCTCCTTCGGCCAGGCTGGATTTCTCGCGATCGGAGCGTTCGCGTTCGGCCATCTGCGGATCTGGGGCGCGCCATTCGCGCTGGCGCTCCTCGGCGCGGGCGCGCTCGCGGCGGTGGCCGGCGTCTTCGTCGGCTTCCCGTCGCTTCGGCTCAAGGGGCCGTATCTGTCGATCGCGACACTCGGCTTCGGCGTGGCCGTCTACCAGGTCTTCGTGAACTGGGAGGTGCTGTCGGGCGGGCGTTCGGGACTCGCGATCGCGTCGCTCCAGCCGATGTTCGGGCTCTCGGGGACCCGCTGGACGTACTACGTCTACGTGCTCCTGCTCACGGGCTTCACGCTCGCGGCATACAACATCGTATCCTCGTTCATCGGGCGGGCGTTCGTCGCGATCCGCGATTCGGACATAGCCGCCGAAGTCAACGGCGTGAGCCTCACGCGGTACAAGCTCCTGGCGTTTGCGATCTCCTCCTTCTACACGGGGGTTCATGGGGCGCTCTACGCCCAGATCCTGGGGCACATCGAGCCACAAATCTTCAACGTCCTCGAGTCCATCACGCTCTTCGTCGCAGTCATCATCGGCGGGGTCGCGTCGATCGAGGGCTCCATCCTCGGTGCCGTGTTCGTTACGCTGGTGCCCAAGGTGTTCGCGAATTTCCGCGAGATGGTTCCGGTGGTTTACGGCGTCACGATCCTCCTGGTGCTGATCTTCGAACCGCTCGGGCTCTTCGGCCGCTGGCTCAAGACGCGCCTGTACTTCCAGCTCTGGCCCTTCCGATGATGGACAGGTTCCTCCAGTACGGGTTGACGGGACTCTCGGCCGGGAGCCTCTACGCGCTCGTCGCGCTCGGGCTCGTCCTGATCTACCGCTCGACGCGGGTGTTGAACTTCGCCCACGGCGACATCGCGACGCTGGCGACATTCGTGTCCTACTCCCTCCTGTCGAATCACTACTCGTTCCCGGTCGCGTTCCTCGCGAGCCTGCTGGTGGGTGGGGCCGTCGGGATCGCCTTCTATTTCGGCGTGCTGGTGAAGGCGCAGCGCGAGGGGGCGAACCTGCTCGGGATGGTCATCCTGACGCTCGGGCTGGCGCTCATCATCCAGGGCGTCGTTGTCTGGTGGTGGGGCGCCGAGCCGGTCTCGCTGCCGTTCCCGATCTCGGACACCACGACGTACCGCTTCGGCGGCGTCGTGGTGAGCCAGCTCTCCCTCGCCACGATGGCGGCCGGCCTGGTCGGCAGCGTGCTGTTGTACCTGCTCGTCCAGCGCACGCGCCTCGGGCTCGCCATGCGGGCAACCTCCGAGAACGTGATGGCGGCGCAGACACTCGGCATCCCGACGCGCCTCGTGCTGGGCCTGTCCTGGGGGGTGGCCTCCGCGCTCGGTGTCGTCGCGGGGATCTTCCTCGCGCCCGCGTTGCTGCTCGACCCGTTCTTCATGCTCGATCCGTTCCTGAAGGGCTTCGCGGCGGCGGTGCTCGGTGGACTCAACAGCCTGCCCGGCGCGGTCGTCGGCGCGCTGATTCTCGGCGTCGCCGAGAGCCTCGCCGGTGCCTACCTGACGATCCAGTTCAAGAACACGCTCGCGTTCCTGATCATCATCGTGGTTCTCCTGGTCCGACCGGAGGGGCTGCTCGGCAAGGAGTTCAAGGAGCGCGTGTAGTCTGCTACACTCGCCGAACAGCGGTTCAGTCGCGGTGAGGGAGCGCTGATGGAACGGCCGATCGCCTACGACAAGCTGGCCCGGGAAGACCGGTTCGTGCGGATGCGGGCGCGGGACGTCGCCCAGCTCAAACTCGAACAGGGGCTGCCGCCGTTCCCCGACCTGGCGAGCCGCGAGTCCATCAAGGAGCGCGCCCACGGGATCCTGGTGGGGGAGCTGCAGGCCATGGAGGGCGCGGGGCGTACGGTCTGCGACTTTCCGGATGCGCCGTGGGAGTTCACGCTCGACATGGCGCGCCAGGTCTGGGACGAGTCGCGCCACGTCGAGGTCTATCTGCGCCTGCTCGAGCACCTCGAGGGTTACGCGGGGGAGTTCCCCGAGACCACGATCCTCTGGCGCTGCGCGTGCGCCGAGGACGCCGCCGCGCGCGTGGCGGGCGTGAACCGCGGGCTCGAGGGCCTCGCCTGCGATGTGTTCAATCAGCTCGTGCACATCGCGCGCCGCATCGGCGACCCGCTGCTCGAGCGCGCGGTCGAGTTCGTCCTGGCCGACGAGATCACGCACGTCCGCATGGGCTCGAAGTGGCTCACGCGGCTCACGGAGGGCGACCCGGAGCGCCGCCGCCGCGCGATC
>MGCE01000047.1 GCA_001790315.1 Candidatus Rokubacteria bacterium RIFCSPLOWO2_02_FULL_72_37 | reverse complement strand
CGCCGGCTCCTGTCGATCGTCTCCCGCGAGCAGCTCCCACGGGTGCTGCGCTTCATGCTGGACGAGGCCGAGTTCCTGTCGCCGCACGGGATCCGGGCCGTCTCGCGCGCGCACCGGGACCATCCCTACGTCCTCGCGCTGAACGGCATGGAGCACCGCGTGGACTACGAGCCGGCGGAGTCCTCGAGCGGCCTCTTCGGCGGCAACTCGAACTGGCGCGGGCCGGTCTGGTTCCCGGTGAATTACCTGCTGATCGAGTCGCTGCAGAAGTTCCACTACTTCTATGGCGATACGCTCACGGTGCCGTTCCCGACGGGCGGCGAGCGGCGGCTCAACCTCTGGCAGGTCGCCGGCGAGCTTTCGCGGCGGCTCGTGCGGATCTTCCTGCGGGGTGCCGACGACCGGCGGCCGGTCTATGGCGGCACCGAGAAGTTCCAGCGCGACCCGCACTGGCGCGACCTGATCCTGTTCTACGAGTACTTCCACGGCGACAACGGCGCGGGCATCGGCGCGAGCCACCAGACGGGCTGGACCGGCCTCGTGGCCAAGCTCCTGCAGCAGAGCGGCGAGTGAGCCTTCCGGCGGGGCGCGAAGGCGGGCTTCGCCACCCGCGCCGGCTCGCGCCGGCGCTCGCCACGGCGTGAACGGCGCCGGCGCGCTTCTCGTGGTAGATTCCCCCAGCATGAACGGGGACGATCTCGCGCTGCTCGCGAGCCTGCGGGCGGGCGACGCTGCGGCGCTCGAGGCCCTGATGCGTCGCTACTCCTCGCGGATGTACCGGCTCGCCTACGGCATCACGCGCAACCAGGCCGACGCCGAGGAGGTCGTGCAGGACGTCTTCGTCACCATCGTCCGCAAGGGCCAGACGTTCGAGGGGCGCGCGGCGCTCGGGAGCTGGATCTACCGCGTGACCACGAACGCGGCCCTGAACAAGCGGCGCGGCAAGCGACTCGAGCTCGAGACCTCGCTCGAGGAGCATCTGCCGGGGTTCGACGCCGACGGCCACCGAGAAGGGGACCGCGCCTGGGTGCTCGCCGACTGGTCGGCCACGCCCGAGCACGAGCTGCTCGCGGGCGAGGCCCGCGCCGTCCTGCACCGCGCGCTCGACGCGCTGCCCGGGCACTACCGCGCGGTGCTCGTCCTGCGCGACGTGGAAGAGCTCTCGAACGAGCAAGTGGCGCAGATCGTCGGCGAGTCGGTCGCGTCGGTGAAGTCGCGCCTGCATCGCGCCCGCATGGCCCTCCGCGAGCAGCTCACCCGACAGCTGGGGTCGAAGGCGTGACCTGTCAGGAAGCGATCGCGATCCTCGCCGACTACCTCGAGATGGCGCTGACGCCGAGCGTGCTGGAGGAGCTCGAGCGGCACTTCGCGGGCTGCGAGCCGTGCCGCGCCTACCTCGCGACCTACAAGAAGACCCGCGATCTCGCGGCCGCGGCCAACCGCGTCGAGATGCCGGAGGAGATGAAGCGGCGCCTGCGCGAGTTCCTCCTCGAGCAGCTCCGGCAGAACGGCTGACGGCGCGGTAAGATTCCTCCAGGTGCGCCCGCCGCGTCGTCGCGCCCGCGACGACGGGTGAAGCCGCGCGCGACGCGGCCAGCGCCGCAAGGCGGGGATGCCGGCCCCCGCGCCGTCGCCGTGGATAGTCGCCGGAGTAACGTCCGGCCGGCGGGCCTACGTCTTGCCTTCCAGGGCGCGGCGCAGCTGGTCCAGGTGGTTGTCGTCGTGCCAGGCCAGGATCGCCGCGTGGTCGGCGGTCGTCAGGTGCCCGAGCGCCTTGCTGATGCCGGTGCGCGCCAGTCCCCCGGCGGGGAGGCCGTCGAAGACGGCGAGCGTCTCCTGTCGCCGCCGGCGGAACGCGGCGAGCGCCGCGACGGCATCCTGGCGCGCGTACTGGCGGTCCTCGACCCACCGGTCCTGCTCGGGCACGGGGAAGGGCGGGTCCTGCAGCGCCTGCATCATCCACAGCCTGAGCGCGAAGTACTCCTCGGCGTCCCGCAAGTGGCAGACGATCTCCTTCGCCGACCAGTTCTTCGCGTCGGGGCGGCGCGAGAGCGCGCCGTCGCTCCGGCCCTCGAGCGCGGCGGCCAGCTCATCGGCCGTGCGCCCCATCCGCTCGAGGTTCTCCGCCACGGGCAGCTTCATCCGCTCCTCGATCGTCGGCATGGTCGCCCTCCTCTCGGGCACGAGCTGGTAGAAGAGGCTCGACTCGCGCTTGTAGAAGCCCTCGGTGTGGAACGAGTCGGCGAGGCGCAGGCCCGTGTAGTCGACGTGGTGGCCGACCTCGTGCAGGAGCGTCCGGAGGTACGTGCGGAAGGCGACGACGCGCTTCTGCTTGGCCGTCCGCATCCAGAGCTGGATCGTGATCGGCTTGCCGCGCTCGTTCGTGTAGAGCCCGTGCAGCTCCCCCCAGCGGGCCGACGGGCGCGCGGCCAGCACCTCGACCCGCACGGGCGGCAGGCCCATCGCCTCGCAGAGCCCGCCGATCAGCTCGGCGCTCGCGCGCCGGGTCGCCGGCCGGTCCTCGGAGGCGAGCGCCGACTCGAGCGCGGCCACGCGCGGGCGGAGCGTCTCCGGACGTGGCAGGCGGATCTCCGCGATCGCGTCGCTCTTCCGGTAGATCGTCTGCTGGGCACGGGAGAGCCGGGCGTAATACGCGAACGCCACCGCGCTATTTATCGGAGCCGCGAGGCCGGCTCATGTCGTGGGTGGCCCGCGAGAGGCACGCCCCGGCTACGTTCCGGTGAAGCGGGGCGCGCGCTTCTCGAGGAACGCCTTGGCGCCCTCGAGCCGATCCTCGGTCGTGCGGAGCAGCGTCGCCAGGTCGTTCTCGAGCCGGAGCCCCTCGGCGAGCGGCAGCTCGAGCCCCTTGACGACCGCCTCCTTCGCGTAGCGGAGCGCGACCGGCGCCCGGGCGGCGAGCGCCCGCGCCAGCTCCTGCGCGGCGGGGAGCACCTCGCCGGGCGGCACGACGCGCTCGACGAGGCCGATGCGGAGCGCCTCGGGACCGCCGATGCGCGCGCCCGTCAGGATCATCTCGAGCGCCTTGCCGCGACCGACGAGGCGCGGCAGCCGCTGGGTGCCGCCGCCGCCCGGGATGATCGCCAGGCTGATCTCGGTGAGGCCGAGCTGCGCGTCCTCCGCGGCGATGCGGATGTCGCACGCGAGCGCCAGCTCGAGCCCGCCGCCGAGCGCGTAGCCGCGGATGGCGGCGATGATGGGCTGCGGGCAGCGGTCCATCACCGCGCGGAAGTCGACCCGCTTCCGCTCTTCCCGGAACTTGACGGGCACCGGCGGCTTCACGAACTCGCGGATGTCGGCGCCCGCCGAGAAGGCGCGCTCCCCGGCGCCGGTGATGACGATGACGCGCACGTCGTCGTCCACGGCGAGGCGGGTGAAGCACTCGGTCAGCTCGCGTCGCATGGGCTCGTTCATCGCGTTGAACACGTCGGGGCGGTCGAGCGTGACCGTGGCGACGCCCTCGACGGCCGCGTAGCGGATCGTCTCCCAGGCCATGTCAGCGCCTCCCGAACTGCTCGCGCGCCGTGCGCGCGGCCTCGAAGCCGCCGGTGAGCTGGCTCTGGTCGCCGTCCGCGAAGCTCGTGGCGCGGTGGAGCGCGTTCGCGGTGGCGTTGATCGCCTCCTTCATGAGCCGCACCGTCACCGCCGGCATCGCCGACGTCTTGCGGGCCATCTCGAGCGCGACCTCGACCGTCCGGCCGTCGTCGGCGACTTCGTCCACGAGCCCCCAGGCGAGCGCCGTCGCGGCGTCGAGCTTCTCGCACATGAGCGTGATGCGCTTGGCTCGGGCGGGGCCGACGAGCGCGATCAGTCGCGGCAGCGCGCCCCACTGGAGGTTCAGCCCGATCTTGACCTCGGGGACGTACAGATAGGCGCCGCGCCCGAGCACGCGCCAGTCACAGGCGAGCGCGATCGCGACGCCGGCGCCGACCGCCATGCGCTCCATCGCCGCGATCGTGATCTGCGGCATCTCCTCCCACGCGCGGCAGAGGCGGACGCCCGAGTAGAAGCGGCGGCGCCGCTCGAGGTCGGTCTGCTCGGCGACCTTCCAGGACGCGGCGTCCTTGAGGTCGGCGCCCGCCGAGAACGCGTCGGCCGCGCCCGCGAGGACGACGTAGTGGGTCTCGAGGTCGTCGTGGAAGCTCCGCGCCGCCTCGGTCAGCTCGCGCACCAGCTCCTGGTCGAAGGCGTTGCGATTCTCCCGGCGGTCGAAGCGGACGAGCGCGATCGGGCCCTGCCGCTCGATGCGCACGCATCTCCAGCTCATCATGCCGTCCTCTCCGCGTTGCGCGCCCGGGCCGCCGCCTTGCGCTCGAGCCAGCGCGCCTTCGCGTCGCCCTCCAGGAAGGGCTGCTCCCTGGTGAGGATGCGGTCCTTCCAGGAAGCGTCCGTGCTCCACGCATAGGGCGTCACGACCGTGGTGCCGGGCCCCGCAGCGCCCGCCAGCAGGTCGAGGCCCAGGCCCATGATGGCGCGTTGCATCGCCGGATCGAACGGCCGGCCGCAGGGGCTCCCGAGCGGGAAGTCGGAGAACACGAAGCGCGGGACGCCGCAGTGCTCGACGATGTCCCGGGCGCAGCCGAACACGACGGTCGGCAGGCCGTTGGCCTCGAGGTGCCGGGCGACCAGACTCACGGTCTGGTGGCAGACGGGTCAGACGGCGCAGAGGAGGACGGCGTCGACGCCGTCCTCCCGGCACTGCGCCAGGATGGTCGGCGCATCGACGGTCATCGTCGCGCGCTGGCTGTAATTCGAGTAGACGACCTGGAAACGCGGCGCCAGATCACAGATCCTGCCAGCGGCGGCCAGTTCGCGGAGGCGCGTCAGGGGCAGGTACGCGTCGACGTCGTCGAGCGTGGTCGCGTGGCGGTCGTAGGAGTCCTTGAGGCTGTAGAGCTTTTCCACCGACGTCGCCGTGGGCAGCGCGTAGACCTCGCGCGCGAGGGCGTCCGCGGGCGCCTCGCCGCGGACGGCGACCTCGCTGGTCGTGACGAGGCCGATCCGGCACTCCGCCAGCGGCCGGCGCAGCGGCGCGAAGGGGATGTCGTCGAAGTGCGCCCAGCGATAGGGCGTCGCGTACCCCTCGCTCAGGTAGTACTCGCGAGTCCGGTCGATGTACCTGACGTAGGTCATTCGCATCCTCCTGGTACCCGGTGCCGGGCCGCCCCAATCATACCCGACGGGCCGCGGCCGGGCGCCCGTGGCTAAGAACGCGTTGGGGGATCGAGGGGTGCCACGGCTGTGCCGGGGCGCCCCGAGCGTGTGGGGGTGTGGGGGGAATGGGGGGCCATATCGGGGCCCCCCATGTCATCAACCCCGCACGGCGCCCCGGGCGCGCAAGTCGGCGATCGCGGCGGCGTCGTAGCCGAGCTCGCGGAGCACCTCGTCCGTGTGCTGGCCGAGCGTCGGCGGCGGCCCGGGGTCGCGCGTCGGCGTGTCGTCGAAGGTGAGCGGTTGGCCCATCAGCCGGAGGCGGCCGACCTCGGGGTGATCGTAGACGTGGATCATGTCGTGGTGGCGGACGGCCGCATCCTCGAAGAAGTCGAGCAGCGGCTGCACCGGCGCCGCGGGGATGTCGTGGGCGGCGAGGGTGTCGAGCCACGCCGCGCGCGGCCGCTCGCGGAAGCGAGTCTCGAGGAGCGGCAGGAGCGCCTGGTTGTTCTGCAGGCGCAGGACCCAGGAGCCGAAGCGCGGGTCGTCGGCGAGATCCTCTAGACCGAGCGCCGTGCAGAGCTTGACCCAGAAGGACTGGTTGCCGCACGCGAGGAAGAACCACTCACCGTCGCCGGCCTGGTAGAGGCGATAGGTCGGGTTGTCGCGGATCAGCGAGGGCTTGCCCGGGTAGTCGACGGCGGTGCCCGACTGGAGCGCGAGCACACCGCGCAGGAGCGAGGTCTCGATGCGCTGGCCGCGTCCGGTGCGCTCGCGCACGAAGAGCGCCGCGAGGACCGCCTGCGCGGCGAGCGCCGCCGTGTAGTAGTCCGTGGGCGCGGTGCGGAGATACTGCGGCGGCCCGCCGAACCCCTGGAGCGTCATCAATCCGCCGAGCGCCTGGAGGATCGGGTCGAAGCCGGGGCGGTCCGCAGAGGGTCCCGTCGACCCGAAGGCCGTGATCGAGCAGTACACGAGGCGCGGGTTCAGCGCCGCGAGCCGGGGGTAGCCGACGCCCAGGCGGTCGGCGACGCCGGGCCGCATGTTCTCCATAAAGACGTCGGCGCGCGCCGCGAGGCGCTCGACGATCAGGCGCCCCTCGGGCGTCTTGAGGTTCACGGTGACCGAGCGCTTGCCGCGGTTCCAGCCGAAGAAGCCGGGCAGCTCCCGGAAACTGTCGCCCTCGGGCGCCTCGACCTTGACGACGTCGGCGCCGAGATCCGCGAGCTGCATGGCGGCGTAGGAGCCGGCGATGTAGCTCGTCAGGTCGGCGACGCGGATGCCGTCGAGCGGCGGCGGGCTCGTGATCACGGGCGCGGCCCCCGGGGCTACGCGGCCACGCGGCGGACGATCAGCTCCCGGTGGTAGTCGCCGTCGCCGTACTGCGCCTCCAGCGCCTTCGCCCGCTTGAAGTAGATGTGCAGGTCGTACTCCCAGGTGAAGCCGATCCCGCCGTGGACTTGGATCGACTCACCGCACACCCGGCGGGCGGCGTCGCCGACGTAGGCCTTGGCGACCGAGGCGGCGAGCTCGTGGTCCTCCGACCGGGCGTCGAGGGCCCACGCGGCGTAGTAGACGGCGGAGTGGGAGTTCTCGACCTCGAGCAGCATCTCGGCGCACTTGTGGCGGATCGCTTGGAACGAGCCGATCGGCTGACCGAACTGCTCGCGGACCTTCGCGTACTCGACGGAGAGATCGAGGCACCGGCGCGCGGCGCCCAGCATCTCGGCGGCGGCGCCGACGGCGCCCTGCCGCAGGAGCGCGTCCAGCAGCGGACCGGCCTGTCCCGGCGCGCCGAGCACCGCGTCGGCGCCGACGGGGGTGCGCTCGAAGGTCATGGTGCTCCACCGCGTCCCGGGATCCATGGCCTGGGCGGGCGTCTGCGTGAGGCCACCGGCGCCCGGATCCACGAGGAAGAGCGTGAGCCCCTCCGGCGCGCGCGCCGGCACGAGCAGCACGCGGGCCACGTGCGCCCAGGGCACGAAATGCTTGCGTCCGCTGAGGGCGAAGCCCGCGCCCGTCTTCTCGGCGCGCATCGCGGTGGCCTCAGGACGCCAGTCGAGCTCCGCGTCGAGGAGCGCGACGCTCGCGCGAGCCTCGCCGGTGGCGATCGCCGGCAGCCAGCGCGCCTTCTGGCCCTCGCTGCCCGCGGCCCCGATCGCAGCGGCGGCGAGCAGCGTCGGCAGGTAGGGACCCGGGTAGCCGGCCCGGCCGAGCTCGTGCAGGAGGATCGCGGCCTCGAGCATGCCGAGGCCGCTGCCGCCGTAGGCCTCGGGCAGGGCCAGGCCGAGCCAGCCGAGCTGCGCCATCTCCTTCCACAGGGCCTCGCTCTCGCCGCGCGGGTCGTCCCAGAGCAGGCGCACGGCGGCGGGCTTCGCGTGCTCGTCGAGGAAGGCGCGGGCCGAGTCTCTCAGCAGGCGCTGGTCGGGGCTGAAGGAGAAATCCATCGCGCTAGGCCTTGAGGCGGTCGGCGCGCACTTCCTTGGGCAGACCGAGCACGCGTTCGCCGATGATGTTCTTCTGGATCTCGGAGGAGCCGGAGTAGATCGTGCCGGCGCGCGCCCAGAGGAACGCGGTGGCCCAGGTGCCTGGCTCGCCCGACGAGGTGTCCACGTCCTCGAACTCCTCGCGGGAGGACATGAGCTGGCCCCACGGGCCGAGGATCTCGAGCGCGGTCTCGTAGTATCGCTTCTCGAACTCGGTGTACGAGAGCTTCGTGATGGACGATGCGGCGCCCGGCGACTCCCCGTTCTGCAGCGCGGAGAGCACGCGCAGCGCGGCGTAGCGCTGCACCTCGAGCTCGGCGAACATCCTGCCCATCTTCGCGCGGACCGCGGGATCCTCGATGAGCGGCCGGCCGCCGCGCCGCAGCTCCCTGGTGGCCCGGACGAGCTGGTGGAACGCCGCCGCGTAGCGCGTCACGCGGCCGAGCGAGTTGGCGCCGCGCTCGTAGCCGAGCGTCGTCTGCGCGATCTCCCAGCCCTGGCCGACGGCGCCGATGAGGTCGCGCCGGTCGGCGCGGGCGTTGGTCATGAAGACCTCGCTGAAGAGCGCGTGCCCGGTGATCTGCTTGAGCGGCCGCACCTCCACGCCGGGCTGGCGCATGTTCAGCAGCAGGCACGAGATGCCCCTGTGCTTGGCGACTTTCGAGTCGGTCCGGGCCAGCAGGATGCCCCAGTCGGCGATCGGGCCGGCGGAGGTCCAGATCTTCTGGCCGTTGACGAGGAAGTGGTCGCCCTGGTCCTCGGCGCGGGTCTTGAGGCTCGCGAGGTCGGAGCCGGCGTTCGGCTCCGAGTAGAGCTGGCACCAGATCTCCTCGGCCGTGAGCATTTTCTTCAGGTAGCGCTGCTTCTGCCAGTCGGTGCCGTGCACGATGATCGTCGGACCGATGAAGCCGATGCCGAGGCCGTTGATGGGCGGCGGCGCGCCGACGCGCGCCATCTCGTCCTGCACGATCGCCTGCCGCATCGGCGTGGTACCCCAGCCGCCGTACGCCTTCGGCCACAGCATGCCGACGTAGCCCGCCTCGTAGAGCCGGCGGTGCCAGGCCTTGCGGTCCTCGAGGGCCGGGAGCTCCTGCTTCGGGACGTTGGTCTCGAGCCAGCGCCGCACCTCGGCGCGGAACGCGCGGTCCTCGGGGGAGTAGTTCAGGTCCATCGCGCGGCCTCCTCCTCGGAATGGACGTTTCTAGCACGCCCCCGGCGCCGAAGCAACGGCGCACCGCCTCGGAGCGCGTGACGCAATCGGCTCAGGCGCTGGTGGCCGGGGCGGGGAGCCGGTAGATCGCGGTGTGCAGGACGTGCGCGACCTGGCGCGACCGCTCGCCGGCGACGATGCAGAGATCCAGCTCGACCAGCTCGCGCCCCTTCTTCTCGAAGAGCGAGCGCACGCGCCCGCGCGTCCTGAGCGTCTCGCCCACGCGCGCGTCGCCGAGGTGGCGCACGACGCTCTGCGTGTGGATCCACGGCGAGACGCGCACGTTGTCGCGGAGCGCGTGGTTGGCCTGGTCGAGGAAGAACGCCGGGTGCACCCAGCCGCCCGCGTCCCGGTAGCAGGCGAGCGCGTCGCCGACCCTCGCGAGGTACTCGGCCGCGCGCGCCTCGTCGTAGAGCGTCACCGGCGTGCCGAGCGCCTCGAGCGAGGCCAGGCGCGCGCGGCTCACCTCGGGCCGCTCCGCCGGCAGCGGCGCCTCGCGGTAGAGCGCCGGGTTCACCGGCGTCGGCGACCCCGCCGGCAGCGTGGCCTGGAGCACCGCGCACTCGCCCGAGGCGGCCGTGGACGCCGCGAGCGCGGCCGTGAGACCGCGGGCGTCGCGCGCGGTGATCGCCCCCGTCACCGTCACCTCCTCGCCGTCGAGCACGGGCTTGAGGAGCCGGACGCTGGCGGTGCCGCGCTCGAGCCACGCCGGGCCGAGCGTCTCGACGAGCGGGCGCGTCAGGTACGCGTACACCGTGACGCCGGGGACGAGGCCGCCGCGGAAGCCGTAGCGCTGGGCGACCGCGTCGTCGTGGATCCTGTTCTCGGAGTCGGCCGAGGTGTTGCGGGCCGTCACGCGGTACTCGGGCAGGCGTTCCTCGCTCACGGCGCCCTTCTTATACCATAGGGGCGTGACGACGGCGCCCGACGGTCTCCTGCCCGAGTGGGCCCCGCAGAGCGGCGTCCTGCTCACGTGGCCCCACGAGGGGACGGACTGGCGGGACCAGCTCGTCGACGCCGAGGCGTGCTTCGCGCACATCGCCGGAGAGCTGGCGCGGCGGACGACCGTCCTCGTGGTCTGCCGCGACGCAGGGCACGCCGAGCACGTCCGCCGCGCGATCGCGACCGCGGGCGGCGACCCGCGCCGCGTGCGCGCGTACCGGGCGCCGTCGAACGACACGTGGGCACGCGACCACGGGCCGCTCACCGTCCTGCGCGGCGGCCGGCCGGTCCTCCTCGATTTCCGGTTCAACGGCTGGGGCGGCAAGTATGCCGCCGACCTCGACGACGGGATCACGCGCGCGATCGCCGCCCAGGGCGCCTTCGTGGGCACCCCGCTCGAGTCCGTCGAGCTGGTGCTCGAGGGCGGGAGCGTCGAGAGCGACGGGCGGGGCACGGTGCTCACGACGCGCCGCTGCCTCCTGTCCCCGGGCCGCAATCCCGGTCTCGCCGCGACGGACGTCGAGGCCGCGCTCGCGCGGTGGCTCGGGGCCAGACGCGTGCTGTGGCTCGAGCACGGCGCGCTGGACGGCGACGACACCGACGGCCACGTGGACACGCTCGCCCGCTTCTGCGACGCGGGGACGATCGCCTACCAGGCGTGCGACGATCCGCGCGACCCGCAGCACGCCGGGCTCGCCGAGATGGCGCGCGAGCTCTCCGCGCTGCGCCGGCCCGACGGGCGGCCCTACGCGCTCGTGCCCCTGCCCCTGCCAGCACCGGTGTGGGACGCCGACGGGCGGCGGCTGCCCGCGGGCTACGCGAACTTCCTGATCACGAACGACGCCGTGCTGGTGCCGGGATACAATGATGCGGCCGACGGCCGGGCGCGCCAGGCGCTCGCCCGGTGCTTCCCGGACCGCGAGATCGTCACGGTGGACTGCCGCCCGCTGGTCCGCGAATACGGGAGCCTCCACTGCGTCGCGATGCAGCTCCCCGCGGGTGTCGTGCCCGCCGAGGCCTGAGCGGATGGAGACCCGCACGCTCACGGTGGGCGTGGTGCAGCAGCGCTGCGCCGGGCGGCGCGACGAGAACCTCGCGGCGAGCGTCGCCGGGATCCACGAGGCGGCGCGGCGCGGCGCGCGGCTCGTGCTGCTCCCGGAGCTGCACGCGCTCCCGTACTTCTGCCAGACCGAGGACCCCGCGGCGTTCGACCTGGCGGAGCCGGTGCCGGGGCCGACCACCGAGGCGCTCGGCCGCGTCGCCGCCGACCTCGGCGTGGTCGTCGTCGCCTCGGTCTTCGAGCGCCGCGCGCCCGGGCTCCACCACAACACCGCCGCGGTGCTCGACCGTGACGGCCGGCTCGCCGGCCTCTATCGCAAGATGCACGTCCCCGACGACCCGGGCTACTACGAGAAGTTCTACTTCGCGCCAGGCGACCTCGGCTTCGAGCCCGTCGCGAGCGCCGCGGGGCGTCTCGGCGTGCAGGTCTGCTGGGACCAGTGGTACCCGGAGGGCGCGCGCCTGCTCGCGCTGCGGGGCGCCGAGCTGCTCTGCTACCCGACGGCGATCGGCTGGTCGAGCGAGGACGACGCGGCCGAGCGGGCGCGTCAGCTCGAGGCGTGGAGGACGATCCAGCGCGCGCACGCGATCGCCAACGGCCTCTGCGTCCTCGTCGCCAACCGCACCGGCCTCGAGCCCGACCCGTCCGGACGGACCGACGGCCTCCGCTTCTGGGGCTCGAGCTTCGTCGCGGGGCCGCAGGGGGAGATCCTCGCCGAGGCGCCGGTCGACGAGCCCGCCGTGCTCGTCGCCGACCTCGACCTCGCCCGGAGCGAGGAGATCCGGCGGATCTGGCCGTTCTTCCGCGATCGCCGGGTCGACGCCTACGAGGGCCTGATCCGCCGCTACCGCGACTGACGGCTTCCCCGGGCGCGGTATACTCGACCGGAAGGAGACCAGGAATTCCCGCGATGATCATCGTGCGCTCCGCGCGCTGCGTCCTTCTCGTCCTCGGGCTGCTGGCGGGCCTCGCCGCGTGCAGCGGGGGCGGCGCGACGCCACCCGAGATCACGCTCGCGCCGGAGTCGATCCTGCCCGACTTCGTCCGCGGGGCACCGCCGCGGGTGCGGGAGGCGTACCGCTTCGCGGTCGCCAACCGTGAGTACCTGGGCCAGTTCCCCTGCTACTGCGGGTGCGGGAGCGTGGGCCACAAGAACAATCTCGACTGCTACGTCAAGACGGTCCGCGCCGACGGGTCCGTCGAGTTCGAGGACCACGCCCTCGGCTGAAGCATCTGCGTGGACATCACGCGTGACGTGATGCGGCTCCGGCGCGAGGGCAAGGACGCGAAGCAGATCCGGGCCGCCATCGACGCCGAGTACAGCCGGTACGGTCCGCCGACCGCGACCCCGCCCGTGCGATGACGCGCGCGCGGCTCTGGCTCCTGCTCCCGTTCGGGGCTCTGGCCCTCGTCGTCCTGCTGGTGCCGCTGCCCTTCGCCCCGGCGCCGGTCACGCGCGAGCTGACGGTCGTGGCGCGGCAGTTCGCCTTCGAGCCCCCCGTGCTGCGCGTGAACCGGGGCGACCGGGTCCGTCTCACGCTCGAGGCCAGCGACGTCGTGCACGGGCTCCACGTGGACGAGTACGGCGTCGACGCGCGCGTGGAGCCCGGCATCGCGCGGCGCGTCGAGTTCGTCGCGGATCGCGCGGGCAAGTTCCGGTACCGGTGCTCGGTCAGCTGCGGCCCCCTGCACCCGTTCATGACCGGCGAGCTGGTCGTGAGCCCCAACCTGCCGTTCGTCCGCGCGGTCGGGCTGACCCTGGTCGTCCTGGCGGCCACGCTGGTCTCGCTGCGTCGGCTCCCGCCGGGCGGCGCGCCGGGGACGACGTGAGCACGCAGACGCCCCTCCAGCGCGAGCCGCACGATCGGGTGGGGGCCGCGCGGATCGAGTTGACGCGCTCGCGGTGGCTCCGGGCCACGCTCCGGTCTCGCGCGTTCCAGCCGGCGCTCATGCTCGTGATGCTCTTCTTCTTCGTGGCGGCGGTCCTCGCGGGGCTGGTCGGGACTCCGGCGGGCAACCACAACTTCGCCATCGTGTTCGTCTGGATCGTGTGGTGGGCGCTGCTCATCGTCGTGATGGTGCCGTTCTTCGGCCGGATGTGGTGCACGATCTGTCCGATCCCGGGGCCGGGTGAATGGCTCCAGCGGCGCGGCGTCGTCCGGCGGACGCCCGGCCGGCTGCGCAGCCTCGGCTGGCGCTGGCCGCACCGGCTCCGCAACATCTGGCTCCAGAACGCGGGCTTCCTCGCGCTCGCGCTGTTCAGCGCGATCGTCCTCACACGGCCGGACGTGACCGCGTGGCTCTTGCTGGGAATGGTCCTGCTCGGAGTGGTGCTGAGCGTCTTCTACGACAACCGCGTGTTCTGCCGGTACGTGTGCCCGGTCGGCGGCTTCATCGGGCTCTACTCGCTGACGTCCACGATCGAGCTGCGTGTCAAGGACACGCGGGTCTGCATGGACCACGCGACGAAGGACTGCGTCATCGGCACGCCGCAGAGCTACGGCTGCCCCTGGATGGTGTTTCCGGGCAACCTCGGGCGCGACGCCTACTGCGGGCTCTGCACCGAGTGCCTCAAGGCCTGCCCCAAGGACAACATCGCGCTCAACCTGCGCCCATTCGGCGCCGACCTGCTCGTGGCGAAGGGGCGGCGCCTGGACGAAGCCTACAAGGCGCTGATCATGCTGAGCTGCGCGCTCCTGTACAGCGCGGTCCTGCTGGGCCCGTGGGGCTGGATCAAGGACTGGGCCAACATGGCGACGTTCGCGGGATGGACCACCTACGCGGCCGGCTTCCTGGCGATCGCCGTGCTCGGGGTGCCGGGCGTCTTCTGGCTGATCGCTCTGGCCGCCCGGACGGCCGCCGGGGTCGCGGTGCCCATCCGGCGCCTCTTCGTCGACCTGGCCTACAGCCTCGTGCCGCTCGGCCTCACCGGATGGATCGCCTTCACCGCCGGATTCGTGCTCGTCAACGGCACGTACGCGGTGTCGGTGCTGAGCGACCCGTTCGGCTGGGGCTGGGACCTCTTCGGCACGCGGTCGGTCCCGTGGCGCCCGATCCTCACCGAGGTCGTCACGGTGACGCAGGTGGCCCTGCTCCTGGTCGGCCTCGCGTACTCCGTCGTCGTCGCTTACCGCATCGCGCGCCAGCAGACCGCGAGCGAGGCGCAGGCCTGGCGCGGCACGCTCCCGGTGTCGGGGTTCCTCTGCGCGGTGACGCTGACGTTCCTCTGGCTCTATCTGGGGTGACCGAGCGGCCGACGCGCACGGCGGGCCGGACGCGGGGCGAGATCGTCGCGCTCGCCGCGCTCGTCGTGATCCTCGTCGGTTTCCCGGCGGGCGTGCTCCTCTACCAGTTCGTCGTGCGGCCCGCCGTGGCCGACGTGCGCACGATCGACCTCCTTGCCCGCGTGCCGGAGACGGGCGGGATCACGCCCGAGACCATCAAGGTCGCGGCCGGCGAGCCGGTGCGCCTGCGGGTCTCGGTGCCGGACGTGACCCACGGTATCGCGATCGGGCCGGGGCTCGCGCTCGATCTCGGTCACGTCGATCCGGGTCAGGTGAAGGAGGTCCGCGTCACCTTCGAGCGCCCGGGCCGCTACACGGTCTACTGCAACGTGTGGTGCAGCCCCAATCACTGGCGGATGCGGAGCACGATCCTCGTGTACGATCCCGCGCGCCCGGACGCCGCGCTCCCGTCCGACGCGCCGGACCCCGTCATCGAGTCGCTCGCGGCGCGCCACGTGGACCTCGATGCGCCGCACGAGGCGCCGGCGGTGCCGGCGCGGCCTTTCGCGAGCGAGCGCGGCGCGCGGGTCGTCGACCGGCTCGGGCCGGCGCTGCCGGCGGACCTGGCGCGCCCGGAATGGCGCCGGCGCCACAGCCCGGCCCAGGCATGGGCCCGGCTCGTGGCCGCCGGGCTCGCCCGCGACGAGGCCTGGGACGCTGTCGCGCACCTGTGGGTGGGCGCATTGGACGGCGCCCGCCTCGAGGCGGTCGCGACGCTCTTCCGGAAGAACTGCGCGGCGTGCCACGGGGAGTCCGGCGACGGACGCGGTCCGGGCGCCGCCGCGCTCGCGGCCCAGGGCATCGGCCAGCACGGCGGTGCCGCGGCGCCGAAGAAGCCGGCCGCCTTCACCCGGGCCGGGTCGATGCTGGGCGGCACGAGCGAGCTCTACTACGCCAAGGTCCGGCGCGGTGGCATGGGCACCGGCATGCCGAGCTGGGGCCCGGTCCTGACGCGCGACGAGACGTGGATGCTCGTCGATTACCTGTGGACGCTCCAGTTCCGGCCCGCGCGCGCGCCGCGGGTGTAGGCTGACGTCCGGAGGAGCCAGCACCATGAGGTGGCGGGATGCGCTCGCGACGGCGGTGGTGGTCGTGACGGCTTGGCCCATGAATACGGCAGCGCAGGAGCCGCTCGCGCTCCGGCAGACGGAGGTCTCGCGCGATGAACAGGCGCGGCGCGCGGTCGGGCGCTCCGAGATCCGGATGGACGAGGCGGTGCGTCAGGCCGAGCGCGACGCCGCCCAGGTGGAGCAGGCCCAGCGGACCGAGCGGCTCATCCGCGAGGCGGTACGCCCCGAGCCCCGCCGACCCGATCTCCAACACGACGTGATCCAGGGTATCCAGCAGCGCGCCATCCAGCGCGCACTGGTCCGCTAGAGGCGCGAGTTTGCCTCGACGCGAGTGCCGTCTTGAACCGTCCCCCGCGCCGCGGTATAGCTTCGGCGAGCTCCGATGACAACGCCCGCGCCGTCCGAGTGGGGCCAGCGGCTTTCCGATCGGCTCCGGGACGCGCTCGACGCCGGGGACCTGGCGTCGGCGCGGCGGCTCGCCCTGGAGGGCGACGGCCAGGCCCGCAGCCTCGAGAAGGAGTACGTGCTCATGTACCGGGGGCTCGCGATCACGATCCGCGTCCTCCTGCGGCTCGTGGGCGAGCGCCCGGCGCGCGCGGGTCTCGTCCCGCTCCTCCATCGCTTCGGCCGGGACATGGTCGCCCTCATGGACGGGGCGTTCGCCTCGCCGGAGTCGCGACGGGTGATCGACGACCTCCGGCGCGGCGCGGCGGCATCCCTGGTCGGGACGGAGCGACTCCTCGGCGTGGCGGAGGAGTGTTTCGTCCGCGAGCAGTCGCTCCGGGCGCGCGAGGCGGTCGCGGCCATCGAGGCCGGCGATGCGCCGCGCGCCCGCGCCGTCGTCGACGACAAGGAGCAGCGTCAGTACGTGCCCCTCCACGACCGCCTGATCCGCTTCATGGCCGACGTGTTCGGCTACGTCCTGCGCGAGTTCGGAGCCGCCGAGCTGCTCCGGTTCCACCGCGAGACGGCGGAGGAACAGCGGCCGGGCTTCGAGAAGTGGGAGCAGATGAGCGCGGCGGATTTCGCCCGGGCGAGCGCCTTCCTCCTCAAGCAGCACATGGGGCAGGTCGAGGTCCGCGAGGACGAGGAGAAGTTCACCATCGAACAGGCACCCTGCGGGAGCGGCGGCCGACTGCGCCTCGCCGGCGCCTACGCGGGCCGCGACGCCCTCGCCTGGGTCGAGGAGCCCGGCCCCCTCACGCTGGGCGCGGCGCGGTTCCCCGTGTACTGTTCGCACTGCCCGGTCTGGAACGGCGTCGCGCCCGTCGAGTGGTTCGGGCGGCCCCACTGGGTGTTCGACGAGCCGGCACGGGCGGATGGGTCGTGCACGCTCCATGTCTACAAGCGGCGCGACGGCGCGCCCGCGGCGTACCTCGCCCGGCTTTCGCCACCGGGCCGGGCCTGATCGGGCAACCAGTGGGCAGACTGGCCGGCAAGGTGGCGGTGATCACCGGCGGTGCCAACGGCATCGGGCGCGCCACCGCGCTGCGGTTCCTCGAGGAGGGCGCGCGCGTCGTGATCGCCGATCTCAACACGCCGAACGCCGAGGCGGTCCTGGAGCAGGCAGCGCAGGCCGGGCGTCGGGACGCCATCCGCTTCGTGCGGACGGACGTCGCCGAGGAGCGGGACGTCGAGGCGATGCTCGGGTGCGCGCTCGACGCGTTCGGGCGCCTGGACTGCGTATTCAACAACGCGGGGATCGGCGGCGCGTTCGGTCCCATCGCCGAGACCCGGGTCGAGGACTGGGACGCCACGCTGGCGGTGCTGCTGCGCGGCGTGTTCCTCGGCATGAAGCATGGGGCCCGGGTGCTCACGGCGCAGGACCAGGGCGGCTCGATCATCTCGACGGCGTCGGTGGCCGGCTTCGCGGCCGGGGGCGGGGCGCACTGCTACTCCGCGGCGAAGGCCGCGATCATCAATCTCACCCGGAGCGTCGCCGTCGAGCTGGCGCCATACCGCATCCGGGTGAACGCGGTCGCGCCCGGCCCGCTGATGACCGAGCTGTTTCACCGGGGCAATCCGGCCGCGGCCGAGCGCGCGATCCTCGAGCGCCAGCCCTGGCCCGACGCCGGCCAGGCGCGCGATGTCGCCGGCGTGGTGGTCTTTCTGGCGTCGCCGGACGCCGGGTTCGTCACCGGCGAGACCATCGTGGTGGACGGCGGACTGCTCGCGCGCGGCCCAGCGGTGTTCGGCGGCGGCGCCGACAGCCCGCTGCTCCGGGCGACGGGGCTCGACCGCGGCTCGACGGGCGAGCCCTCCGAGGTGCGTCGGCTCGGCCGGCGCTGAGCGCGCATGAGGCCGGAGATCGCCCTGCTGCGGACGATGCTCTTGATCCGCCGCCTCGAGGCGGCGTGGGGGGATGCCTACGCTCGCGACGAGATCGGGGGCATCCCGCCCGCGCTCTCCACCGGGCAGGAAGCCGTGTCCGCCGGGGCGTGCGCGGCGCTCGAGCCGGGCGACGTCGTCTTCACCACCCACCGGGGCCAGGCGCCTCAGGTGGCGCGCGGGCTCGACCCCAAGCGCATCATGGCCGAGCTCTACTGCCGGCGGACCGGTTACAACAAGGGCAAGTCCTACCACGTCACCGACGTCTCGCGCGGCGTCATCGGCATGGGCGGCATCGTTGCGGCCCAGGTGCCGGTGGCGGCGGGGATGGCGCTCGCGCAGAAGCTCCGGGGCACCGATCGCGTCAGCCTGGCCTTCTTCGGCGACGGCGCCGCCAACGAGGGGGCGGTGCACGAGAGCGCCAACCTGGCGGCCATGTGGACGCTGCCGCTCATCCTCCTCTGCGAGAACAACGGCTACTGCATCTCGCAACCGGTGGCCGTCGCGGTGAAGGCGGCGTCGATCGCCGACCGCGCGGCGGCGTACGGCCTGCCCGCTGCGCTGGTCGATGGCAACGACCCGCTCGCCGTGCGCGACGCCGTCGCCGCGGCCGTCGCCCGGGCGCGGGCCGGCAAGGGCGCAACCCTCGTCGAGGCACGGACGGTCCGCCTCGGCGGCCACCTCGCCCACGATCCGCAGCACTATCGCACTCGAGAGGAGATCGCCGCGGCCTGGGAGGCCTGCCCGATCGAGCGCTTCCGTGCGCGGCTCGCCGCCGAGGGGCTCCTCACCGCGGAGGGGTACGCGCGGATGGAAGCCGACATCGAGGAAGAAGTCGCGGCCGCCGTCGAGTTCGCGCGGCAGAGCCCGTTCCCCGAGCCCCACGAGGCGTTCGAGGACCTCTGGGCGTGAGGCGCCAGTGAGCGGGTTCGACCGGAAACTGTTCCGCCCGGGCGGCGCGGTGAAACCGGAGGAGCGCGAGTGGCCGAGCGTCAGGGGCGCGATCAACGAGGCCATGCGCGAGGAGATGCGACGGGATCCGACCGTGTTCCAGATGGGCGAAGACATCGCGGGCGCGCCGCCCTTCGGCGTCACCACGGGCCTCGCCGCGGAGTTCGGCCTCGAGCGGGTTCGTGACACGCCTTGCTCCGAGGTCGCCGTCGTGGGCGCCGCGGTGGGCGCCGCGGTGGGCAGCATGCGTCCGATCGTCGAGTTCCAGTTCGGCGACTTCCTCTCCGTGGCGATCGATCAGCTCACCCATCAGGCCGCCCTGCTGCGCTACCTGACCGGGGGGCAGGTCCGGGTCCCGCTCGTCATCCGGTTGCCCTGTGGCGGCGGCCAGGGCACCGGCGCGCAGCACGCGCAATCGCTCTATTCCTGGTTCGCCCACGCGCCCGGAATCAAGGTGGCGCTGCCGGCGACCTCGATGGACGCCAAGGGGCTGATGAAGTCCGCCATCCGCGACGACAACCCGGTGCTGTTCTTCGAGCACAAGGCGCTCTATCGGACGCGCTGGCCGGTGCCCCCGGAGTTCCGGGACCCCGATCACGTCATCCCCTTCGGGCGGGCAGCGATCCGTCGCGCCGGCGATGACGTCACGGTCGT
This sequence comes from Candidatus Rokubacteria bacterium RIFCSPLOWO2_02_FULL_72_37, assembly GCA_001790315.1. GTDB lineage: Bacteria > Methylomirabilota > Methylomirabilia > Rokubacteriales > CSP1-6 > GWA2-73-35. The sequence continues at coordinate 30 of MGCE01000047.1, read as the reverse complement.
CGCGACGCTGGCGATGGTGCATCACGCGCT
>MGCE01000046.1 GCA_001790315.1 Candidatus Rokubacteria bacterium RIFCSPLOWO2_02_FULL_72_37 | reverse complement strand
ATCCACCCGATCCACTTCGGCATGGTCTGCGTGATCGCCTCCGCCATCGGCCACGTCACGCCGCCGGTCGGCCTCTGCCTGTTCGTCGGCATGGCGATCAGCGGGCTGCCGATGGAGCAGCTCGTCAAGCCATTGCTGCCGTTCATCGCGGCGATCGTCGTCGTCCTCCTGCTGGTGGCCTTCGTGCCCGAGACGGTGCTCATGATCCCGCGCCTGCTCGGGTTCATCCAGTAGCCGCGCTCAGCCGACCAGCTCCGCGAGCTCGGGGATCACCCAGCGCGGCGTGCCACCGCCCGCGACGCGCTGGATGTTGTCGAAGGCGTTGCGGAAGGCGCGCGGCCAGTTCTCCCACGTCGGCCCCGCCATGTGCGGCGTGATCGTGACGCCCGGCAGACCGAAGAGCGGATGGCCCGCCGGCGGCGGCTCGTCGAACATCACGTCGAGCCCGGCGCCCGCGAGCTGACCCCCGCGCAGCGCCTTCTCGAGCGCCCGCTCGTCCACGACCGGGCCGCGGCACGTGTTGACGAAGAGCGCGCCCGGCATCATCAGCGCGAACTGCTCGGTCGACATCATGTTCCGCGTCAGGTCCGTGAGCGGGACGTGCAGGCTCACGACGTCCGAGGTCCGCAGGAGCTCCGTGAAGAGGACGAAGCGCACGCCGAGCGCGTCCTCCTGGTCCTCGGTGAGGCGCACGATGTCGTAGTACTGCACCCGCATGTCGAAGGCCTGCGCGCGGCGCGCGACCTTCTTGCCGATGTTCCCGAGGCCGACGATGCCGAGCGTCTTGCCCGCGAGCTCGTACAGGCGCGTCTCCGAGAAGTCGCCGACGCGCCACTTGCCGGCGACGACGTTCGCGTGCTGCCACGCGAGCTTCTTCGCCACGGCGAGCATCAGCATCAGGGTGTGCTCGGCCACCGAGATCGAGTTGGCGCCGCCGTTGTTGGCGACGGGCACGCGCGCACGCCGCGCCGCCTCGATGTCCACCCGGTCGTAGCCGGCGCTGATCAGCTGGACCAGCTTGAGCCGCGGCGCCGCGCGGTAGAACTCCGGCCCGAGGCTCGTGCGCGCGAAACCGACGAAGTACTCGGCGTCCGCCATCGCGGGCAGGAGGTCGCCGGGCTCCTGGGCGACCACGGCGAGCTCGTAGCCCGGGGGCAGCAGACTCCTGGCGGCGTCGACGAGCGCGTCGGGCAGGCGCGGTGAGAGCACGATCTTGGTCGGCACGGGCGTCTCCTTTTCCACTGACGTTCAGAGCTCGACGGTCAGACCGTCCTGTGCCCCCTCGACGCCGAGCCCCGGAAGGCGCTCCAGCACGTCCTCGCCCATGTGCGTGAGGACCAGGCGCCGGCACTCGAGCTCGGCCCGATGGGCCATGAGGGTCGTGAAGTCCAGATGATACCTGATCGGCCTGTCGAAGAAGAGGGCTTCGGCGACGAACAGATCGGCGCCCCGCGCGGCGTCCGCGAGGGCGCCGGTCCACTCGGTGTCGCCGGAGTAGCCCAGGATCCTGCCGTCGCAGGCGATGCGGAGCGCGAACGGCGGCGCCCCGCTCGCGTGCACGACCTCGTACGGCGTGACCGCGCACGCGCCCAGATCGAGGGACACCCGCTCCGTCCACTCGACGAACCGGGTCGCGAACCGCCGTTCGACCCGCGAGGAGCCGGGGAAGAGCACCTCCATCGCGTCGCGCACCCGCGCCTCCACGCCCGGCGGTCCCGCGACCGTCAGCGGCCGGGTGCGCCGCTTGAACTGGGCGTCGAGGATCAGGAACGGGACGCCGGCGAAATGATCGCCGTGCAGGTGCGTGAGGAGCACCGCGTCCACACCCTGCGGGTCCACGCCGAACCGCCGCATCGCGATGAGCGAGGACGCGCCACAGTCCACGAGGAAGCGGCCGGCGGCGGCCTCGACGTGGATGCACGTCTGGAACCTCCCGCCGCTGCCGAACGCGTCGCCCGAGCCGAGGAACCGGACCTTCACCCTGACCTCCCGCAGCGCCCTATGATATCGTGCCTGCCATGAGCGCCACCGCCCGTCTCGCCGAGTTCGTCGTGAAGACGTCGTTCGAGGACTGCCCGGCCGCGGCGATCGCCCGGGTCCGCCGCGCCGCGCTCGACACGCTGGGCGTCACGCTCGCGGGGGTCGGCGAGCCCGCCGCGCGCCTCGTGCGCCGCGTCGTGCGCGCCGAGGGCGGAACGCGTCTGGCCACCGTGATCGGAACGCGCCTCGTCACGGCGCCCGGCTGGGCCGCGCTCGCCAACGGCACCGCCGGGCACGCGCACGACTTCGACGACACGAACTTCGCGCTGATGGGTCACCCGAGCGTCCCGCTGCTCGCCGCGGCCCTCGCCGCCGGCGAGGCCGAGATGGCCGACGGCCGCGCCGTGGTGCTCGCCTACGTGCTCGGCTTCGAGGTCGGCGCCGCGCTCGGCACCGCGGTCAATCCGGCGCACTACACGCGCGGCTGGCACGCGACCTCGTCCATCGGCACGCTCGGCTGTGCCGCCGCGGCGGCCCGGCTCCTGCGCCTCGACGTCGAGCAGACGCGTCACGCGCTCGCGCTCGCGGCCTCGCACGCTTCGGGCATCAAGGAGAACTTCGGCTCGATGACCAAGCCGTACCACGCGGGCCACGCCGCACGCAGCGGCGTGCTGGCGGCGCAGCTCGCGCGCGAGGGCTTCACCGCATCGGCCACCGCGCTCGAGGGCAAGCAGGGCTACGCCGCGGCGTTCGGCGCGTCCCACGCGCTCGACCCCGCGCTCGAGGCGCTCGGCCGGCGCTGGCAGATCCTCGAATCGGGCATCGCCGTGAAGCCGTACCCCTCGTGCGCGCTCACGCACGCCGCGATCGACGCGCTGCTCGACCTGCGCGCCCGGCACGGCTTCGGCGCCGGCGACGTCGCAGCGATCGAGGTCGGCGTCAACCGGGTCGCGCCCGACGTGCTCGCCCACGCCCGACCGACGACGCCGCTCGAGCGCAAGTTCTCGATGCAGTTCTGTGCCGCGGCGGCCGCCGCCGAGGGCCGCGTCGACCTGGCCTCGTTCGGGGACACCGAGCCCAGCGCGGCCGTGCGCGGGCTGATGGAGCGCGTCACGATGGTGGTGGATCCCGCGCTGCCCGACGAGCTCGAGCAGCACGCGTGGAGCCGGGTGACCGTCCGCCTCCGGGACGGCCGCACACTCGCGAGCCCGCCGCGCGGCGCGCAGGGCCATCCCGGCACGCCGCTGTCCGCCGAGGCGCTCCGGGCGAAGTTCCTCGGCTGCGCGACGCGCGTGCTCGACCGCGACGAGGCCGAGGGCGTCGCCGAGCAGCTGGAGCATCTCGAGGACATCCCCGACATCCGCGCGCTCACCGCGCGGCTCGTCGGCGACCTCGAGTGAGACGACGAACCTGACTCGTTGAGGAGACGACGATGGGTGTGCTCGACGGCATCAAGATTCTCGAGCTGGCGCGGGTGCCGCCCGCCGAGTTCCCGGGAATGCTTCTCGCGGATGTCGGCGCCGACGTGCTGAAGATCGAGACGCCGGAGCCCGACCGCCCACTGGGCGAGGAATGGGTGCGCCGGACGATCCACACGTTCACGAACCGCAACAAGCGCTCCATGACGCTCAACATGAAGGCGCCCGAGGGCCAGGCGCTCTTCCGGAGGCTCGCGAGCGCCGCCGACGTGATCGTCGAGGGCTTCCGGCCCGGCGTGATGAAGCGCCTCGGCGCCGATTACGAGGCCATCGCGCGGCTCAACCCGCGCATCGTCTATTGCTCGCTCTCCGGCTTCGGCCAGGACGGCCCGTACAGCAACTACCCCGCGCACGACATGAACTACCTCTCGCTGGCGGGCGTGCTCGGGTTGATCGGCGAACCCGACCGCAAGCCCGCCATCCCCCTCAACCTCGTCGCCGACTACGCCGGCGCGTCGATGCACGGCGCGCTCGGCATCGTGCTCGCGCTCTTCGCGCGCGAGCGCACGGGCCGGGGTCAGCACGTGGACGTCGCCTACCTCGACACGAGCGTGTCCCTGCTGGCCGCGACGCCGAACATGCGTTTCTTCTTCAGCGACGGCCTGGCGCCGCGCCGCGGCGAAGGCTTCCTCGGCGGATCCTACCCGTACTACGCGATCTACGAGACGCGCGACGGAAAGCTCCTCACGATCGGATGCACCGAGCCGTGGCTCTGGAACAACTTCTGCAAGGCGATCGGCCGCCCGGACCTCGAGCGCTTCGCCCGCAAGCCCGATCAGTTCGTGCGCGCCGCGAACGAGGAGGAGGACGCCGCGCGCCGCGAGATCGAAGGCATCATCAAGAGCCGCGACCGCGACGAGTGGTACGAGCTCCTCGTCCGCGCCGACGTCTGCGTCGGCAAGGTATACGACGTCGAAGAGATGGTGCGCGACCCGCAGATCAACCACCGCCAGATGATCGTGGACGTCCAGCATCCGACGCACGGCCGCGTCCGGCAGGTCGGGATCGCGATCAAGCTCTCCGACACGCCGGGCACGATCCGGAGCGCCGCGCCGCTGCCGAACGAGCACACCGACGCGGTGCTCGCCGAGCTCGGCCTGTCGTCCGCCGAGGTCGCGAAGCTTCGCGAGCAGGCCATCATCGAGTAGTGCGGCGTGAGCGCCGCCTGGCGGCAGCTCGTCCTGCTCTCGCTCGCCGAGCTCGGGGCGCTGGGCCTCTGGTTCAGCGCGAACGCGGTCCTGCCAGCGCTCTCGCGTGACTGGCAGCTCGGAGACGCCGGGCGCGCGGGGCTCACCCTGGCGGTGCAGCTCGGCTTCATCGTCGGCACGCTCGGGAGCGCGCTCGCGAACCTCCCCGACGTCGTGTCGCCCCGGCGGGTCGTGGTGTGGAGCACACTCCTCGGCGCCGCGGCCAACGCAGCGGTCGCGCTCTGGGTGGACGGCCTCGGGCCGGCGCTCACGCTGCGCTTCGTCACGGGCGTCGCCATGGCCGGTGCCTACCCGCCCGCGATGAAGATCATGGCCACCTGGTTCCGCGAGGGGCGCGGCCTCGCGATCGGCCTCCTGATCGGCGCGCTCACCGTGGGCTCGGCCAGTCCGTACCTGATCCAGGGCATCGGCGACCTGCCGTGGCGCGGCACCCTCCTCACCGCCTCGCTCCTGGCGCTCGTCGGCGCCGTGATGGCCCAGACCTTCGTGACCGAAGGGCCGCACCGCTTCCCGCCGGCCCGCTTCGACCTGCGCATGGCCGCGGCGGTCTTCCGCGAGCGCGGCGCGCGCCTGGCGTGCTTCGGCTACTTCGGCCACATGTGGGAGCTCTACGCGATGTGGGCCTGGGTCGGCGTCTTCCTCGCGGAGAGCCTCGACGCGCGCGGCGGCGGCAGCTACGCGGGGCTCAACGCGGCGGGCGCGACCTTCGTCGTGATCGCCGCCGGCGCCCCGGGCTGCTGGCTCGGCGGTGTCGCCTCCGACCGGTGGGGGCGGACGACGCTCACGATCGTCGCGATGGCGCTCTCGGGCGCCTGCGCGCTGGTCACGGGCCTCACGTTCGGCGGCCCCCCGCTGCTCACCCTCCTGCTCGCGCTCGTCTGGGGCGTCACGATCGTCGCCGACTCGGCCCAGTTCTCGACGGCGATCACCGAGCTCTCGCCGCCCGCGTACGTCGGCACGGCGCTCACGACGCAGACATGCGTCGGGTTCGCGCTCACGCTGGTCACGATCTGGCTGGTGCCCGCCCTGGTGCGTCGGGGCGGCTGGCCGGCCGCGTTCGCAGCGCTCGCGATCGGGCCGATGCTCGGGATCGTCGCCATGGCCCGCCTGCGGCGCCTCCCCGAGTCCGTGCGGCTCGCCGGGGGACGCCGCTGAGACGAATCGGAAGAGCGCTCCGGGCTCCCCCCGACGCCCAGTCAGCCAGCCCGAACGACTCCGACTCGCGAGATCTCGGTGGGGGGAGTCGGCGGGAGCGGCGAGCGCTCCCCCCGACGTCGATTCAAACAGCCAGCGGCCGGACCGAGGGCGTCAGCCGACGCAGCAGCGCCTCGCCCTGACCGTCGAGCCACGCCCTGGTGGACTCGTAGCCGTACCGGAGCGCCATGCGGCTCGCCTCGAACCCCATCGAGGGCCCCAGCATCGGTGCGTCCGCGCGCGGCGGCTGGATCAAGAAGAACTCGGTGCGCGCGTACTTCACGCGGATCGCCGCCAGGCCGAGCTGCAGGAGGTTCTGGCTGTAGATGCGCCCGGCCTGCTCGAGGATCGAGTAGAGGCCACGGCGTCTGAGCGGCACGGCACCCGCCTCCTGGTTCGGCACGAGCGGGTTGATGACGATGACGACGCGCGCGCCGGTCTCGGCGGCGAGGTCGGCGTGGCCACAGAAGCCGACGCCGCCGTCCACGTAGTCGTGGCCGTCGATCGCGTACGGTTCGAAGAAGCCGGGGATCGAGCAGGACGCCGCGATCGCCTGGCTGATCGGCACGTGCCGCAGGCCGTCCTGTCCGAACACGACGCGCCGGGCGTGCTCGATGTCCACGGCGGGAATCATGAGCACGCGGGGCAGCGCCGTGAAGTCGTTCGCCATCCCCCGCTTGGCGAACGCCTCCCGCATGAAGCGTTCCAACGCGGTGAGATCGAAGAATCCGGCGGGCAGATCTTTCTCCGCACGCGCGAGCATATCCGGGACGGAGCCGCGGATCCCCGCCAGGGCGTTCTTGCCGACCGCCCAGACCAGGCGCCCCAGACGGCCGGCGGCGTGGCGAAACGCGTCGGACGAGTAGACGGCGCCACGGCGGAAGTTCAAGGGGTCCACGAGGTCCTGGTCGAGGATCTTGTAGACCTCGGAGGCGGGCACGCCGTTGGCGAGGAGCGAGGCGACCACCGAGCCCGCGCTGCAGCCCACGTAGACGTCGAACTCGCTGGCGCCCGCGAGCCGCTCCTCGAGCGCGGTCAGGGCGCCGACCTCGTACATGCCGCCGATCACGCCGCCGCCGGCGAGCGCCAGCGCGAGCCGAGGACGGCGCCGTGCCCGCCAGTAGGTGATCGCGCGCTGCAGCATCCCCATGCCACCCACATTGTAGCAAGCGTTCTGCCAGCCGCTGGCCGATCCGGAAATGATTGAAATCCCTGGAAAGGTCCCGGACCTCCCACGCTGCCGCACGCAGGTGGCCGGCACGTTCTGACACACACGGTAGGATATGAGGCATGACCGTCGGCCTCACGCGCCGGCTCCGCCGGTGGCTCGGGAGCCTCCGGGTCGCCTACGTCCCCATTCTCGCCACGTACTTCTGCTACGGCGCCAGCGGCGTCACCGGCATCGCCTTGCTCTACTTCCAGAAGGATGCGCTCGCGATCACGCCCGCCGAGGTCGCGGGCATCGCCTTCTGGCTCGGGCTGCCCTGGTCGATGAAGATGGTCGCCGGCGTCGCGTCCGACGTCTACCCGATCTTCGGTAGCCGGCGGGGCGCCTACCTGCTGCTCGGAGCGCTCTGCTCGGCGACGGGGTACGCAGCTCTCGCCACGGTCGTCGGGACCAAGGCGGGCTACCTGCTCGCGATGCTGACGATCACGGTCGGCTTCATGGTGCAGGACGTCGTCGCCGACGCGCTGAGCGTGCAGGTGGCCGAGACCGACGAGGAGATGGCGCAGGTCCAGGCGCTCGGTCGGATCGCGCTGCTCGCGGGCTCGATCAGCGTCGGCTACCTCTCCGGCTGGCTCGCGG
>MGCE01000045.1 GCA_001790315.1 Candidatus Rokubacteria bacterium RIFCSPLOWO2_02_FULL_72_37 | reverse complement strand
AGATACGAACGGCGCGACCCCGGGGCCGCGCCGTCTCCTTACTGAAGTGCGGAAGTTGGGTTAGCGTGGGTTGGCGGCTCAGTGGGAAGGGAGGCCGGCGCGGCCTCGTCGTGGTGACGCTCGTCGCCGCGGTGGCCGGCGTCCTCCTGCTGCTCCGCCCCGCGCGGGTCCAGGTCGCGCAGGTCGTCGTGCGCGACCTCGCGGGGCGCCTCCACACCAGGTGGGACGGCCGATCCCCACACCGTGGCGGGCCGCGGCGCCCATCTACGCGACAACGCAGCGCAATCCCTCTGGCATCGGCGATGCAGTGTTGCAGCGACGTGCGCCTCGTGCCCACCGTCACCGAGAGCATCCGGGCGGGCCTCGACTTGGCCGTCCGCCCCGAGCCCGAGGTGCGCGCGTGACGGCGCCAGCGCCCCGTTACTGGTCCCCGTACGTCGCCGGCGCCGCGCTGGGCTTCACGTTGCTCGCGACCTACGTGCTGATGGGCTGGGGCCTCGGCGCCTCCGGCGCGTACGCGCACGTCGCGGCCCACCTCGAGGGCGCCGTGACGCCCGGCCGCGCCCAGGCGAACTCCTACATCTCGGGCTACCTCGAGGCGGGCCGACTCTGGGCGCAGTGGGTCGTGCTCGAGATGGCCGGTGTGGCCCTCGGCGCCCTCCTCGGCGCCTGGACGGCCGGGCGCCTGGCGTGGCGGCTCGACCGGGGCCCACGGATCGGCCGCGGCCGGCGCCTGCTCTTCGCCTTCGTCGGTGGCGCGACCGTCGGCTTCGCGAGCCGCCTTGCCCAGGGCTGCACGAGCGGGCTCGCGCTCTCGGGCGGCGCCGTGCTCGCGCCGGGCGCGTGGGCGTTCCTGATGGCGTTCATGGCGGGAGGCTTCGTCATGGCGTGGATCGTCCGGAGGGCGTGGCAGTGAGCTGGCCGCTCGGGCTCGAGGGCACGGGCGGGCTCGTCGCCGGGCTTCTCCTCGGCGTGGCGTTCGGCTTCATCCTCGAGCGCGGCGGCCTCGGGGACCCGAAGAAGCTCACCGGGCTGTTCTACCTTCAGGACTTCACCATGCTCAAGGTGATGTTCACGGCGATCGCGCTCGCCGCCGCCGGGATCGGCGTCCTGGCGCTCCTCGGCGTCATGGATCTCTCGGAGATCGCCGTGCAGCCCACCTACCTCTGGCCGCAGATCGTCGGTGGCCTGGTGCTCGGCGCCGGGTTCGCGCTCGGCGGCTACTGACCCGGCTCCTCGGCCGTGGGTGCGGCCGCGGGGCGTGTGGACGCGCTGACCTTCATGGGCGGGCTGGTGGCTGGTATCCTCGTCTTCGCCGAGCTGTATCCGCGGCTCGCGGCGTTCGTGTGGAGTGGGGGGATCGGCGACGGCACGCTGGCCGATCTGCTCGGCATGCCGTTCTGGGCGCTCGCCGTCGCCGTCGTGCTCATGGCGCTCGGCGTATTCTGGCTCGTCGCCAAGCTCGAGTCCCGGCAGGAGGCGGAACGATGAGACGGCTCGCGCTCCCGCTTGTCGCGGTGGCCCTCGTCCTGGGGCTCGCGGCCCCCGCATCCGCCCAGGGGCTGCTCGTCGACACCGCGTGGCTCGCGACCCGCCTCGAGAACGCGGACCTCCGGATCGTGGACATGGTCGGGGAGGTCGAGGACTACCAGAAGGCGCACATCCCGGGCGCCGTCCACCTCAACGTCAACGACGCCCGCGTCGCGGTGCCGGCCGGCGGCTTTCGCCTGCCGACCGCCGAGGAGGGCGCGCGCCTGCTCACGAGCCTCGGGATCGGTCCCGACACGCGGGTCGTCATCTACGACGACAGCGGAGGCCTCAACGCCTCGCGCCTGTTCTTCGCGCTCGACGTCTTCGGCCACACGAAGCTCGCGCTGCTCGACGGCGGGATCCAGGCGTGGCGCCGCGCGGGCCTGCCGGTCACGACCGACATCCCGCGGCCGGCGCCGATCGAGTACCGGCCGGCCGTGCACGGCGAGCGGGTCGCGAGCGCCGAGTGGATCCGCGACCACCTCGGGGCGCGGAGCCTCGCCCTGGTCGACGCGCGCACGCCCGCCGAGTACACGGGCAAGGATCGCCGGGCGAAGCGCGGCGGCCACATCCCCGGCGCCGTCAACATCGAGTGGCGGAGCAATCTCCGGAAGGACTGGACGTTCAAGCCGGGCGACGAGCTCCGGGCCATGTACGTCGCCCAGGGCGTCACGCCCGACAAGATGGTCGTCACGTACTGCCAGACCCACCACCGGGCCGCGCACACCTACTTCGTGCTGCGGCTTCTCGGCTACCCGAAGCTCGCCGGCTACGACCGCTCCTGGATCGAGTGGGGGAACCGCGACGACCTGCCGATAGCGAAGTAGCCGGCGCGGCTCCCGCCGGGGCGGAAGCGGGTGACACGGCGCACCGGGGGCGGCTCGTCGGGCTCTGCGTCGGGCCGCTGCTCTTCGTCGCGATCCTGGCGGCGCCGCTGCCGGATCTGGCCCCGCGGGCCCACGCGCTGGCGGGGATCTTCGCGTGGGCGGTCGTCTACTGGATGACCGCGGCGCTGCCCCTCGCGGTCACCGCGCTGCTCGCCTCCGTGCTCGCCATCGCGTTCGGCGTGGCACCCGCCCGGGCCGTGCTGGCGCCGTACGCCGACCCGGTGATCTTCCTGTTCATCGGCAGCTTCATCATCGCCGCCGCGATGCGGGGGAGCGGGCTCGACACCCGCTTCGCGTTCGCGCTCCTGCGGCGCGAGTGGGCGACGCGCACGCCGCGACGGCTGCTCGCGACGCTGGGCACGATCACGTGCGCGCTGTCCCTCTGGGTGAGCAACACGGCGACCACCGCGATCATGCTCCCGGTCGGGCGGGGCCTGCTCCGCGGCTTCGGCCCGGCGGGTGACAGCGCCCAGAGTCGCTTCCCGATCGGGCTCATGCTGATGCTCACCTGGTCGTCGTCGGTCGCGGTCGGCATCCCCGTCGGCTCGCCGCCGAACCTGATCGCGATCGGGATGGTCCGCGAGCTCGGCGGGCGGCGCCTGAGCTTCTTCGACTGGGTCGCCGTCGCGATGCCGTTGACCCTCATGATGCTCGCCCTCTGCTGGGTCATCCTCGCCTGGCGCTACGGCGAGCCGGCGGCGCGCGCGGGCGACGTCAGGGCCTGGATCGCCGGGGAGCGGGCCCGCCTGGGCCCGTGGCGGCGCGCCGAGGTCAACGTCCTCGTCGTGTTCGCGCTCGTGTGCGTGCTGTGGATGCTGCCGGGCGCCGTCGCGGCGATCGCCTCGCCCGCGGCCGCGCTGCCGCGCTTCTTCGAGGCGCACCTGCCGGAATCGGTCATCGCGCTCGCGGGCGCCGTGCTCCTGTTCCTCCTGCCCACCGACGTGCGGCGCGGCGAGTTCACGATCTCGTGGCGCGAGGCTCAGCGCATCGACTGGGGGACGATTCTGCTCTTCGGCGGCGGCCTCTCGCTCGGGCACCTCATGTTCGACACGGGACTCGCCGCGGCCGTGGGCCGAGCACTCGTGCGCGCCTCGGGCGCCGAGGGCGTGTGGGCGCTCACCGCCATCGCGATCGTGGCCGGCATCCTGCTCTCCGAGGCCTCGTCGAACACCGCGTCGGCCAGCGTCGTCGTTCCCGTGATGATCGCGGTGGCGGCCGGGCTCGGCGTGAGCCCCGTGCCTCCGGCGCTCGGTGCCGCCCTGGGCGCGAGCTTCGGCTTCATGCTGCCGGTGTCGACGCCCCCGAACGCGATCGTCTACGGCTCGGGCCTCGTGCCCCTCCGGGAGATGATCCGCTCCGGCATTCTCCTGGACGTCCTGGGCGGGGCCGTCATCTGGCTCGGGCTCCGAGTGCTCTGCCCGCTCACCGGCGTGGTCTGATCGACGTCGGGGGGCGCGAGCGCCGCTCCCCCCGACACCCCCCACCGGGAACGCGCGAGCCGAGGCATTCGCGGCTCTGAATCGACGTCGGGGGGCGCGAGCGCCGCTGGGGCGGCCGCGGGCCAGCGCCGGGGTCGGCGCGCCTCACCGTGCGCCCTGTTCGATTGCTAACCCGTTGAAATCCCGGGGCTCGCGTCTGGCAGTCGCATTGCACCCCTCGAGGGTGTCATGACGCCACAGAAGTTCTACCGCCGAGTGCTCGTCGAGACGGGCTGCGCGAGCCTCGCGGAGGCCAAGCGGGCCACCGCGGCGGTATTCCACGCGCTCAGAGACCGGCTCACCCCGTCGGAGGCCGACCAGGCTGCCGCGCAGCTGCCACGCGAGCTCAAGGCGCTCTGGTGGGAGGGGGAGGGCGACGAGGCGCGGCAGCCGCTGAAGCTGCATCGCAAGGATTTCTACGCGCGGGTGCAGAACGAGGCCGGGCTCGGTTCCGAGCGCGAGGCGCGGATGGTGACCGGCGCGGTGTTCGCGGCCCTCAAGGCGCAGCTGTCCCCGGGCGAGGCCGACGACATCCACACCCAGCTCCCGAAGGACCTCAAGGTCGTGTGGGAGGACGCGTGATGCCACGCAAGAAGCGACGGAAGGCCCGGCCCCCGGCGGCGCGGCGCCGGAGCGGCCTCGAGGATCGTGGCGCGGTCATCGAGCTCGCGCGTGAAGTGGTCGGCCACACCGAGACGAGTCCCGCGCTCGCGGGCGGCGACGTCGACGCCGACTGGCAGTCGGCCTGCTCGACGGGCGAGGAGGCGGTCGGCGGCAGCGTCGCCACGCCCGACCAGGACGTGGTGGACGAGCTCGGTCGCGCGCTCGGCGTCGAGCAGGGGGCGGACGCGCCGGTCCGCACCTCCGAGGAGATCCTGCGCGAGCGTGATCGGTGGTACTGGCACCTCGAGCGCGACGCGGCCGACTCGGAGGAAGGGCGGCCGCGGAGGAGACAGGCATGAAGATCCTGCACCCGACCGACTTCTCGGAGTGCGCGGCGCTCGCCGAGCAGCAGGCGCTCGCGCTGGCCCAGCGGCTGGGCGGAGAGATCATCCTGTTCCAGGCGCTCGTCGAGGCGCCCCTGTACGGTGAGGGGCTCCTGAACGCGCGCGAGGCGCAGAAGGTCTACGACGCGCAGCGGACCTGGGCCGAGCAGAGCCTCGCCGCGCGCGCCGCCCAGCTCGGTCAGGCCGGCGTGAGCGCGCGGTGGCGGGTGTCGATCGGCGTGCCGTTCGAAGAGATCGTCAAGGCGGCGCAGGAGGAGCGGGCGGACATGATCGTCATCGGCACGCACGGGCGCGGCGGGCTCAACCGCCTGCTGCTCGGGAGCGTCGCCGAGCGGGTGATCCGCACGGCGCCCTGTCCCGTGCTCACGGTCCGCCAGACGAAGGGCGGCGCCGGAGCCTGAACCCGTGGATCCCCGCCTCGCGGCGTTCTTCGCGCCCGCGTCGGTTGCCGTGCTCGGGGCCTCGAGCGATCCGTCGAAAGTCGGCGGCAGCGTGCTCGCCAACCTGCGGGCCGGCGGCTTCCCCGGCACGATCGTCGCGGTCAATCCGCACCGGAGCGTCGTGCAGGGGCTTCCGGCCGTCGCCTCGATCCGTGAGGTGCCCGGTCCCGTCGACGTGGCCGTCATCGCCGTGCCCGCGCCGGCCGTGCTCGGCGCGCTGAAGGATTGCGTGGCGCACGCCGTCCGGGGCGCCGTCGTCCTCACGGCCGGATTCCGGGAGGCGGGCGTCGAGGGGGCCGAGCGGGAGGCCGAGCTCCGCGCCTGGCTGGCCGACCAACCCCTGCGGGTGCTGGGCCCGAACTGCCTCGGCTGGATCCGCCCGACGCGGAGGCTCAACCTCACCTTCGCGCCGGGAATGCCGCGGGCCGGTCCGCTCGGCTTCTTCTCCCAGTCGGGCGCCCTGTGCACGGCGATTCTCGACTGGTCCCGCGAGCACGGCATCGGCTTCTCGGTGTTCGCGAGCCTCGGCAACCAGGCGGACCTGACCGAGACGGAGCTGATCGAGGCGCTGGTTGACGACCCCGAGACACGCGTCATCCTCGGCTACGTGGAGGGCGTCGCCGACGGCCGGAAGTTCTTCGAGACCTTGCGCCGCGCGGCGGCGTGCAAGCCGTGTGTGCTGATGAAGGCCGGGCGCTCCGCCGAGGGCGCCCGCGCGGTGTCCTCGCACACCGGTGCGCTCGCCGGGTCGGACGCCGCGTTCGAAGCGGCGGTCGTGCAGGCGGGGGGGATCCGCGCCGAGACGCTCGAGGAGCTGTTCGACCTGGCCCGCGCGCTCGCCGCGCAGCCGCTGCCCGTGGGGCGCCGGGTGGTCATCGTCACGAACGGCGGTGGTCTCGGCATCCTCGCGACCGACGCGGCGCGGGCCGCGGGGCTCGACGTCGCCCCCCTCGAGCCCGCCTCCCGGGAGCGGCTCGCGGCCGTGTTGCCGCCGAACGCCGCGCTCGGCAACCCCGTGGACCTCGTCGGCGACGCGACGGCGGCCCGCTACGGCCAGGCGCTCGGCGCGCTCGGTGACGGCGACGCTGCGCACCTCGTCCTGCTGGCGCCGCAGGCGGCCACCGACGCTGTCGGCGTCGCGCGCGTGATTCTGGGCGCCACGCGCGGCTGGCGGCGGCCGGTGCTCGCGGTGTTCGCGGGCGGCGGGCGGGTCCGGCCCGGCGCGCAGAGCCTGGAGGAGGGTGGCGTGCCGTGCTACACGTTTCCCGAGCGCGCGGTGCAGGCACTCGCCGGGATGGTGGCGCTCGCCGAGCGCCGCGCCCTGCCGCGCCTCGCGTTCGCGCCGCCGGTGGACCGCGTGGGCGCGCGCGCCCACGTGAGCCGGCTCGCCGCCTCGGGGTCCGCGCCGCTCGGCCTGCTCGAGGGGGCCCCGCTGCTCGAGGCGTACCGCGTGCCGGTTCTCGGGGCGCGCGCGGCGGCGGACGCCGCGGGCGCCGCCCAGGCCGCCCGGACACTCGGCGGGCCGGTCGCGCTCAAGATCCTCTCGCCCGACATCTCCCACAAGACGGAGGTCGGCGGCGTGCAGCTCGGCGTCGCGCCGGAGGAGGCGGCCGCGGCCGCGGACGCGCTGCTCGCCCGCGTCGGCGCCGCGCGGCCCACGGCGCGCCTGGCGGGGATTCTCGTGCAGCGCATGGCGCCGGCCGACGGCCTCGAGATGTTGCTCGGCGCCGTGCGCGACCCGCAATTCGGCCCGCTCGTCGTGCTCGGCGCAGGCGGCATCTACGTCGAGGTCCTCGCCGACACCGTGACGCGGCTGGCGCCGCTCGGCCTCCACGAGGCCCGCGCGATGATCGACGAGCTCCGGCTGGCGCCCGCGCTTCGGGGCGCGCGGGGGCGCCCGCGCGCCGACCTCGACGCGCTGGCCGACGTCATCTGCCGCTTCGCCCTGCTCGTCGCCGACGAGCCCCGGCTGCTCGAGCTCGAGCTGAACCCGCTGCTCGTCGGCGCCGCCGGCGCGCTGGCGATCGACGTGCGCGGCCGGCTCGGAGGGATTCCGTGAGGTCACGAGCGTTCGCGCTGGTCCTTGCGGTCGTGTGTCTCAGCTCCGCGTGCGCGGTCGGCGCCGACGACATGCCGGCACCCGCCAGACGGGTCGAGGCGGGGCGACGGCTCTTCACCGAGAGCGGCTGCCACGGCTGCCACACCGTTGGCGCGATGGGGACCCCCATCGGGCCCGCCCTCACGCGGGTCGGGGCCAAGTGGGGGCTCGACGAGATCGAGCGCTGGTTGCGCGACCCATCGGCCCAGCGGCCGCGCGCGCACATGCCGAAGCTCGAGCTCACCGAAGAGCAGATCCGCGCGCTCGGCGCGTACCTGTCGTCGCTGCGGTGAGGCGACGCGGCGAGACACGACGAGGAGGAGGAGTGTGTGAGCGGGCGAGCCTGCACCTCGCGGTGGTCCTCCAGCCGGACCTCCCGTTGCGCGCGGCGGTCGGCCTGGCGCCCCTCGCCGCGCGCGCGCTGGCCGAGACGCTCGCCGTCGCCGACGCGCCCGACGCGGCGGAGTGCACGGTGACCGCGCACGGGGCGCAGTACGTGATCCTCTCGGTCGGCGCCGAGTGGCATCCGCGTCGTGTGGCGGGACGCCGCGTCGACCGCAACGCGTTCACGGCGACGTTCCTGAACCATCTCGATCACTGGGTCGCCTGCTACGAGGCCGAGGGACTCGGCGCCCTCGACGCCGGCCGCCGCGCGTCGAGCCGGTTCGCCCACGGGGAGCAGGGTCATGCGGCTCACTGAGATCATCGTGTCCGCACCCGTCTTCGGCGTCGGGCCGGAGGACGAGCTCGAGGCAGGGGCGCCGCATGTGGCCGATGCGCACCGTTGAGGCGCCCGCACCCCACCGGCACGGCTGGTCGCGTCCTCGAACACTGTGAAATCGTTGAGGTGCCTGTTGGCATCGTCGTTGCGTCCCTCCGGATGCGTGGATCTGGACGTCGACCTGATTCGAAAGCAGCTGTCGGGCAGGACCGTGGGCCGCGAGCTCAGGCTGCTCGACTCGGTCCCATCGACCAACGCCGTCTTGCGCGGGCTGGCGCAAGAGGGTGCTCCCGAGGGCACGGTG
>MGCE01000044.1 GCA_001790315.1 Candidatus Rokubacteria bacterium RIFCSPLOWO2_02_FULL_72_37 | reverse complement strand
GCTTGAGCAGCACCTTGATCGCGCGGTCTTCCTTCTTGTCGAAGATCGCGTAGCCTTTCGGCGCGTCCGCGAGCGGCATCGTGTGCGTCACGATCCGCGCCGGGCGGAGCTTGCCGCCCTCCACGAGGGGCATGAGCGGCACCATGTAGTTGCGCGCGTTGCAGATGCCCATGCGGAGGTTCAGGTCCTTGAAGAAGGCCTCGCGGGCCGGGAAACCCATGTTCGCCTCGACGTAGACGCCGACGGACGACACCGTCCCGCCCGCGCGCACGGCCTGGATGGCCTGGGTGAACGGCGTCTCGTGGCCGACGCACTCGAGCACGACGTCGGGTCCGCGGCCGCCGGTGAGCCGGCGCAGCTGCTCGGCGGGATCGCCCCGATCGAGATTCACCGGCTCGGCGCCGAACTCCTGGGCGAGCGCGAGCCGGTAGTCGACGCGGTCCACCGCGAAGACGCGAGCGGGGCCGAAGAGCTGGGCCGACTGCATCGCGAGGAGTCCCACCGGGCCCGCGCCGAACACGGCGACGGCGTCCCCGGGGCGGATGCCCCCGTTCTCCGCGCAGAAGAACCCGGTCGAGAGGATGTCGCCCAGGAAGAGGGCGTCCTCGTCCGACATGGCCGCGGGCACGGGCTCCGTCATGTGATCGGCGAACGGCACGCGGATGCGCTCGGCCTGGCCGCCGGGCCAGACGTGGCCCCAGCGCCCGCCGAACACCGCCCGCTCGGTCGTGGTGCACTGGGTCGGGAGCTTCCGCTGGCACCACTCGCAGCGGCCGCAGGAGACGGAGAACGGCGCGATGACCCGGTCGCCGCGCTTCACCGTCCGCACCTCGGGCCCGGCCTCCTCCACCACGCCCATGAACTCGTGGCCCATCACGGCGCCCGGCTGCACGAGCGCACCGCCCCGGCCGTGGTACTGGTGCAGGTCCGATCCGCAGACCGCGCTCGTCGTGATCCGCAGCACGACGTCGGTCGGCTGGACGATCTTCGGGTCCGCCACCGTCTCGACCCGGACGTCACCCACCCCGCGGAACGCAATCGCTTTCATCGCGCGCCTCCTCCGGAGCCCTGTTGTATCACGACGCGTGCCCCCCGCGCCCCTGCTCGTAGAGCGCCAGGGCCGCGGCCCCGCGCATGCTCGTGCGCTTGTCGCCGGGCACGATCGTGATCCGGGTCGCCGCGAGCGCGGGCGCGAAGGCGTACGCGCGGGCCGCTTCGAGGATGCGGGCTTCGCGCGCGGCGAACGAGGCGGCCACGCCCCCGGTGACGATCACCACCTCGGGATTCAGGCCGTTCACGACGGTGCCGAGCATCGCGCCCAGCGCCTGGCACGCCTCGTCGACGACCGCCGCGGCCAGCGCGTCGCCCGCGGCGGCCCGCTCGAACACCAGCCGCGCCGTGATCGCCTGGGGATCGCCGCCGGCCGCGCGCAGGAGCGGAGCGTCCGCGTCGCCGGCCACGCGCCCGCGCGCCGCCTCGGCGATCCCGCGCCCGCTCGCGTAGACCGCCAAACACCCGTGCCCCCCGCACCAGCACGGCGGACCGTCGAACTTGATCGGGGTGTGGCCGAGCTCGCCGCCGAAGCCGGCGATGCCCCGCACCAGACGCCCGTCGAGGACGATGCCGGCGCCGAAGCCCGTGCCCGGCGCCAGCACGACGAGCGAGCGCGCGCCGCGGCCGGCGCCGAACATCCACTCGCCCAGGGCCAGCGCGTTCACGTCGTTGTCCACGAACGCCGGCAGTCCGCTGTGCGTCCCGAGCTCGGCGGCGAGCGGCCGGCCCGCGAGCTCGGGCACGTGCGGCACGTGCTCGCCGACGCGCCCCGCGACCGTGTCCACGGGCCCCGGGACGCCGACGCCGATCGCCGTGACCGCGCTTCCCCGCCTCTCGGCGGCGCGACGCACGTCCGCGATCAGCCCGAGCAGCGTCGCGAGCGCGCGGCCGGGGCCTTCGCCGTGGGTCGGCGCGCGCCGCTCGACGAGGATCTCGCCGTCGACCGTCACCGCGCCCGTGGATGTGATCGTGCCGCCGACGTCGACCCCGAGGAGGACGGTCATCACAGGTCGCCGAAGTGGCAGAGCGTGATGCCGAGCGCCGCCACGGCGGCGCGTGCCGCCGGCGTGCCGACGCCGGCCAGCTCGGTCTCGCGCTGACGCCCATAGCGGCTGTACGCGAGTGCCGGGTCGAGGAGGCCCGGGTGCGTCATGAACTCGGACACGCCGACCGGCAGCGCGCGCAGCCGGATCAGCGTGCGCGCCGGCGACCAGTAGGCGTCCGGACCCGACTCGCCGAAGAAATGATCGGGGGTCCGGAGGCCGGCGCTCCGCGCGCGCGCCCGCGCCGTCGCGTCCTGGCTCCGCACGGCCACGCCGAGGCGCCGGGCCGCGGCGAGCACGACGTCGCGCACCGGGACCAGCAGCGCGACGTGGTGGTGACTGTCCAGGTGCGTCGGCCGCCGGCCGAGCAGCGTCTCGAAGCGCCCGAGCTGGGCGTCGACCTCGCGCTCCACGTCGCGCGCCGTCGCGCGCGCCGCGGCCACCCGCGCGTCGCGCACGAAGCTCCCCTCCGCGTCGGTGAGCGAGGAGCGACCCGTGACCGGTCGGCCGAGCGTGAGGTTGACGTGCACGCCGACCCCCAGCCCCGAGTCATGGAGCGCGGCGAGCTCCTCGTCCGGGATGCGGGCGGTCACGAGGAGCGTCGTGCTCGTCACGATCCCGTGCCGGGCGGCGCCGAGGATCCCCGCGCTGACGCCGCGCGTGAGCCCGAAGTCGTCCGCGTTGACGATCAGCCGCCGGAGCATCCGCCCCTCAGCCCGGCCGCCGGCCCTGCACGACGAAGCGCTCGACGGTCGCGGGCGTGTGGTCGCGCGGCACCGTCGCCTCGGCGTCCATCGCCCGGATGTGCTCGAGCCGCTCGTAGGCGAGGCGGGGGAAGTCCTGGGTCTCGCTCGCGAGGATCGACGGCGCGAGCCCCACGGCCTCGAGCTTCGCGCAGGCGGTCTTGCGTCCCAGGAAGGCGAAGATGGTGAAGACCAGGCGCCCGCCCGGACGCAGGCGCTCGGGCGCGCCCCGGATCACCCGGTCGAGGAGCTCCCAGCCGTCCACCCCGCCGTTGTCGGCCGCGGCGGCCGCGTCCGACCGCGCGCGCCCCGGGGGTGTCGGCATCTGCGGCGGGTTGGTGCCGATCAGGTCGAAGCGCTCGCCGGCCACGGGTGCCCAGCAGTCGCCGAGCCGCGCGTCCACCTCGACGCCGTTCAGCAGCGCGTTCGCGCGGAGCGCCGCCACGGCCTCGGGAACGACGTCGGTCGCGACGACGTGCGCCCCGCCCTTCGCCGCGAGCACGGCCGCGAGCCCGAGCCCCGCGCCGATCTCCAGCACGCGCTCGCCCGGGCGCACGGCGAAGTGACGGCAGAAGAAGAGCGAGCCGGCCTTGGGCGGCTGCACGCCGTCGGGCACGCGGAAGAGGCACCCGCGCCAGGCGAAGAGGACGAGGCCCGCGTCGCTACTTGCCGACGACACGGCGGAAGTAGAGCCGGAGCGCCTCCTTGAGCTGGGCCCGCGCCCCCGCGGAGGTCTTGGCGTCCTCGAGCTGGTCGAGGTCGAGCTGGAGCGGGACGCCCTCTTTCTTCACGCCGTCGAGCTCGGCCGTGAGCCCGCAGCGCTCGTCCGACTCGGTGAACACGAGCTTCGCGCGCGTGAACGTGCCGTCGTCACGCGCGAGCTGCTCGACCGTCTCCACGAGGACCCGCTTGATCTCCTCGGCCTCCGCGGCCGGCACGGTCGAGAAGGCGGCGGTCAGGCTAACGTCCGCCATCGGCGTAGACCTTCAGGATGTCCGCGTGCGCCTTCGCCGCGTTGGCGCGGATCGCGAAGCTGATCGCCTCCCGCACCTCGTCCTCGCTCGCGCCCGATGCCCTGGCACCTGCCAGGTCGCGCTTCGCTCAGTGGGTGTTGCCCACGGCGAGGTTCGCCGCGAGGTAGCAGAGCGCGGCCGTCTTCTGGTCGAGCGCGCCTTTCTTGTACGTCCAGCTCGCGATGACCTTGTCCTCGAGTACCGCCATGTCGACCTCCTGTGTCGTTCGCCCGCGTCGCGGGCGGGGTTCAGTGCCCCGCGGCCGCGGCGGGGCGCAGGGGATCGAGGCCGGCCTCGAGCCCGCGCCGTCCCGCGCGGATGCCGACGGGCTTGGCGAAGTTCAGGGTCGCGTACGTCTCCTCGCGAGCGACCACGTCGTGGCCCAGGCGGCGGAGCCCGGCGAGGACCCGGGCGCCCACGCGAGCGTCGACGAGCAGCTCGCGGCCTTCCGTGTGCAGGCGCGGCGCCTCGATCGCCGCCTGCAGCGGGCCGCCGGCGTCGACGAGGGTCGCGATCACCTGGGGGATCGCCGAGATGATCCTGCGGCCGCCCGGGGCCCCCAGGGTGAGGTACGGCTCGCCCTTGCGGAACGCGAGGACGGGCACCATGTTCACGAGCGCGCGCTTGCGCGGGCCCACCGAGTTCGGCTTGCCGGGCTCGGGGTCGAACCAGATCATGCCGTTGTTCAATAGGATGCCGGTCCGGGGCACGACGATGCGGGAGCCGAAGAGCGACACGGCGGTGTGCGTCAGTGAGACCAGGTTGCGCTGGCGGTCGACCACGCAGACGTGCGTCGTGCACCCGCCCGCGTCGCCCCGGCGGACCGGTCGTGGTCGCGCCTGCCCGGGTGTCCGCCGGCGACGGAGCTCGGCGGCGACGGCGCGCGCGTGGCCCTTGTCCGCGAGGCGATCCCACGGCGCCTCGACACGCAGCGGGTCGCCGAGGTGCGCGAAGCGGTCCGCGAACGCCCGACGGACCGCGCCGGCGCGCAGGTGGAGTCCGCCGCTCGTGTCCCCGCCGACGGACTTCGCCGGAAACTGTTCGAGGAGGTTGAGGATCTCGAGCGCCGTGATCCCGCCCGTCGCGCCCGGCGAGAACGCCAGCTCGAGGCCGCGATAGCTGCCGCGGAGCGGCGGGTTCACCCGGACCTCGTAGGCCGCGAGGTCCTCCCGGGTGAGGAGCCCGCCGTGCGCCGCCATCTCCTCGTCGATCGCCTGCGCGAGCTCGCCGCGGTAGAACGCATCGGGCCCGTCGCGCGCGATCAGCTCGAGGCTCCGCGCGAGGTCGGGGTACGTCACGCGCTCGCCGGGCTCGAGGGACGGCGGACGATGGATGGCGCGCCCGGCGCGCAGGTACGCTCGCGCCGTCTCGGGAAACGCCATCAGCTCCTCCAGGTAGCGCGCGGTCGTGAGGGCCTGGTACCAGTCCGGGACGAATCCCTCGCGCGCGAGCGCGATCGCCGGTCGGAGGACATCGCGGAGCTCCATGGTGCCGTACCGCTCGAGCGCGCGCGCCAGCCCGGCGACCGAGCCCGGCACCGCGACGGACAGGTACCCGAACTCGTTCGCCGCGCCCTCGACGCGGGGCCAGGCGAACAGGCCGTCCGAGACGCCGCCGACGACCCGGAACATGCCGTCCCGGGCGCGGGCGGGGGCCTGACCGTTGAAGTCCAGAGCGACGGTCTCGGCCTTCCGCGCGAGGTGGATCAGCATCGTCCCCGAGCCCGCGATCGTGGACATGAAGGGCTCCGCCACCGTCATCGCGAAGGCGGTCGCCACCGCGGCGTCGACGGCGTTGCCTCCGGCCGCGAGGACGCTGGCGCCCACCCGGGCGCCGAGGGGGTGCTCCGCCGCGACCATGCCGCGGCTGGCGAGGGGCGTCTGCTTCGTGACGATCAGACGGGACTCGATCATGGGATCTCCAGGAGCCGGGGGACTACTTGCGCTCGAGATACTGCGTGATGTCGACGACGCGCGCGTCGGCGAAGTAGAGCCGCCAGCCTTGCGGGTAGACCCACGCTTCCTTGGCGCCGCTCGCCTTCACCGCCGGCCAGTAGCCGCGCGCGAGCTTCTCGACCTCGGCGGAGTCGGTGGTGGCCGCCGCGGGCGGTCCCAGGAGGATCTGGATCTGCTCCTTGGTCATGCCGACCGTCACCTGCCGCAGGAAGCGGAACGTCGACACCTCGAGCGAGTTGGCGACCTCCGCGTGCCGGCGGAGGTAGTCGGCGATCTTCTCGTCGAGCTGGTTGTCCCAGTGCCGCTTCTCGTCGAAGCTGGGCTCGCGACCGGCGGAGAGCATCACGCTCGCCGTCCAGATCTCCTCGGCCCGCGGCCCCTGGGTCGAGCGCTGCTCGGTCGTCGTGAGCGACGCGCAGGCCGACAGGGACACGAGGAGCAGGGCCAGCGGCGCGACTCGGGAGCGCACGCCCCGCATCATATCAGGGCCGACTCCAGGACGATCCCGCGATCGATGGTCCGCGAGACCTGGGCCAGGAGCCGACCCGTCTCCGCCGGCACCTCGGCGCTCTCGGCGAGCTGCCGGAGCAGGTCGATGAGCCGCCGCATCGCGCGGATCAGGTCGCCCTCGTGCCCTCCGAACGACTCCTCGACGATGCCGCTCCAGTCGTCCTCCCCGGACGCCCAGCGGAAGACGGCGGGCACGAAGCCGGGGTGGACCGCGACGGGCATCCGGAGGTGGCGCTGACGCTGCGCCTCGTGGACCACGTCGGCCACGGCCGCGAGCTGGTCGAGCTTGCGTCGGAGCTTCGGGCGCTTCCGCAGGAACTGTCGGGCGATGTTCGGCTCGCCGGAACGCGCCTCCTCGATCAGCGCCGAGCACACCGCCGCCGCCTCCGGCGCCGCGAGATCGGCGAAGATCCCACGGGCGACGCTCTCGGCGAGCAGCAACTCGTTGTCGTGGCGCAGGGAGGCGATCAGCCGGCCCTTGGCCTCGAGGACCAGGCCGCGGACCGCGCCGAACTGCTCGAGTACCTCGACGACACGCAGGAACTCCTGCCAGTACGCGCCCCGGTACTGCTCGAGCTGTCCCGCGCGGACTGCCAGGCGCTCCGCGACCGTCTCGAGCTCCCGCCACGCACGGTCGCAGCGTGGCTGGGCGCCCCAGGGACAGCGGTGGCACTCGATCGCCCCGAGGGCCGCCTCGGGCCCCTGCGCCCGCTCGCGCTCCACCAGCTCGTTGACCGAGAGCCGCGCGAGCTGCGCGGCCAGGGCGCCGAGTCCCCGCGGCTCCCGTCCGGCCTCTCGGCCCGGGCCCCGCGGCGCGCGGGTCTCGCGCGGCACGCCGACGGGCGGTGTCGCCCAGAACACCCGCTTGATCACGCCGCTCTTGACGCGGGCGACCGCGCCGTGCGGCAGCAGCGCGTCGACGAGCACGCGGTGCCCGCGGATCGCGTGCACCGCGAGGATGAGGGCGAGCGTGGGCGCGCCCTTGCGGCGCACCAGCACCAGCCTGCCGGGCTCGGCCTCCACGACGCTCTTCTCGCCCCGGTGACCGCCGCGCCCCAGGGCCCGGCGCCGCGCCTCGACCTCCTGGCGCGCCCGGCGGTAGCGGCCGATCCGGTCGAACTCGCCGCACGGCGCCGTGTAGCCGCCGGCCTCGTCGCGCGCGGCCTCGAGACGTCGCACCTCGCCCTCCATGTCGCGGATGCGCCGGAGGTTCTGGTACTGGCCGAACGAGGACTCGATCCGGCGCCGGAGCGCCTCGGGCGGGGCCCCCGTCGAGAGCAGGAGCGCCGCCGAGCCGTAGCCGAGCTTGAACTGGCTCTCGATCGGCTCGGGCGCGGCGTCGATCACGTGGAAGACGGCCTCCAGGCCGTCGCGCGCGTCGAGCGCGATCACGCATCGGCCCTCCGCATCGATCCCACGGCGCCCCGCGCGCCCGGCCATCTGCGTCAGCTCGTTGTGCGTGAGCGACCGGAAGCCGCG
>MGCE01000043.1:1491-9341 GCA_001790315.1 Candidatus Rokubacteria bacterium RIFCSPLOWO2_02_FULL_72_37 | reverse complement strand
GGGGCTGCTCCGGCGCGAGCTCGGTTTCGACGGGCTCGTGGTGAGTGACGATCTCCGCATGCGCGCGATCGAGGAGCGCTACGGGCTCGGCGACGCCGCGGTGCTCGCGCTCGCCGCCGGCGTGGACCTGCTGCTGATCGCCGACGACCGGCTGCCCGACCACCGCACCGCGCCCGAGGTCGCGGTGGCGGCCCTCCGGCACGCGCTCCGACGAGGCCGGCTCGACCCCGAGCGCGTCGCGAGCGCCCTCGGGCGCGTGGCCGCGTTCCGCGCGCGGCTCCCGCAAGCTAGGCGCGCCGACTAAGCTCGCCGGCGGCCGCGGAGTCCCAGATACCAGTCGAGGATCTGCGCGCCCGTCCAGATCTTCACATCCATGCGGTTGGCCACGTGCTCGAAGATCCGGCGCACGTGCTTGGCCCGGTGCGCTACGCCCATGATGTAGGGATGAAGCGTGAAGCACATGAGCCGCGTTGCTTCGGCCGACTCCGACAGCAACTGCTCGAACTGGTCGATGGCGCGGTCGGCGTACTCGGCGGCGCGGTGGCCCTGGATGAGGATCATCGCGACGTCGTTCAACTCCTGCGTGTACGGCAGGCTGACCATCACGCCGTGTTTGGTGCGTAGGTCCACGGGCTGATCGTCCAGCACCCAGTCGGCCACGTACTCGAAGCCGGCCTCGTGCAGCCAGTCCACGGTGTCGTGGGTCTCGGCAAGCGCCGGGCTGAGCCACCCGCGGGGCGGCTTTCCGGTGTGACGCTTGATACGATCGTACACGCGATGGATCATCTCCCGCTGATCCGGCACCGCGGGCAACGCCTTCTGAACGTAGCCGTGGCCGAGCGTGTCCCAACCCGCCTCCATGCAGGCGTCGACGATCTGCGGGTAGGCGTCACACACCGAGGCGTTCATCACGAGCGAGCCAGCGACGCCGAAGTCGTCGAAGATCCGCTTGATCCGCCAGAACCCGACACGCTGGCCGTATTCGTGCCACGCCCAGTTCGGAATGTCGGGCACACTCTTCGCGATGCCGCCGGGCGGATTGACCACCGTGCGCGGCATCGGCTCGTCGATAACCCAGTGCTCGACGTTCACACAGGGCCAGACGACAATGCGTGCGCCATCGGGAAGCGGCAGGGGCTCGCGCCGCGTGATCGGAACGTAGTCCACTCGGTCGGTGGGCTGGAGCAGATCCCTGGTCATATCTTTCTCTCTCCAGTGCGGTCATGTAGCCCTGCTGCGTGAGCGGAGATTTCGTCTTGATGTAACCGGTGCCAGCCGGCTGGCATTCTTGCCTAACCCCAACAATTCGTCAACATCGCTTCTGGACTGACACCCGCCTCGATCACGCTCAGAACCTCCGCCGCCAGTCTGAACGGCCGCACGTTCGCCGCCCGATCCCGCGTCGTCCAGTACCCGCGCAGTTCAGCCACTTCGTCCGCGGGAGCACCTCGAACCGTGGCCGCACACCGATCTCCAGGTCGAGGCCTCGCTCCAGCTTGAGATCCACGACGACGAGCCAACCCTCGGGGCCGCGTTCTCTCTAAGGCGGCTCCAGGAGCGCGCCGACCTCGGCCCGCGTGGGCAGGGACGGTTGCGCGCCGCGCCGCGTGCACGCGAGGGCGCCCGCCGCGCAGGCCAGGCGCAGGGCGGCCCCCAGCGGACGGCGCTCGGCGAGGGCCACCGCCAGCGCGCCGTTGAACGCGTCGCCGGCGGCCGTCGTGTCCACCACCGCCACGGGATACCCCTGGACGCGCGTCTCGCCCTCGGCCGTGCACGCGAGCGCGCCGGCGCCGCCGAGCGTGACGATCACGGCGCCCGCGCCGCGCGCGCGCAGCGCCGCGGCCGCGCCGGCCGGGTCGCCGCCGGCGCCGCCGGCGAGGCGTGACGCCTCGCCCTCGTTCGGCGTCAGGTAGTCGACCGTGTCGAGGAAGTCGAGCGGCGGGTCCGGTACCGGCGCGGGGTTCAGCACCGTCGTCGCCCCGCAGCGGCGCGCCTCGGTGAGCACCCAGGCGACGGTCTCGAGCGGCGTCTCGAGCTGGCACGCGACGACGTCCGCCCACGCGACGTCCTCGCGACGGGCCTCGACCAGGCTTCGCGTCAACAGGCGATTGGCGCCGGGCGCCACCGCGATCTGGTTCCGCCCCTCGGCGTCGACCACGATCAGCGCGGTGCCGGTGGCCGCGCCCGCCGTCACGTGGACGCCTTCGACGCCGATGCCCTCGGCCGCGAGCGCCGCGCGCACGGCGCTGCCGGACCCGTCGTCGCCGACGCAGGCGATCAGGCGCACCTCGGCGCCGAGGCGGCGGGCCGCGACCGCCTGGTTGGCGCCCTTGCCGCCGTGGGCGACCAGCAGCGTGCCCCCCGACACCGTCTCGCCCGGCCGCGGCAACCGCGACGTCGCCACCACGAGGTCCACGTTCGCCGAGCCGACGATCAGGACGCGGGGCACAGGCGATCCAGGAAGAACCGGAGGAAGCGATCTGTGTCCACGCGCCGCGCCACGCGGCAGTTCGGCCGACCGGTGCCGCGGAGCGTCTCGCCGTCGGGACCGATCGCGAGGTGCGCCCACTCCCACTCCGCGAGCGTCGGGTCGACCGCGACGGCGAGCGCGAGCGGATCGTGGAGCACCAGGCCCTGCGCGCCGCCCGCGTGGTCGATGCGGAAGCCCCGCTCGCTGAAGGCCTGGATGCGCGTCGCCAGGTGGCCCGGCGCCCGGCCGAGCGCAGAGCGCATCCCGGAGCGCGGGAGCACCGCCTGGCGGGTGGCGTCGAGCGGCACCAGGTCGAGCGACAGGCCCGCCGCCAGCACGCGGTGCGCCGCTTCCGGATCCACGTGGAAGTTGAACTCGGCCTCGGGCGTGACGTTTCCCGGCACGTCCACGGCGCCGCCCATCGCCACGACGCGGCCGACGAGTGAGAGCGCCTCGGCGTCGGCCTTCAGCGCGAGGGCCAGGTTCGTGAGGGGCCCGAGCGCGACGATCGTGAGCGTCCTCTGCAGGCGGCGCGCCGCGTCCACGATCAGCGAGATGGCGTCGAGCAGGACGGCGGGCCGCGCGGGTTCCGGCCAGTCCGTGAGATCGGCCAGCCCGTCCTCGCCGTGGTAGCCGCTCGCAGTGAGGAGCGCGCGCGCGAGCGGCGCGGGCGCCCCCTCCCCGACCACGGGCGCCGGGTCGGGGCGGCGTAGCGCGAGCAGGCGCAAGACGTTGGTGGTGGCGACGTCGACGGGGACGTTGCCCGCCACGGTGGTGATCGCCCCCACCGTGAGCTCGCTGGAGCCCCAGGCGAGCAGCAGGGCGAGCGCGTCATCGATGCCCGGGTCCGTGTCGATCAGGATGGGGATCAAGGAATCTCCTGACAGCCCGCGGCCGTCATACTAAGATGAGACGTCCCGAAAGGAGGAGCGCGCGATGGACATCGAGATCCTGTACTGCGGCGAGTGAAACTACCTGCCCCAGGCCTCCAGTTTGCAGGCCGCCATCAAGGACGCGTACGGCATCACCGCCCGCCTGAAGGAGGGCGCCGGAGGCATCTTCGAGGTCGCGATCGACGGTAACGTCGCCTACTCGAACCAGACGACCTACCGGTTCCCGACGAACGAGGAGATCTTCGAGAAGATCGACGCCCTCAAGAAGTAGCATCGCGCGCGAGCCCCTCCCGGAAGCGGGGATCGGCCACGGCGATCAGCGCCTCGGTCCGACCCCGCGCCCCCTGCCCCCGGAGCCGCGCCGCACCGTGCTCCGTCACGACCCAGTCCGCCAGGAAGCGTGGACTCGTCACGTTGGCGCCGGCCCCGAGCCGGGGAACGATGCGCGACACCGCGCCCTTGCGCCCGGTCGAGGGCAACGCGATGATGGCGGCGCCCCGGCGGGATCGCGAGGCGCCGAGCACGAAGTCGAACTGCCCTCCGATCCCGGCCACCTGACGCGGACCCAGGCTCTCGGCCGTGACCTGCCCGGTGAGATCCACCTCCAGCCCGGAGTTGATCGCCACGAACCCGTCGAGACGCGCGACCGTCTCGGGGTCGTGGACGAACGCCGACGACTCCATGTTCACCCGTGGGTTCTCGTGCAGGAAGTCGAAGAGGCGCCGGGTCCCCATCGCCTCGGCGATGTCCATCCGCCCGCGATGCAGCGTCTTCGCCGCGCACGTCACCACTCCGCTCTCGACGAGGGACACCGACGCGTCCACGAGCAGCGAGTGGAGCGCGAGGTCACGATGGCCGCTCAGGGCTTCGAGAACGGCCTGCGGGATCGCGCCCACGCCCACCTGGACCGTGGCCCCGTCCGGCACGAGCGCCGCCACGTGCGCGGCGATCCTCCGCTCGGTCTCGCCGACGACCGCCGGCGGGTACTGCAGGAGCGGCTCGTCGACGTCCACCCGCAGGTCGATCTGGCTCGCGTGGAGGAAGGCGTTGCCGAGCGCACGCGGCATCGCCGGGTTCACCTGGGCGATCACGAGCGGCGCGCGGCGCGCCGCGGGCAGCGTCACGCCCACCGCCACGCCGAGGCTCAGATAGCCGCGCGCGTCCGGCGGCGCGGTGTGCACGAGCACGCAGTCGGGCGCCCAGGCGCCGCCCTGGGCGAACTCGCTGACCACGTCGAAGTACCGCATCGGGACGAACTCGACGCGGCCCCGGGCGCGCGCGTCCTCCAGCTGCGGCGACATGTGCCACGTCGCGGTGCGCAGCGCCGAGTGCTCGGGCCGCGCGAAGGGGTAGTCGCCGAGGTGGATACCCCCGAGCAGCGTCAGGTCGGAGAGCCGCTCCGACTGGCGGCAGATCTCGCCGACCAGCGCGACCGGCTCGCCGCAGCCGGGCGGCAGCAGGACGCGCATGCCGGGCCGGAGGCGGCCCACGGCATCGACGAGCGTGGTCTTCGAGTATGCGCGCGCCATGAATCGCGAGCCATATATACACGAACCCGGGCTAGAATGGCCGCATGAATCCCCGCGCGCGGGCGGTCGCGTGGTTGTTCGTCTCGCTCCTCGTCGCCGCGTGCGCCACCGCCGGGGGCGGCAACGCTCCCGCGCCGTCGAGCCCGCCGCGCGTACGATGCCTCAGCGACGGCGCCCGGGACACCGCGTCGGGGACCCGGCCGCTGTTCTTCCTCTTCTGCGTCGAGAGCCCGTGACGTCCGCACCTCCGCGTCGCGTCGCACTCGTCACCGGCGGCGGGCGCGGCATCGGCCGCGAGATCGCGCTGGCGCTCGCCCGCGAGGGCCTGGAGACGAACGGCGAGACCATCGTGCTCGACGGCGCTCCGCCGCCCTGAAGGAGGCTCCCATGGCACGCGAGCTGCACTTCCACAATCCGGCGACGCTCATGAAGGCCGTCGGCTACACGCACGGCGTCGAGACGCGCGGCGGGCGCCTCCTGTTCTTCGCGGGCCAGGTCGCGAAGGACGCGGACGGCCGGACCGTCGGCAAGGGCGACCTCGTCGCCCAGTTCCGCCAGGTGTGCGGGAACCTCCGCACGGTCGTCGCGGCCGCCGGCGGGCAGCTGACCGACGTCGTCAAGCTCACGATCTACGTCCTCGACGCCGACGACTACAAGCGCCAGGGCAAGGCGATCGGGGCCGTCTACCGCGAGTACTTCGGCAGGCACTTCCCCGCGATGACGCTCGTCGGCGCGCGCGATCTCTACGACGCCGCCGACGGCTGCATGCTCGAGATCGACGGGTTCGCCTGCCTGCCATGATCCCCGGCGTCACCGAGTCGCTCCCGGCGCCCGAGCTCTGGCCCGAGCGCGTCTACACGCTGCCGGAGCTGCGTTACCCGCTCAAGCTGAACGTGGCCGCCGAGCTTCTCGACGCCAACGCCGAGGGCGGGCGGGCGGGCCGGCCCGCGATCCACGCGGGCCCGCGCACGCTCACGTACGGTGCGCTGGCGAAGCAGGTCAATCAGCTCTGCCACGGCCTGCGGTCGATGGGGCTCGACCGCGGCGACCGCGTGCTCCTGCGGATGCCGAACGTGCCCGAGTTCATCCTCGCCTGGCTCGCCTGCCAGAAGCTCGGCGTCGTGACCGTCGGCACGATGCCGATGCTGCGCGCGCGGGAGCTCGCGTACATCGCCGCCGACGCCGGCACGCGCGTGGCGATCGTGTGGGGCGGCCTGCGCGCCGAGCTCGAGCGGGCCCAGGCCCAGGCGCCGGTGCTGCGGAAGCTCGTCATCGCCGGCGACGCGCGCGGCGGCGACGTGACCCTCGCCGGCCTCATGACCGGCGAGGCCGAGCGGTTCAGCGCGGCCGACACCGACCGCGACGAGCTGGCGATGATCGCGTACACCTCGGGCTCGACCGGTGTGCCGAAGGGCTGCGCCCACGTCCACCGGGACATCCTCGCGTCGGCGGACTCCTACGCCCGGCACGTGCTCGCCCCCTCGGAGGACGACCGCTTCGGCGGCCATCCGACCCTCGCGTTCACGTTCGGCACCGGCGGCCTTCTCGTCTTTCCGTTCCGCTTCGGTGCCTCGACGGTCCTGAGCGGGCCGTTCGCGCCCGAGACGATGCTCGAGACCTTCGCGACCCAGCGGGTGACGATCGGCTTCTGCGCGCCGACCTCCTACCGGCTCATGCTCGGCGTCCCCGACCTCGCGCGGCGCTTCGACCTCGGGAGCCTCCGGCTCGGCGTCTCGGCGGCCGAGCCGCTGCCGGCGGCGACGTGGGAGGCGTGGAAGAAGGTCACGGGCGTCGAGCTGCTCGACGGCATCGGCTCGACCGAGATGTTCCACATCTTCGTCTCCTCGCTCCCCGGGCGCGTGCGTCCGGGCGCCACGGGCGTCCCCGTGTCGGGCTACGACTGCCGCGTCGTGGACGACGCGGGCCGGGAGGTTCCGCCGGGACAGCCCGGGCTCATCGCGATCAAGGGCCCGACCGGCTGCAAGTACTGGCGCAAGGCGGACCGGCAGGCCGAGTACGTCCGGTTCGGCGGCTGGAACGTCACGGGGGACGTCTACGTGCGCGACGGCGACGGCTACCTCTTCTACCAGTGCCGTTCGGACGACATGATCGTCTCCGGCGGGTACAAGATCCCCGGGCCCGAGATCGAGCACGTGCTCGACGAGCATCCGGCCGTCGCCGAATCCGCGGTGGTGGCCGCGCCGGATGCCACGCGGGGCTTCATCGCCAAGGCGTTCGTCGTCCTCGCGGCCGGGCGCGCGCCGTCGATCGAGCTCGTCGCCGAGCTGCAGGAGCACGTCAAGCGCGAGCTCGCGCCGTACAAGTACCCGCGGGCGGTCGAGTTCGTCGAGAAGCTTCCGCGGACGGAGACGGGCAAGATCCAGCGCTACGTGCTCCGTCAGGCGGACGTGATCCCCTGGGACCCGACGAAGCACGCGTGAGCGCGGGCGCGGCCCGGCGCGTCCGTCACCCGCTGCCGACGGTCCGCTGGCCGACGCGCGAGGAGGCGGCGCGAGCGCGCCTCTACTCCCCGATCACGCTCGGCCCGCTCCAGGTCCGCGAGCGCACCTGGGTGCCCGCGATGGGTACGGCGGCTCGCTCGCCGAGCGCGTGCGCCTGCCGCTCGAGGTCCTGGCCGCGGTGCGGGCGCGCGTCGGCCGCGACCGGGTCGTCGGCGTCCGCTACCTGGGCGACGAGGTCGTGGCCGGCGGCAGCCCGCTCGAGGACGCGGTGTGGTTCGGCCTGCGCTTCGCGGAGGCTGGCGTGGACTATCTCTCGGTCTCCAAGGGGGGACGTTTCGAGGACGCCCGCCAGCCGAAGATCGGCGAGGCGGTCTACCCGTACACCGGCGAGTCCGGCTGGGAGTGCTAGCGCGGATTATTCGTGAACGGCTGCCGAGGGAGCCGGACGGGTGGCGCCGGGTGCGGTCCCCGAGGACCGCAGCGGAAGGGCCCCACC
>MGCE01000043.1:0-1472 GCA_001790315.1 Candidatus Rokubacteria bacterium RIFCSPLOWO2_02_FULL_72_37 | reverse complement strand
AGCGGAAGGGCCCCACCGGGGGATATGTTCCGCGAGGACCGCAGGGGACCGCACCCGGCGACAGGACCCGTCCGCCGTCCTCGAAGTCATGTCGAGCGCGACACGCGGAGTCGGGCCGACGGGTGCGCGATCGCTCAGCGGGAGAGGATCGCGCCGTTCGCGATCCAGGCGCCCCCGCCGGTCCGGATCAGAAACGCGATGTCGGGCTCGCTGAAACAGACGCCCGGGATCGGACCGACAGGACCGGTGAACTCCGCGTCGCCCCTGGAGCTCAGCGGCACCAGGGCCGTATCCACCACCTGGGTGTCGGGAGCGGCACTGCCGTCGGTGTCGCACAAGAGCGTCCCCTTGACCTCGGTGACGGCGCCCGGCCTGCCGACGGCGTTGCCGCCGGCGAAGACGAGTCCCTTGACGACGAAGTGAACCTGGCCCGTCGCCAGGTCGACGTTCGCCAGACCTCCCGCGGTCGTCCACGGCTGCGCCCCGCCCGTGACCTGGCCGAGTCCGGCGCCCACCACGTTCTTCGCCTGCACGATGCCGACGATGTCCTTCCACTGCACCGTGTCGTCCGCTGCCGCCGGGTCCGCGGCGAGCGCGAGCGGGAGCAGCGCCAGCATGGCCAACGTCGCGTGTCCGAGTCTTCTCATTTCCTTGTCTCCTCCGCGCGTCGAATCGCAGCTCGCGATGCGAGCCACCACGCCGACAACACGAGGCGGCGACGCGGAGTTCCCCGAACCGCCGCGAAACCTTCATGGCGTCCCGGCAGTTGATAGAACGTCTGGCGTGGCACGCCCCGGATGTCGGCCGGGGTCCCCCGGTTGTGCTCGCGCGTCTCCTCGTGCTACCGTTTGCCCGCTTGTCGACAGCAGCCCGTCACCGGAGGTCGCGATGCCATTCGTCAACATCCGCCTGTACGAAGGCCACGGGAAGGATCGCAAGGACGAGATCGCTCGGCGCGTGACCGACACCATCGCCGAGGTGTGCAAGCTCCCGCGCGAGGCCGTGTGGGTCGTCTTCGAGGACGTCCCGCCCGCGGACTGGTACGCGGCCGGCAAGCCCGGACAGCCCGTCAAGAAGTGAGCGACGCGTTCGAGAAGCTGGGCACCGGGTTCCTGTTCACGGAGGGGCCCGTCTGGCACCCGACGGGCAGGTTCCTGCTCTTCAGCGACATGCCCGGCGACCACCTGCGCCGCTGGTCGGCCGCGGACGGCGTCACGACCTTCCGCCGGCCGTGCAACATGTCCAATGGCCTCGTCTGGGACCGGCAGGGCCGGCTCGTCGCGTGCGAGCACGCCACGAGTCGGCTGACGCGCACGGAGCCCGACGGCCGCATCGTGCCGCTCGCGACCCACTGGCGGGGCAAGCAGCTCAACAGCCCCAACGACGTCGTCTGCCGGAGCGACGGCGGGATCTACTTCAGCGATCCGCCCTACGGGCGCGCCGCGTTCTACGGTGTCGAGCGGCCGCAGGAG